>NZ_JAXAVV010000022.1:0-161544 GCF_033949925.1 Lentzea kristufekii
TCCTGCGCGTGGATCTGACGTCGGTCGCGGCAGCGGTCGTCCGGGGCGAGCCGGGCGCGTTCGAAACGTTCATCAACGAGGCCCAGGGCCGTTCGCCCGACGAGATGTCGGCGGCGGCCCTGGTCCTTTCTTCGTCACCGGACGTCCAGGTCAACGAGCTGCTCGGCAACCTGCTGTTCTACATCGGCATGTGCGACGCGTTGGAGCCGTTGGTCCTGCGCGTGGCCGAAGCCTTCGAACGCGGCGATGGTGACGCTTGGGAGCGTTCTCTCCTGCTGCCCATGCAGGACGAGGACATCCGCGCCGGCCTGCCGCATCGCGAGCGCCTTCTGGCTGCCGTGCCTGCTGATTCATGGTTGTACGGCCTGTTGATGGTGGTGGACCTCGAACCGTTGCTGGTGCTGCATCGCCCTAGTGGCACCGGTTTCGAGGTGACGATCGGCGGCATCGGCGACAACTTCCAGCTCCACACGCTGCTCGCCTACCGACTGGTTCCAGAGCACGTGCCTGGCGAACCGCCGTTGCAGTCGTGGGTGGAGGCGGCGTCCGTGGGCCCGGACCTCGAACCCGAGGGCGGAATCCGGGGCCAGTTCCAGCTTTCCGACGGGTTCGGCGACACGATCTGGAACGAGGGCCGCCCGTCCGACATCCCGTTGTTCGAGGGCCGCCGGGTCGTCGTGCTGGACCCGCCGCCGTACCTGCGGTCGTGGAACGCGGGCCGCGTCTACCCGATGATGACGCCTCTCGTCGACGTTGCTCGCGTGCTGCCCGCTGATGAGGCCGCTTCGTGGCTCGCGAAGGTCAGTTCGTGAGTTTCGCCGGTTCTGCGAGGAAAGTTGTCGACACCTCGCTGCCGCTGGGCCATCGCGTCAGCGCCCTGCTCCTGTGCCTGTGGCGCTACCGGCCGCTTGGTTTCGAGGCGTCGTTCAGCTTTCTCCAGTCCGTGGCCGGCGACTTCACCCGCGACCCGGCCTTGCTGCCCGCGGCGCTGGAACTGCTGACCGCGAGTCACGCCGCTTGGCAGGCTGACCTTCGCGCCTACGGCGTTCTCCGGCGGCATGCCAAGCGCTTGGGTTACCGGGTGCCGCACCCTTCCGCACCCAACCCGAACAAGCCTTCGCACTGGTACGGCGCACCGCGCGAGGCCGCCCTTCACGCCGTGTGGTTCTGGTACTCGAAGGGCGCCTCTGCTGATGTAGATGTGCACAGCCTTGCCGTTGCGCTGCTGGAGCGCGGACGGTTCACGGCGGAGCAGCGGGAGATCTTCGACCGGGTGCGTGCCGAGCCTGGCGATTCGTGGGCGATCATCCGGCAGATGGCGGTCGTGGTCGCCAACTCCTGACACCTTTACGGCGCAACAACTTCCGCGGCGGTGTCAGACCCGTTCGCTATTGTTGATTTTGGGGGTACCCGGCCCGCGTCGTGTGTGTGGTGTGTTCCCTCTGGTTCGTGTGTCCCTCGCCGGAGCCCGATGACGCACCCGAGTGCAACCGTGGTGACGCCGGCGACGGACACGAGCGTGAGCTCCTGCGCGCCCAGCAGCACGGAGGTCGCGAGGCCGGACACCGGCATCAGGCCGATGAGCACGCCCGCGCGGTCGGAGCCCAGGCGGTTCACGGCGAAGTACCAGAGTCCGAAGGCCAGCGCGGTCACCACCACGGCCAGCAGCACGAGCGAGAAGCCCTGCCGGGCGTTCGGCATCTGCCAGCCGCCGAAGAACGTGCCGAGCACGGCACCGATCACCGTCGCCAAGATGCACGTCCAGGTCGCCACACCGAGCACGCCAAGGCGCCGTACGACTCCCACGGCGAACAAGGTGAAGCAGACCTCGCCGGCCATCGTGATCAACGCCAGCGCAAGGCCAGGACCGTGCCACGAGCCGCCGCCGGACAACAGCACGATGCCCGCTGCCACCACCACGGCGCCCACCACGGCCGATGCGGTTCGTTGGCGTGACAGCAGCGCCAGTGCGATGGGTGCGCCGCCCATGACGGCGGCGACGAAGCCCGGTTCCGCGTACTGCTGGGCGGCGATGAGCACGGCGTTGAAGCCGAGCATGCCCGTGACGACCACCCCGAGCAACGGCGGGATGTCACGCCACGAAGGCATGGGCAAACGGCGCGCCACCAGCAGCAACACGGCCGCGCCGAGGGCGTAGCGCATGGCCTGGCCGGTCAGGACCGGGTAGCCGTCCAGCATGCCCGTGATCGGCACCGACGCGCCGACGATCGTTGCCGCTGTCGCTCCTGCGGCCACCCCGAGTTTCATGCCTCAGAGCCTTGCGCTGAACTGGTCCAGGTTTAAGCTCCACTTCAATGACCACGAACTGGACCACTTTTCGCGAGCTGCTGTTGCCGGGGCACCAGCGGCGTCGCGGGGTGGAGGCCGAACTGCGCCGGGGGATCCGGGACGGCAGGCTCCCGCCCGGCACGCGGCTGCCGTCGAGCCGCGACCTGGCCACGCAGCTCGGGGTGGCGCGCGGCACGGTGACGTCGGCGTACACGCAGCTCGTCGCGGAGGGGTACCTCACGACGCGGCGCGGCTCGGGGACGACGGTCGCGAGCCTCGGGCCGGCCGGCGCGTGCGGCGTGCCCGCGCCGCCGCAGCGGTGGCGGTACAACCTGCGGCCCGGCCTGCCCGCGCTGGGCGCGTTCCCCCGCGCCGAGTGGGTGGCGGCTCATCGCTCGGCGCTCGCCGAGCTGCCCGACGACGACCTCGCCTACCCCGATCCGGCCGGTTTCCTGGGACTGCGCAAGGAGATCGTCGACTACCTGGCCCGCGTCCGGGCGGTGGTCGCCAAGGACGCGGTGATCACCAACGGCGCGGCGGACGGGTTGCAGCTCACCGCGCGGATCGTGAACGGCAGCATCGCGATCGAGGAGCCCAGCCACTTCGGCGGCGAGAACATGCTGCGCTCGCACGGCCTTGAGACCGTGGCGGTTCCGGTGGACGACAAGGGAATCCGGGTCGATCTTCTGTCCAAAACGGACTGCAAGGCGGTACTGGTCACGGCGGCGCACCAGTTCCCGCTAGGCATGGTGCTGCACCCGGAACGGCGGCGGGCGCTCGTCGAGTGGGCGCGCGAGCGGGACGCGTTGATCATCGAGGACGACTACGACGCCGAGCACCGCTACGACCGGCCGGCCCTGGGCGCGTTGCAGGCCCTCGCACCCGACCACGTGGTGTACCAGGGCACGACGAGCAAGGTGCTGGCGCCCGCGTTGCGCCTCGGATGGCTTGTGGTGCCGGAACGTCTGCGCGAAGGCATCGTGCAACGCAAGCAGTACAACGACATGGGCACCGGCACGATCCCGCAGGCCGCGTTCGCGCATCTGCTGCGGACCGGCGGCTACGACCGGCATCTGCGCCGTACGCGCGCGCTCTACCGGAAGAGGCGGGACGCGCTGCTCGAGGCCGTTGCGGAGCATCTGCCCGCATGGCAGCCCATCGGCGTCGCGGCAGGGTTGCACGTCGTGCTGCGCATGCCTGACGGGACGGACGACCTCGCGTTGAAGAGCAGGCTTGCGGAGCGTGGCGTGCACGTCTGGGCGTTGGCGCAGTACACGCGCACGCCCATGTGGCCCGGTCTGGTGCTCGGTTACGCGTCGCTGACCCCTGACCGCCTCCGCGAGGCGGTCAGGGAGATCGCCGACGTCGCCGTGGCCTAGTGGCGTGACCCGGCTCGTTGGCGAGCGAATTCACGCTCAGCAGGGCGCCTCGCGGCACCACGATGCACCCGTCTGACCGCGAATTCCCCCGGCAACGTTCCGGGCCACACCACTAGTAGAGCGTCGCGGCTCAGTTGTGCTCCGCTGAGTCGGGCGGGCAGGGTACGAGGCGGTCTGGCCGCGCTCTCACGTTAGGTCGCCGCTGAGTTGGCGGTAGAAAAGTACTGGCGCAAGCGTTTGCCGATCACTCCAACTACCGCCAACTCTGCAGGTGGCAGCCACGAGAGCGCGATTTTCACGATCGAAGCGCGGCCACTGTCGGCATCACTCCCACCCGTCACCATCCAAAAGATGGCTGCGACGCTCTACTAGAGGATGTGCTCCCGCAGGGCGCTGGCGTCGGCGTCAGTGCCGAGGATGTGCTCGCGGTCTCCGGTGCCGGGACCGGCGAAGGACGTGACGGCGACGGCCGCGAAGAGCAGGGCGGCAGCGATGAAAGCACGCATGGTGCGGTAAACCCCCAGGTAGAACGGTTGACCCGGTCAGCCTAGCCCGAGCCTCCAGAAATTGTCAGTGCTCGGGTGCACCATTGAACCGTGCTCCTCTCCGAAGTGGTCGACACGTCAGCCGCGGTGGCGGCGACCCGGTCACGCCTGGCCAAGGTCAAGGCGTTGTCCGCGTTGCTGCGGGCGGCGACGGCGGACGTGGTGGTCGCGGTGGTGTCGTTCCTCATAGGCACGCCGCGGCAGGGTCGCATCGGCGCGGGCTGGCGGACGGTCGTCGACCTGTCCGTGCCGCCCGCCGCCCGCGCCGAACTGACGATCGCCGAGGTCGACGCCGCGCTCGCCGAGGTGGCCGCGACGTCCGGCAAGGGCTCGGCGCAGCGCCGGGTCGGCCTGCTGACGGCGCTGTTCGCGCGGTCGACCGAGGCGGAGCAGGACTTCTTACGCCGGTTGCTCACCGGCGAGCTCCGCCAGGGCGCGCTGGAGGGCGTGATGCTGGACGCGATCGCCTCGGCCGCGGACGTGCCGGGCGAGACGGTGCGGCGGGCGTTCATGCTGTCCGGCCGGTTACCGGAGACCGCGGTGGCCGCGCTCGACGGCGGCGCGCGCGTGCTGGAGGCGTTCCGGCTGGAGGTCGGGCGCCCCCTGCGGCCCATGCTGGCCTCGCCGGCGGAGTCGCTGGACGAGGCCCTGGCCGAGCTCGGCAGCTGCGTGGTGGAGCACAAGCTCGACGGCGCCCGCATCCAGGTGCACCGCTCCGGCGACGAGGTCCACGTCTACACGCGCACGTTGCGCGAGATCACCAAGACGGTGCCGGAGCTCGTCGAGCTCGTGCGCGGCCTGCCGTGCACCTCGGTGGTGCTCGACGGCGAGACGCTGGCGCTGACCGACGAGGGGAGACCTCGGCCGTTCCAGGAGACGATGAGCAGGTTCGGCGCGCAGGACGAACGTGAGCTGCTGCTGCACCCGTACTTCTTCGACTGCCTGCACCTCGACGGCAAGGACCTGCTCGACGAGCCGTTGCGCGACCGCCTGGCCGCACTGCGGCAGGTGGCGGGCGAGCACGTCATCCCAGGCGTGCTGGACCCGTCGCCGGAGGAAGCGGCGAACGTCGTCACGGCGGCGCTCTCCGCGGGCCACGAGGGCGTGATGGTGAAGTCGCTGGCCTCGCCCTACGCGGCAGGCCGCCGAGGCAGCGCCTGGCAGAAGGTGAAGCCGGTGCACACGCTCGACCTGGTCGTGCTCGGCGTCGAGTGGGGCAGCGGCCGCCGCCGCGGCTGGCTGTCGAACCTGCACCTGGGCGCCCGCGACCCGGACGGCGGCCCGCCGGTCATGGTCGGCAAGACCTTCAAGGGGCTCACCGACGAGCTGCTGAAGTGGCAGACGAAAGCCCTGCAGGAGATCGCCACCGAGCAGAACGACTGGGTCGTCATGGTCCGCCCGGAACTGGTGATCGAGATCGAGCTGGACGGCGTGCAGGTCTCGCCGCGCTACCCCGGCGGCGTGGCGCTGCGGTTCGCCCGCGTCGTCCGCTACCGCCCGGACAAGGACCCGTCGGAAGCGACCACGATCGAGGAGGTGAGGGCACTCCTGCCCACCGCACGACCGAATCCCGAGAGCTGACCGCCGCTAGCGTGGTGGCGTGGGGGAGAACGAGGAGTTCAGCCGCGTCTACGCCGAGCCGGACGACTTCGCGCAGTGGACGGAGTTGGACCGCTACGCGACGGCGACCTGGTACGACGGGCGTGTCCTCGCCGTGCAGGACTTCGGCACGACGATTCGCGTCGTCCTGCCGATCAGCCTCGACACCGGGCACACGGTCCTGTTCGAGGTCTGGGTCGTCGTCGACTTCGACGAAGGGAGCGAGCTCGGCGCGGAGCTCGAGGCAGGCGGCTGGAGCGGAGCGACGGCCAAGGGCCTGCTGCTCAACGTGGTCGAGCCCTGGCCAGAGGTCTACGGCGCCCCGGTGACGTTCGCCGGGAGACCAGGTGAGTGGCTACCCCGCATCACCGGCTCCGAGCAGCCCGTCCTGCGCCGCGTGCTCACCGAGAAATGGCCGGTCAGCGTGCTCGCGCTCGGGCGGTTCTGGTTCGAAAATCGGGTGCGGCCGTCCGCGCCCGGCAATAGCGTCAAGCCGGTGACCGACGCATCCGCGCTGCTCAGCGCATTCGACACCCAGGCCCGCTCCGCCGAGTGGGAGGTGTATCCCGACGCGGTCCAGGACTCGGAGGTGTTCCGCGTCGCCTGGGCACACCGCCGCGGCTTCGTCGCAGGCCCGCCCGACCTCCGTCTCGACGGCGCCGAGCTGGACGCGGTGATCGCACGCCAGCGCGACTTCTTCGCCGCGCGCGGGCAGGCCGTCGAATGGAAGACCTGGGGTCACGACAGGCCCGCTGACCTGCCGGAACGGCTGGAGGCGGCCGGTTTCGTCTCCGAGGGTCGCGAGACCGTGCTCGTCGGGCTCGCCGAGGAGATGGCGGGGCCGGTCCAGCTCGAAGACGGGATCGTCCTGCGCGAGACCAAGGAGGAAGCCGACCTGCATCGGCTCGCCGCCACGGCCACGGAGGTGTTCGGCAGGAACAGCAGCTGGCTCGTCGACTACCTGCTGGAGAAGCAGGACGACCCGAACACGGTCGTCGTGGTCGCCGAGGCGGACGGCCAGGTCGTGTCGTCGGCGCGGCTCGAGATCGTGCCGGGCACGGAGTTCGGCGGGCTCTGGGGCGGCGGCACGCTCGCCGCGTGGCGGGGCAAGGGCATCTACCGCGCGCTCGTGGCACACCGTGCGCGCGTCGCGATCGAACGAGGTGTGAAGTACCTGCAGGTCGACGCGTCGGAGGACAGCAGGCCGATCCTGGAACGCCTCGGGTTCGTGGTGGTGACCACGACCACCGGCTACGTCTGGGAGCCGAGCCGCATGCCCTGGTGAGACGCTGCGGGTATCGTGGAAGCACGTGCGGTTCATCGAAGGGCATCGACCCTCTTACGACCTGACCTACGACGACGTGTTCCTCGTCCCCGGCCGTAGCGCCGTGGAGTCGCGGTTCGGCGTCGACCTCTCCACTTCGGACGGCACCGGGGCCACGATCCCGATCGTCGTCGCCAACATGACGGCCGTGGCCGGGCGGCGGATGGCGGAGACCATCGCGCGGCGTGGCGGGCTCGTCGTCATCCCGCAGGACGTGCCCACCGAGGCCGTCGCGGAGATCATCGCGTGGGTCAAGGAGCGGCATCCCGTCTGGGACACCCCGTTGACGCTCACCACGGGCGATGCGGTGGCGGACGCGTGGAACCTCTTGCACAAGCGGGCGCACGGGGCGGTCGTCGTCGTGGACGACGGTGGGCGGCCTCTTGGCGTTGTCGACGAGGCGGCGCTCACGGGGGTTGACCGGTTTGCGCGGCTTGGCGACGTGATGAACACCGACGTGTTGAAGCTGTCGCTCGACTCGCGGCCCCAGGACGTGTTCGACGAGCTTCACCACAGCGCGCACAAGATCGCGTTGGGCGTGGACGAGACGATGAGGCTTCGTGGCGTGTTGACGGAGCTGACCGCGCTCCGGGCCGAGGTCTACAAGCCGGCTACCGACGACGACGGCAAGTTGCGGGTCGCGGCGGCGGTCGGGGTCAACGGGGACGTGCGGGCCAAGGCCGAGGCGTTGATCAAGGCCGGGGTGGACGTGCTGGTCGTGGACACGGCACACGGGCACCAGGAGAAGATGATCGCGGCGCTGCGGGCCGTGAAGGAAGCGAACCCGAGCGTGCCGGTCGCGGCGGGCAACGTCGTCACCGCGGAGGGTGTCCGGGATCTGGGCGAGGCCGGCGCGGACATCATCAAGGTCGGTGTCGGGCCCGGCGCCATGTGCACCACGCGGATGATGACCGGCGTGGGGCGGCCGCAGTTCAGCGCCGTCGCCGAGTGCGCCGCGGAGGCGCGGAAGCTCGGCAAGCACGTGTGGGCCGACGGTGGCGTGCGGCATCCGCGGGACGTGGCGCTGGCGCTGGCCGCCGGGGCCAGCAGCGTGATGGTCGGCAGTTGGTTCGCGGGGACGTACGAGTCGCCTGGGGATCTGCAGCGGGACGAGCGCGGCAACCTCTACAAAGAATCCTTCGGAATGGCGTCGAAGCGCGCTGTGACGGCGCGGACGCGCAGTGACAACGCGTTCGACCGGGCCAAGAAGGGGCTGTTCGAAGAGGGCATCTCCACTTCGAAGATGAGGTTGGACCCGGTGCGCCCGAGCGTGGAGGACCTGCTCGATGCGATAACGTCCGGCGTTCGCTCGGCCTGCACGTATGCCGGTGCGAACTCGCTGGAGGAATTCCACGACAAGGCTGTGCTCGGCATCCAGTCCGCCGCTGGATTCGCGGAGGGAAGGCCGTTGCCAGGGGGATGGTGAACAAGTGGACGAAGCGGTCTCGGTAAGAGATCTCCGCAAAGTCTATAAAACGGGACAAAAGCCTGCGGTGGACGGATTGAGTTTCGACGTCCGCCGGGGTGAGGTCTTCGGACTGCTCGGGCCCAACGGCGCGGGCAAGACGACCACGGTCGGCGTCCTCACCACGCGCGTCCGCCCCACCTCGGGGCAGGCGCTCGTGGAGGGCGTCGACGTGGTGGCCGACTCCAAGCGCGCACGGCAGTTGCTCGCCGTCGTGCCGCAGCGCAACAACCTCGACCGGTCGCTCAACGCGCGGCAGAACCTGTTGTTCCACGCGGCTTATCACGGCATCGGGCCGAAGGAACGGCAGAAGCTCGCCGACGACATCATCGAGCGGATGGGCCTCAAGGACCATCAGAACGCGCTCGTCGACACGTTGTCCGGCGGTCAGGCGCAACGGCTGATGATCGCCCGCGCCCTGATGCACCGGCCCAGGGTGCTGTTCCTCGACGAACCGAGCACCGGCCTCGACCCGCAGGCCAGGCTCTTCGTCCACGAGCGCGTCGCCGCACTGCACGCGGACGGCGTCACGGTCGTGCTCACCACGCACGACATGGACGAGGCCACCAAGCTGTGCGACCGCGTCGGCATCGTCGACCACGGCAAGCTGCTCACGCTGGACGCACCGGACGAGCTCACGAAGAGCCTGCCCGGCAGCAACACGGTCAGCGTCACGGTGAGCCCGAACGGCCACGAAGCCGCCAAGATCACCAAGGCGCTGTCCGAAGTGGACGGGGTGCAGCGGGTCGAGGACCTGAACGACGTGTTCCGCGTCTACACCGACTCCGACACCGCGACCACGCTGCCCGCGGTGCTGAACGTCCTGCGGGACCTCGACGTCACGGTCAGCGACGTCGCGATCGGCAAGCCCAGCCTGGAAGACGTCTTCATCCACCTGACCGGCAGGGAGCTCCGGTGAGCCAACTCAGGACGTTCCAGGCCATCCTGTGGCGCGACGTCTTCGTCACGGGCCGCGAACTGCCGAGCTTCCTCGCGCAGGTGATCATCCAGCCGTTCTTCATCCTCTTCATCTTCGCGAAGGTGCTGGGGGACATCGGGTACGTGCAGGACGACTTCGCCCAGGTGTTGTTACCCGGCATCATCGCGATGAACGGGTTCTTGGGCGCGTTGCAGAACACGACGCTCCCGCTGGTGCTGGACTTCTCCTGGACGCGCGAGATCGAGGACCGGCTGCTCGCGCCGATCTCCATCCCGCTCGTCGCGGTGGAGAAGATCGTGTTCGGCGCGATCCGCGGGTTCTTCGCGGCCGTGCTGATGGTGCCCGTCGGGTTCGTGATGCTCGACGTGTCGTGGGACTGGTCGGGCATCCCCGGCGCCCTGCTGGTGATCGTCCTCGGGTGCCTCGCCGGCGGCAGTGTCGGCATGGTCATCGGCACGTCGGTGCCCGCGCGCCGGGTCAACGTGATGTTCGCGGTGATCCTGACGCCGTTGCTGTTCACGGGGTCCGCGCAGTTCCCGTGGCGGTCGCTGAGCGACGACCTGCTGTGGTTCAAGGTGGTCTGCGCGCTCAACCCGCTGACGTACGTGAGCGAGGGCATGCGCGCGGAGCTGGTGCCGGACGTGCCGCACATGCCGTTGCCGGTCGTGCTGGTGGTGCTCGTCGTCGCGATCGCGGGCTTCGGCGGGCTCGGCCTGCGCGGCTTCATGAAACGCGCCCTGGACTAGGGCCTGTGCAGAACGAAACCGGCCCCGCGCAACGAAAGCCGCGCGGGGCCGGTGCTCGTTCACGACACTACGAGGCGTAGTCCTCCAGCATCTCCGTGACGAGAGCCGCGATCGGCGAACGCTCCGAGCGCGTCAGGGTGACGTGGGCGAAGAGCGGGTGGCCCTTCAGCTTCTCGATCACCGCCGCCACGCCGTCGTGCCGGCCGACCCGCAGGTTGTCGCGCTGCGCCACGTCGTGCGTCAGCACCACCCGCGAGTTGCTGCCCAGTCGCGACAGCACGGTCAGCAACACGTTGCGCTCCAACGACTGCGCCTCGTCCACGATCACGAAGGAGTCGTGCAGCGAGCGGCCGCGGATGTGGGTGAGGGGCAGGACCTCGAGCATGCCTCTGTCCATCACCTCTTCCACGACCGCCTGGCTCACCAGCGCGCCGAGGGTGTCGAACACCGCCTGCGCCCACGGCCCCATCTTCTCGTTCTCGCTACCCGGCAGGTAGCCGAGCTCCTGGCCACCGACCGCGTACAACGGCCGGAACACCACGACCTTGCGGTGCTGCCTGCGTTCCATCACCGCTTCGAGACCGGCGCACAGCGCCAGTGCCGATTTTCCGGTGCCGGCACGTCCGCCCAGCGAGACGATGCCGACCTCCGAGTCCAGCAACAGGTCCAGGGCGATCCGCTGTTCGGCGGACCTCCCGTGCAGTCCGAACGCCTCCCGATCTCCGCGCACCAGCTTGATCTGCTTGTCCGCGGTCACCCGGCCCAGAGCGCTCGAGGTGCCCGCCAGCAACCGGATTCCGGTGTGGCAGGGCAGTTCCGCGATGTGCTCCAGGTCCTCGTACTGGGTGGGGTCGACGACGTTGTCCTTGAACAGGTTGTCCACCAGGGACTGGGGAACGTCCAGATCGGACATTCCCGTCCAGCCTGACAGGGTGACGTCGTGTGCCCGGTACTCCTCCGCCTGCAGGCCGACCGATCCGGCCTTGACCCGCAGGGGCATGTCCTTGGTCACCAGGGTGACGTTGCGTCCCTCAGCAGCGAGGTTGAGGGAGCAGGCGAGGATTCGGGCGTCGTTGGAGTCCGTTCGGAAACCTGATGGCAACACCTCCGGGTCGGAGTGGTTGAGCTCGACGTGCAAGGTGCCTCCCAGATCCCCGATGGGGATCGGCGAATCGAGGCGACCATGCCGCAAGCGCAGGTCGTCGAGCAGTCGCAGGGCTTCCCTCGCGAACCATCCCAGTTCGGGGTGGTGGCGCTTGCCCTCCAGCTCGCTGATCACCACGAGCGGGAGCACGACCTCGTGCTCCGCGAACCGGGTGGCGGCGAGTGGATCGGACAGCAGTACCGACGTGTCCAGCACATATGTCGTGATGGCTGGGGCGGCGGACTTGCGCCGGGAGGAAGAACTGCGCGATGAGCCTGAGGAACGGCTCGCGGGACGTCGTGCGTTCACGGCAACTCCCTCACGAACGCGGCACCCGCGTCCGCTCCTCGCTGGGCCAGGCACCACCCTGATTGATCGTCTTGCCTTCCGCCGGTGTGGCGTCAGGCAGGTCGACCACGAGGGCCGGGTGCCGGCCCCCTCGCGACGTCGTCTGCCACGATCAGAGCCTCCCTGCGCGGTCCGCAGTGGTCGCGTCCCGCCGCTTTCGAAGTTACCTGTGGGAGTGCCCCATCTGCACGAAGCCACACAGGTGAATCCCGATTTGTCATCTGCCCGAAAACATCCCGAAACGTGACCGCTTCCGTGTTTCCGCTGGTCACATGCTGTTCTCGTGCGTGTTGCGCGCCAGCCACGACAATCCGTCCCTGACCTGGGATTCGAGCGATTTCGGCACCAGAGGCTCGTCGAGAAGTCTCAGATAGCGGGAGTCGAGCGATTCGCCGGGGGCCCGGACGTCGAGCCAGGCCCGCACGAGGCGCACGCCTTCGACGTAGGTCGTGGTGTACGCGCGCCACAGCGGATCGGCCAGAAAGCGGACCATCTGCCGTGCGCGACGCTCGGGGACTAGCAGCCACCTGCGCAGGTACGCAACCACGTCATCCTGATCCGCACCACGGTCGTGTAGCAGCAGGGCGGCGTCCTGCCGCACCGTGAGCAGGCCCGATGCCGCCGACTCCACCTCTTCGGACAGTTCGCCGTCCATTCGCAACCCCAGGTCGCGGAAGATCTGCTCCGTCCACACGCCCCAGCCCGGTCCGACCGCGGCGTGCAGACCGAGGTCTGCCATGCCCTCGGCCATCAGGCACTGCGGAGTGTTGATCAGGAAGATCGACTGCTCCGCGTGGCCGCGCTTGGCGACCAGGCCCGACTCCTTGCGGCAGTGCTCGGTGTGGTGGCCGGGGTAGGACTCGTGCGCGACCAGGTGCGGCAGGTTCGCCATGCGGTGGCCCAGGTCGGCGTTGATCGCGACCCTGCTGCGGTAGCCGCCGAGGTAGTAGTTGAAGCCGCTCCACGGCTTGTTCGTGACGATCCGGTACTCCACGATCTCCTGCTCGGGCAGCGCGTACTTCTGGCGCACCCGGTCCCTCAGCGCGCTCGACAGGGCCTGTACGGCGCCCTGGAGCCTGCGTGCGGGCACCTCGTCGGCCGCACGGAAGGCGGTGAGGCGGTCGGTGAGCGAACCCGGCCCGGCGAGCGCCACGTCGAGCTTGCGGTGGGCCTGCGCGTACGCGTCCTCGTCACCGGGGCGGATGCGCACCTGGAAGTACTGCTCGACCTCGTCGACGAACGAGATGCGCTCGCCGTCGAGCCTGCGTGCCGTGCACTCCAACGCCCGCAGGTGCGCGTCGAGGAACTGTTTGCGCTGCTCGGGGAGGTCGCTGCCGGGGATCTCCCCGAGCAGCAGGCGCGCGTGGTCGCCGAGCGCCCTCGGGTGCAGGCGCGGCTCGTTGTCGACGGCGCGGCTCAACGCCGGGTCGCCGGTGAACGAGT
This sequence comes from Lentzea kristufekii, assembly GCF_033949925.1. Lineage (NCBI taxonomy): Bacteria > Bacillati > Actinomycetota > Actinomycetes > Pseudonocardiales > Pseudonocardiaceae > Lentzea > Lentzea kristufekii. The sequence goes on from NZ_JAXAVV010000022.1 coordinate 13,223, forward strand.
CGACGAACCCGGACACGAGGCGCCCGAGCCGCAGCCCCAGCACCAGGTATCCGCGCACCAGCTCGTTGGCGTCCATGAGTCGGAGAGCTTAAGGCGTCTACCACAGCGTCTTACTCGCGACCGAATCGTGAAACGACGACCACCTGATCGGGGAATGTTGTTGATCTTGACGTCACACAATGGGGTCACGCAGGCCGCCATTCGAGATCAATGCCTATAGCGTTTCCGCCCGGAGACCCCACCGCTCCGGAGATCCCCGAAGACTCCGGAAATGACGGGGATGACCCGACATGAAGGAGAATCACATGAAGAAGGCTTGTGCCGTGGTTGCCGCTGCAGCCGCGCTGTCGCTCGCGTTCGCTCCGGCCGCCATGGCCGGCGAGGGCCACGGCCACGGTGGACACGGTTACGGACACCACTGGAAGAACGGCCCTCTGCTGGTTCTGCTCAACGGCAACAACCTCAACGGCACCATCGGCGCCTGCGGCAACAACGTCGGTGTGCTGGGCGGCGCTGTGCCGATCAACTCGCCGTCGATCACCGAGACCTGCGCCGCCGGCGGCATCGTCGACGAGGGCTGATCTCCCTTTGGTCATACGTCTGGGGGCGTCATTTCTGGCGCCCCCAGACGCTTTTTCCCCGTTTAAACCTTCATGAGGAGAAAAATCGTGCTGAAGAAGGCTGCCGCCGCTCTCGGTGTCGCTGCTGCGTTCGTCGTCATCGGTTCCCCCGCGATGGCCGCTCCCGGCCACCACTGGGTCAACGAGCCGCTGCTGATCGTCGGCAACGCCAACAACCTGAACGGTGTTGTCGGTGCGTGTGGCAACAACGTCGGTGTGCTCGGCGCGGCGGTTCCGGTGAACTCGCCGTCCATCACGGAGACCTGCGCCGCCGGTGGCATCGAGGACGGCGACGACTTCGGCCACTACCACGGCTGATCGTCATCAGGCTGAAAGGGGCGCCCACCTTCGCGGTGGGCGCCCCTTTCGCTGTTCTCAGCTCCCGTAACGGCGGTGGCGCTTGGCGTACTCGCGCATGGCCCGCAGGAAGTCGGTGCGCCGGAAACCGGGCCAGTAGGCCTCGCAGAACCAGAACTCCGAGTGCGCCGACTGCCAGAGCATGAAGCCGGAGAGCCGCTGCTCACCGGACGTGCGGATGATCAGGTCGGGGTCGGGCTGCCCGGACGTGTAGAGGTGCTCCGCGATGTGGTCGACGTCGAGCACCTCGGCGAGCTCCTCGATGGTGCCGCCGCGCTCGGCGTGCGCCTGCAGGAGCTTGCGGACGGCGTCCGCGATCTCCTGCCGCCCGCCGTACGCGACGGCGACGTTGACCTGGATGCCCGTGCGGTTCTTGGTGCGCGCCGCGGCGTTCGTGAGGCGCTCGGCGTGCTCCTTGGGCAGCATGTCGATGGCGCCGACGTGCCGGACGCGCCACGGCTTGCCGTCCCCGGCCAGCTCGTCGGTGATGTCCGCGATGATGTCGAGCAACGGAGCGAGCTCGTCGTTGTCGCGGTTGAGGTTGTCGGTGCTCAGCATCCAAAGGGTGACGACCTCCACGTCGGCGTCACCGCACCAGTCGAGCAGTTCGAGGATCTTGCGCGCGCCGGCCCTGTGGCCGTGCGCGACATCGGTGAACCCGGCTTCCCTGGCCCACCTGCGGTTGCCGTCGAGAACCACGCCGACGTGTTTGGGCGCCTGTGGCGTCGTGCTCAGCTCGCGGCGGAGAATCCACTCGTAGAGGTGGATAGCGACGTCTTTCACACGGGTGCGGAGTGCCACGTCCGAACAGCGTACGCCGTGCAAGGTTCATCACTGAGTACTGGTCGGAAACCTACGGTCGCGTAACCTAGGGACCTGTGACCACTGCGACCGTTCCTCCCCAGCCCGGACTGCGGCCGCGCCTGCGTGGATGGCTGCACTTCTGGTCGTTCATCGCCTCGGTGGCGACAGGCGCGACGTTGATCGCTCTCGCGGCGTCCACCGTGTCCGCGCGCGCTGCCCTGGCAACCTCCGTCTACGGCCTGACAGTCGTGGGCCTCTTCGGCGTTTCGGCGCTGTACCACCGCGTGACGTGGAAATCAGACCGCGTGCGCACGTGGATGAAGCGCATGGACCACTCGATGATCTTCGTGTTCATCGCCGGTACCTACACACCGTTCGCGCTGCTGGCCATGAATCCCGGCACCGGGCGCATCGTGCTCACCGTGGTGTGGATCGGCGCGATCCTCGGTGTCACGTTGAAGCTGGCCTGGCCGCACGCGCCGCGCTGGCTCGGGGTGCCCATCTACATCGCCCTCGGGTGGGTGGCCGTGTTCGTGCTGCCCGAGCTGCTGCACCACGCCGGGGTCGCTGCCCTGGTGCTGTTGCTGGTGGGCGGGGCGCTTTACACGGTGGGCGCGGTGTTCTACGCGACCCGGTGGCCCAACCCGTGGCCGCAGGTGTTCGGGTATCACGAGTTCTTCCACGCGGCGACCGTGGTGGCGGCGATCTGCCACTACATCGCGATCTGGCTCGCGATGTACTCCTGACCCGGCGTTTCAGTGGGCGAGTGCGATGACCAACGGCTCTGAGCACTCGTCCAGGTAGTCGTGCCCGGGGAAGTGGTCGATGTGCAGATGGGCCATGGCGTCCGCGTCATCTGCGTCTTCCGCGAACCCCCGCACGATCTCAGCGAGTAGAGCGAGCTGAGCCGAACCGCCTCGGACGTCCAGCTCGTCAGAACCCGCGGCACACGTCACCGCGATCGGGCCTGACGTTCGAAGGACGTTGACTCGCGACAGGCACCGACCGTAGGGCGAAGGATCGGCAACATGATCCAGATCCGCGGACCCGCGGCCGGAGATCAGCAGACCGGCCAGGCCGGTCAGTTCGGCGGCGGTACCCCGCAGTTCGATCTCGCGGGTCGGATCGTCTCGCAGGACCTGCATTCCCTCTCCTTCGTCCACGCCGAGTTCCGGAACTCCGCATTGTTCGGCTCCCGACGTACTCCGCTCACCGACACGAGCGGCACGGTGTCAAGCCTGCTCGACAAGGCCGCTGTCCTGAGCGACAAGTGGCTGACTCGTGACACCGAGTCCCGTTCGACGTCGAGGTCGCCTGCGAGGTCGTGAGCACGGGCGGCGGGCTCGTCACCGTCGTGATCCCGCTGGCCTGGGCTACCGACCTGCTCGCCGATGACCGACGACGAGGTCTCGGAGATCAGCAGCTCGCGTCACCCGTGGATGGCCGAGGAACAGGCGGCTCCGGTCGCCGAGAGGTAGGCCGGCGACCGGAACCTGGCGTTCAGCGGCCGCCGCGGGCCATGTGCAGCACGTCGAGCGCCGCGTCCAGCTGTTCCTCGGTGAGCTTGCCCGGCACGTGCCCGCGCTCCAGCACCACCTCGCGGATGGTCTTGCGCTCCTTCAACGACTGCTTGGCGATCGACGCCGCCTCCTCGTAGCCGATGTAGCGGTTCAGCGGCGTGACGATGGACGGGGACGACTCCGCGTACTCGCTCATCTGCGCCACCTGCGGTTCGGTGCCCGCCAGAACCTTGTCCGCCAAGAGCCTTGCCACGGCGGCGAGCAGGCGGGACGACTCCAGGACGTTGCGGGCGATGACCGGCAGCATCACGTTCAGCTGGAAGTTGCCCTGCGAGCCGGCGAACGCGACGGTGGCGTCGTTGCCGATGACCTGTGCGACCACCATCATCGTGGCTTCGGAGATCACCGGGTTGACCTTGCCCGGCATGATCGAGCTGCCTGGCTGGAGGTCGGGCAGCGCCAGTTCGCCGAGGCCGGTGCGGGGGCCCGAGCCCAGCCAGCGGAGGTCGTTGGCGATCTTGAACAGCGCCACGGCCGACGTGCGGAGCTGGCCGGAGATCTCGACGACGCCGTCCTGGGTGGCCTGGGCTTCGAAGTGGTCGCGGGCCTCCACCAGTGGCAGGTCGGTGGCCTTGGCCAGTTCGGCCGCCACGGCCGCGCCGAAGCCCTCGGGGGCGTTCAGGCCGCTGCCCACCGCGGTGCCGCCGATCGGCAGTTCCGCCAGGCGCGGGATGGAGGAGCGCAGGCGCTCCACGGAGTAGCGGACCTGGGCCGCCCAGGCGCCGGTTTCCTGGCCCAGGGTGATCGGGACGGCGTCCATGAGGTGCGTGCGGCCGGACTTGACCAGGTCAGCCCATTCAAGGGCGCGTGACTCCAGAACGCCCAGGAGGTGTTCGAGCGACGGGATCACGTCGGTCGCCACGGCCTCGGTGGCGGCCACGCGCAGGGTCGTCGGGAACGTGTCGTTGGACGACTGCGAGGCGTTGACGTGGTCGTTCGGGTGCACGTCGCGGCCCAGTGCGCGGGTGGCGAGGGTGGCGATGACCTCGTTGGCGTTCATGTTCGAGGACGTGCCGGAACCCGTCTGGAAGACGTCGACCGGGAAGTGGGCGTCCCACTGGCCGGCGGCCACCTCGTCGGCTGCCGCGGCGATGGCGGAGGCCACGTCCGCGTCGAGAACGCCGAGCCGGGCGTTGACCCTGGCCGCCGCTGCCTTGAGCAGGCCCAGTGCTCTGATCTGGGCGCGTTCCAGGCCTCGACCGGAAATCGGGAAGTTCTCGACCGCGCGTTGTGTTTGGGCGCGCCACAATGCGTCGATCGGCACGCGGACCTCACCCATCGTGTCGTGCTCGACGCGGTACTCCTGTTCAGACATACCTCCGAGTCTCTATCGTCGATCACAGCACTGCCACCCACCACTGGCAGAAGGGCACCACTCATGGAGCGTGACGTCGACCTCCTCATCGTGGGAGCTGGTCCCACGGGGTTGTTCGCCGCTTACTACGCAGGCTTCCGGGAAATGAACGTCGCAGTGGTCGACGCTCTGCCAGAACCGGGTGGCCAGGTCACGGCGATGTATCCGGAGAAGATGATTTTCGACGCGGCCGGGTTCCCCGCCGTGCGGGGACGTGACCTCGTCAACGGGCTGGTGGAACAGGCCGCGCAGTTCAAGCCGACCTACCTGCTCGGCCAGCAGGCACGCACCTGCGAGTCCATTGAGGACGGTCTGCGGGTCGGGCTCGCGGACGGTTCCTCCATCAACACCAAGGCCGTGCTGATCACGGCGGGCATGGGCGAGTTCAACCCGCGTCCGCTGCCCGCCGGTGACGGCTGGCTGGGGCGCGGCATGGTCCACTTCGTGCCGGTGCTGGCCGAGCACGCCGGGCAGCACGTGGTGATCGTGGGCGGTGGCGACTCGGCGTTCGACTGGGCGCTGGCGCTGCACCCGATCGCCGCGAGCGTCAAGATCGTGCACCGCAGGGCCAACTTCCGCGCGCACGCGGCCACCGTGCGGCAGGTGCGGGAGCTCGGCGTGGAGATCATCACCGACGCCGAGGTGCTGGCGTTGCGCGGCGAGCCACTGTCCGAAGTGGACGTCAAGGTCAAGGGTGGCGACGCGCGGACGTTGCCCGCGCAGACGGTCGTGGCGGCCCTCGGGTTCACCGCGGACCTCGGGCCGATCGAGTCGTGGGGGCTCGAGCTCGACCACCGCGCGGTGCTCGTCGACTCCACGATGAAGACCAAGCTCGACAGGATCTACGCGGCGGGCGACGTCGCGCAGTACCCCGGCAAGGTCAAGCTCATCGCGACCGGGTTCGGCGAGGCGGCGACCGCGGTCAACAACATCGCGGTGGCCCTCAACCCCTCGGCGCACCTGTTCCCCGGGCATTCGAGCGACGGCAGCTGACGCGTGCGCCGGGGGTCTGTCAGGCCCCCGGCAGCGGCGCCGGGTCGTGCTTCGCCAGGTGCTGGAAGATGATCGACGTGCGGAAGCCGACGATCTCCTTGCGCTGACTCAGCCTGTCGACCAGGAACGCGTGCAGCCGGTCGTTGTCCTGGGCGCTCGCGTGGATCACGAAGTCGTCACTGCCCGCCATCACGAACACCGCCGTCACCTCGGGAAGGCCCGCGGCGAACGCCTTGAACGCGTCGATCACGGTACGGCTCAGCGGGCGGACCTGCACCGACACCAGCGCCTGCACGCCCCGGTTCAGCGCGGACGGCGCGATGTCCGCGTGGTAGCCGCGGATCACGCCCCGCTCGCGCAGCAGGCGGGTGCGCTCCAGGCACGTCGACGGCGCGACGCCGACCTTGCGAGCGATGTCGCGGTTCGAACCGGCAGGCGGTCGGGGATGACCACCATGGTCGCCCTGCACTCGACCGAGGCGGGGCCGGCGGTCGGCGGGTGCCGGATGAAGCCTTACGCGCAGATCGGCGACGCCATCACGGACGTGCTGCGGCTGTCCAAGGCGATGACCCAGAAGTGCGAGGCAGCCGGGATTCCGCACGGGGGAGCCAAGAGCGTGATCGTGGCCGACCGCGAGCTCACGCCGGAACGCAGGCGCGCGGTGCTGCTCGACCACGCCGACCTGATCAACGAGTTCGGTGGTGCCTACCGCGCCGGGCCCGACGTCGGGACGGGGCCGGCCGACATGCTGGTGCTCAGGGAACTCACGCCGCACGCCTACTGCCTGCCCGAGGAGCACGGCGGCACGGGGTCGTCGAGCGGGCCCACGGCGCGGGGCGTGCTGGCGGCGTTGAAAGCGGCCGCGCGCCACACCTTCGGCACGCCGGACCTAACCGGCAGGAAGGTCGTGATCAGCGGGTTCGGGTCGGTGGGGGAGCTGATCGCGAGGGGCCTCGACGGCGCCGACATCACGGTGTCCGACCTGGACGAGAGCAGGCGGACGGACGAGTTCGGCTGGGTGCACCCGGACGAGGCGTACGAGGTCAAGGCCGACGTGCTCGTGCCGGCCGCGGTGGGCGGGGTGCTGAGCCCGGAGACGGTGGCGCGGCTCGACGTCCGGCTGGTCGTGGGGCCGGCCAACAACCAGCTCACCGACGACGGCGTGGCCGCGTTGCTGGAGGAACGCGGCATCGTGTGGGTGCCCGACCACGTGGCGAGCGCCGGAGGGGTGATCTACACGCTGGCCAGGGAGGACGACGGGGTGGACCACGAGACCGCGCTGAAGAGGGTCGACGGCATCGAGGCGACCGTCGAGAGGCTGCTCGCGCGTCAGCGAGACGACAGCAGGACGTCGGTACCCGTCGTTAACATGGGCATCTAGACGCACTGGGTTGCGCGTGTCAGGGGGACGCGCACCGAAGCAACCCCGGGGGACCTCGTGATTCACGTTTACTGGGCCGACATGGTGCCGGGCCTGCCGTGGTGGGCCGGGCCCGTCACGCGTCAGCCGCGCGCGGTGTACTGGCAGCCGCTGTCCGACCTCGTCGAGCGGCGGGTCAACGCCTCGGTCGACACGTCGGGCTGGGGTTCCGACGTGCTGGTCGAGCTGACGGTGCCGGACCTGCTGAGCCCCGACGTCGCGGTGCTGCCCGGCTTCGCCGTCGCGCAGCTCGCGTTGCCGGAGGCGCTCAACCGGTCGCGGGACGTCGAACTCGTCGTCGCGGCGCTGGAGGACGGGGTGCACGCGACGGTCGAGCGGGTCTCGCGGCGGCTCGGGGCGCCGTACGCGCGGACGAACGCCGAGCCCGTGCGCCTGGAGCACCCGTTGCGGCTGAGCGCGCTGGCCGGGCGGTTCGGTGGGACGATCGCACTCGTGGCGCCGCACTCGCGGCTGGAGGAGTTCGTGGCGACGCTGAACGCGGCCGAGGTCGAGTGGGAGGGGTACGAGGGGTGGCGGATCGTGCGGGCGAACGACGAACCCGCCGGGCGGCCCGTGTCCGATGTGGACTTCAGCGCGGTGGACGTGCCCGTGCTGCTGGACGACCTGTCCGCCGACCCCGCAACGGCCCTGGTCGTGGTCGGCAAGGAACTCGAACGGCTCACGGGGTGGTTGCCGAACGGTCTCGCCGCTCGCGTCTCGGTGATGGGACGCGATGATGGGTGCTGGTGGGCGGCTATCGGTTGAGGAGAGCGGAATGACCCGGTGGAAGACGATCGCGGTGCTCGCCGCGGTCACCGTGCTCGGGGGCTGCTCCCCGAAGCAGACCTGGGCCGCGAAACTCACGCCGACCGGGTTGCCGCAGTTCGTCGACACCGCCTGCGGTGGGCTGGGCGTCACGGACATGTGGGTGCAGGCGGGTGAGAGGGAGATCTGGCGGATCCGGTTCACCCGGCCCGCCGAGGTCCGCGAGCTCACCGTCGGGCAGAAACCCGCCGGTGCCGAGGAGAAGGTCGCCTGGCAGCAGCCGAACGGTGACGAGCCGCTGCAGCTGTCCGTGCGACACGACGACGGCGCCACGCCCGTCGTGGAGTTCACGCTCGACGGCCTGAAGGACGGCAAGGTCAGCTACGACGGCGAGTACCTCACCGCGGACGACTTCGCGAAGAAGCGCGCGGCCTGCTAGAAGGCCCGACCGGCAGCCGGTCAGGCCTTCCAACGGGCGAGTTACGGCAGAACCTGCACCTGCTCGCCGATCATCAGGTTGTCGTAGAAGACGAGCGACGCATCCATGGTCATCCGGATGCAGCCGTGGGACTGGACGGCAGTGTCACCCTGGTGGAACGCGATGCCGTCGGCGGTGAAGTACACCGCGTTCGGCATCGGGCCGTTGTAGGGGACGCTCCAGTCGTTCTTCACCTTGCGCAGCACCGAGAACGTGCCCACCGGGGTCTCGTACCCCGGTTTGCCGTGGCTGACGGTCACCGGCCCGTAGCTCGTTTTGCCGTTGAAGACCAGCCACGCCTGGTTCGTGTGCTTCTCCAGGCATGCTCCGTTGTAGACGGTGCATCCCGCCTGAGCCTGTGCGGGAACAGCGAAGCCGAGGATCAGGAGCACCGTCGCGATCAGAACTCGCATCTCGCATCACCCCTCTGTGGTGGAGTAACCACTACGGGGTGATCTCAATCATCACCTTATGGAAGTACCTGGACCCGCTCGCCGGGGAACAGGTTGTCGTAGAAGACCTCGGAGTCGGCCCAGGTGAGGCGCACGCAGCCGTGCGACTGGGTGTTCAGGTCGCCCTGGTGGAACGCGACGCCGTCGGTGGTGAAGTAGACGGCGTTGGGCATCGGGCCGTTGTAGGGGACGCTCCAGTCGTTCTTCACCTTGCGCAGCACCGGGAAGTTGCCGACGGGTGTGCCGAAGCCGGGCTTGCCGTGGCTGATCCGGACCGGGCCGTAGCTCGTCACGCCGTTGGTGACGAGCCACGCCAGGTTCGTGTGCTTCTGGACGCACGCTCCGTTGTGGATGGTGCAGCCGGAAGCCTGTGCGGGCAACGCGAAGCTAAGCAGGAACAGGGCCGTGACGGCCAGGGCTCTCATGGTTGATGATCATGAGACCACCTGGACGGTGTCGCCAATCGAAAGGTTGTTGAAGTAGTACTTGGCCGACGGCGGGTCCAGGTGGATGCAGCCGTGCGACGGCACGGTCAGCGAACCCTCGTGGAACGCGATGCCGCTTTCGGTGAAGTACGTCGACCACGGCATCGCCGCGTTGTACGGCCGGCTCCACTCGTCCTTCACCTTGCGCAGCACCGGGAAGTTGCCGAGCGGCGTCTCGAAGCCCTTGCGGCCGTGGGTGATCGGCGTCGGGCCGTAGACGATCTTGTCGCCCCGGACCACCCACGTCTGGTTCGTGGAGAGCTGGATGCACGCGCCGTCGCTGATGGTGCACGGCGTCGGCTTCACGACGGGAGGAGGCGGCGGCGGGGCAGGCGTCGACGAGGGCGTGGAGGGCGGTGCCTCGGAAGAAGGCGCCGCAGACGCCGAAGAAGACGACGAATGCGGTGGCGCCGCGGGAGTCTCGGCCCTCACGGCCCCCTGCGCGCATCCCGCCACTGACACCAACGCGACCGCCACGAGCAGCATCCGCATCGCGTACCCCCTGGTTGTTCCATCCCTTGCCGAAGTAGACGACGGGAGGTGTGCCCAGGTTGCAACGCGAAGGTCCGCCTCCCGTAACGGTTGGGAGACGGACCTTCGGAATGCGTTTACCGATCTACCGGGTCAGTTCACACGGTGCCGGCGTACTGGCTGATCCACGAGCGGTAGTACGGGACGTCCACGTAGATCGACGGAGCGGTCGCGCAGGTCGCGCCGCCACCGGAGCGGCTGGTCGCGCCGATGAGCTCCCAGCGGCCGTTCACGGACTTCACCTGCGGGCCACCCGAGTCGCCGTAGCAGGCGCCCTTGTTGCCACCGGTGTTGTTGGTGCAGATCTCCGAAGCGGCGCTGATGCCGGCGCAACGGCTGTCCGTCACGATCGAGGTGTTGAGCTCCTGCAGGGTGATCGGAGCGGAGCCGCAGCCGCGGGTCGGGCAGGTCTGGCCCCAGCCGATGATGCGGGTGGCGGTGCCGACCGGGCCGGACGTGGCCGACACGGCCGCGGGGGCCTGGCTCACCGAGGTGTTGAGCTGCACCAGCGCCAGGTCGGCGGACGGGTGGTTGATGATCCGGGACGCGCCGGTGGTGGTGCCGCCGCTGGTGCGGTTGGTCGTGCCGATCCGGGTGCGGATCGAGGCCGCGGACGAGCCCTGGACGCAGTGCTTCGCCGTCACGACCCAGTTGGCCTTGATCAGCGTGCCGCCGCAGAAGTGGCTGCCGGAGGTGCTCTGCAGGGAGACCATCCAGGAGTAGACCTGCGTGGCGTTGGTGCCGCCGACGATCATCGGCGAGACCTCGCCGTCAGCGGTGGGAGCCGGAGCCGCGGTGGCCGCGGTGACCGAGGCGAGCAGAGCGCCCGCGGCCACGACGACTGCGGAGAACAACGAACGTGCCCTCATCGTTGAGTTCCTTTCCTGAACCCGGCGCAGGGTTGCCGGGGTCAGGTCGGAAACTAAGGACGAAAGTGACTCCGTCACTAGGGTCACTCGGAGGGTGACTGTCCGTTGACGGTTCACAGATTCACAGCGACTACGGCAGCGGCTGCTGCACGTCCTCCGGCAGGTCGAAGTCCACCGAGGCGTATTCGCGCAGCTTGTGCAGGCTGTGGAAGCCGTCGATCATGCGCACGGTGCCGGACTTGGACCGCATGACGATCGACTGGGTCGTGCAGCCGCCCGCGCGGTAGTGCACGCCGCGCAGGAGGTCGCCGTCGGTCACGCCCGTGGCGCAGAAGAAGACGTTGTCGCCACTGACGAGATCGTTCGTGGTGAGCACGCGGGACAGGTCGTGGCCCGCGCCGATCGCCTTCTCGCGCTCCTCGTCGTCCTTCGGCCACAACCGGCCCTGGATGGCGCCACCGACGCACTTGAGGGCCGCCGCGGCGATGATGCCCTCGGGGGTGCCGCCGATGCCGACGAGCATGTCCACGCCCGATGTGGGGCGCGCGGCCGCGATCGCACCGGCCACGTCACCGTCGGAGATGAAGTGGATGCGGGCGCCGGCCTGACGAACCTCGTGCACGATCTTCTCGTGCCGGGGCCGGTCGAGGATGCAGACGTTCACGTCGGACACGTCGCTGTGCTTGGCCTTCGCGACGCGGCGGATGTTCTCCGCGAGCGGCGCGGTGATGTCGATGACGTCGGCCGCCTCCGGGCCCACGGCGAGCTTCTCCATGTAGAACACGGCGGACGGGTCGAACATCGCCCCGCGCTCGGCCACCGCCAGCACGGCCAGCGCGTTCGGCATGCCCTTGGCCATCAGCGTGGTGCCGTCGATCGGGTCGACCGCGACGTCGCAGTCGGGGCCCTCGCCGTTGCCCACTTCCTCACCGTTGAACAGCATGGGCGCCTCGTCCTTCTCGCCCTCGCCGATCACCACGACGCCTCTCATCGAGACGGTGTGGATGAGCTTGCGCATCGCGTCGACGGCCGCGCCGTCACCGCCGTTCTTGTCGCCGCGTCCCACCCACCGGCCCGCGGCCATCGCCGCTGCCTCGGTGACGCGCACGAGCTCCAATGCCAGGTTCCGGTCGGGGGCTTCGCGACGTCGTTCCGCGGGGGTGTTCACCATTGCGCGCCTCCATGCGACTACTCAGCGTGCCGGATTTTGTGATCGGCAGCTGAATCCTTGCACGGGATCACGCGTCCGAAACGTCCTCCTCGACCACAGCGAGAGCTGCATCGATTCGCTCGCGCGCACCGGCGAGATGCTGCTCACACGTCTTGGCGAGAGCCTCACCGCGTTCCCACAGCGCCAGTGAGTCCTCCAGCGACAGGCCACCGGCCTCCAGCTTGCGGACCACGTCGACCAGTTCGTCGCGGGCGGCTTCGTAACCCGGTGAAGTGTCGTTCTGAGTGGTTTCCGAACTCACGCGGATTGGCTCCTCAAACGGCTCAGCACGGTAGCGACGGCCAGGTCGTAGCCGACCAGGGCCTCCGCGAACTCCTCGCCGTCACCTTCTCGCACCGCCTCGTCGATGAGCGCCTCGGCCTCCGCGACGCGCCGGTACTGCACGGTGCCGGCGGTGGCCTCGCTCAGGTCGTGCAACGTCAGGATCAGCGTGCGGCGGCCCGTGGTGTCGCAATCGCCCACCATGGCCGTCCAGCAGTCCGCTGCGGCGCGGTTCGCCGCCTCCGCCTTCGTCCGCAGGCCCGAGCCGCAGGAACCGGCCGCCTCCATGGTGAGGGGCAGGAACACGGCATCACGCATCATCGGTACCTCCCCCTTCCCGGTCGGTTTCCGGACCGCTGACCACGGCCCGCACTGCTCCGTCAACGACGCGTACCCGCAGCTGTGTTCCGCTCGGCGCATCCGAGACAGAACGCAGCACGCCATCGGGTCCGTCAGGTGTGACGAGTTGCACAACGGCGTATCCGCGGGCCAGCGTGGCGGCTGGTCCGAGGGTCGTCAAGCGCGCTTTCGTCCCGGAGAGGTGGACGTCTTCCCGATCGAGTCGTTGCGTGACGGCCCGGCGACCTTGGTCGCGAAAACGCTTCACTTCCTCGGAACGGCGCTCCAGCGGGCCGTAAGGGTCCGAAAGTACTGGTCTGGAGCGCAACGAGTCGAGCAGTTTGCGTTCCCGGTCGACCCAGCCGTGCAGCGCGCGGCGGCCCCGGTCGCGCATCTGCCGGACGCGTTCACTCTCTTCAGCGACATCGGGAACCACCCGTTTGCCAGCGTCGGTCGGCGTCGAACAACGCACGTCAGCGACGTGGTCGAGCAGCGGGGTGTCCGGTTCGTGGCCGATCGCCGACATGACCGGCGTGCGGCACGAGGAGACCGCGCGGCACAGCGCCTCGTCGGAGAACGGCAGCAGGTCCTCCACGCTGCCGCCGCCGCGGGCGATGATGATCACATCGCACTCGGGGTCGCGTTCCAGAGTGGACAGTGCGGTCATCACCTGCGTGACGGCGGTCGGGCCCTGCACGGCGACGTTGACGACGCGGAAGTGCGCGCCGGGCCAACGGTTTCGCGCGTTGGTGAGCACGTCGCGCTCCGCCGCCGACGCCCGGCCCGTGATGAGGCCGATCTTGTTCGGCAGGAACGGGGGGCGGCGCTTGCGGCGCGGGTCGAACAGGCCCTCGGCGTGCAGCAGCTTGCGCAGCCGTTCCATCCGCGCCAGCAACTCGCCGATGCCGACGGCGCGGATGTCGTCCGCCCTGAGGCTGAGCGTGCCGCGGTTCGGGTAGAAGCTGATCCTCCCGTGCGCGATGACCCTGCTGCCCTCGGTGAGCTGCAGCTCGCGGATCATCGAGGCGTTGCAGGTGATCGACATGGACATGTCGACGCTCGGGTCGCGCAACGTCAGGAACGCCGTGGAGCTTCGCGCGTTGAGCTGCGTGACCTGACCCTCGACCCACACCTCGCCGAGCCGGTTGATCCAGTCGAGCAGCTTGCGGGCGACCGTCCGCACCGGCCACGGGTTCTCCGGCGTGGATTTCGCTTCACTCACGACTGCGATTTCACCGTCGCGATCCGGCGATTGAGCATCCCCACGAACTCCGGCCGCGACTCGTGGGCCTTCTCGTAGCGCAGCAACTCGTCGAGCTGCTCGGCGTCGAGGTTGCGCAGACGGGCGCGTAGCTGGGCGATCGACAGCTCGTCGTACATCGGGAGGAACTCCGGCACCTCGGCGATCGCGCGCACTTCCTCCTCCCACGGGTCGTCCGCGGGAGTTTCCTGAGAAGTCGTGACGGGCGTCTCCTCCTCGTCGAAGGTCGCCCACTCCGGTTCCTCTTCCACCGGCCGCAGTCCGGAGAGGACGTCGTCGCCCTTGATGGCGAGTTCGGTCACATGCTGCTGCACGCGCATGGACAACTGCATCGCCTCGCTGACCACCGTCAACGGGAGTCCGGCGAGCTGCTGGGGCAGCTTGCGGGCCTGTTCGAGGGCGGTCACCGCTAGCCCAGCGGCGATGCGGACACCCAGTGGCAGTGGCTTCATGCGTACTAGCCTGCCGCAACCGCGTCTGAAATGCCTAGGACCGGGCCTGGGTACCCTGGGGTCATGCCCAAGCGAGTCCTGTTGGCGAAGCCGCGTGGTTACTGCGCGGGGGTTGATCGTGCCGTGGAGACGGTCGAGCTCGCCCTCGAGAAGTACGGCGCTCCCGTCTACGTGCGCAAGGAGATCGTCCACAACAAGTACGTCGTGGAGACGCTGTCCGACCGCGGTGCCATCTTCGTCAACGAGACGGACGAGGTTCCTGAGGGCGCACTCGTCGTGTTCTCAGCGCACGGCGTGTCGCCCGCCGTGCACGCGGAGGCCGAGCAGCGCTCGTTGCGGACGATCGACGCCACCTGCCCGCTCGTGACGAAGGTCCACAAAGAAGCGGTGCGGTTCGCCAAGGAGGACTACGACATCCTCCTGATCGGCCACGAGGGCCACGAGGAGGTCGAGGGCACCGCCGGTGAGGCGCCGGACCACGTCCAGCTCGTCGACACCGCCGAGGACGCCGCGACCGTCGAGGTGCGCGACCCGTCCAAGGTGATCTGGCTGTCGCAGACGACGCTCTCGGTCGACGAGACCATGGTGCGCGTCCGCCAGCTCAAGGACCGCTTCCCGGATCTGCAGGACCCGCCGTCCGACGACATCTGCTACGCCACCTCGAACCGCCAGACCGCGGTGAAGACGATGGCGCCGTCGTGCGACCTGGTGCTCGTCGTGGGCTCGAAGAACTCCTCCAACTCGGTCCGGCTGGTCGAGGTCGCGCTGCAGCACGGCGCCAAGGCCTCCTACCTGATCGACTACGCCAAGGAGGTCGACCTGGCGTGGCTCGAGGGTGTCGAGACCGTCGGCGTCACGTCGGGCGCGTCGGTGCCGGACCTGCTGGTGATGGAGCTGCTGAAGTTCCTCGAGTCCCACGGCTACGGCGAGGTCGAGGAGATCACCACGGCGAACGAGCGCATCACGTTCTCGCTGCCTCGTGAGCTCCGCAAGGACCTGGTCCGCTAAGCCAGCCGCGCCCGAAATCCGCGATAGAAGTCCTGCCTCGCCACTGCTGGCACGCGGGGGCCTTGCGTGCGCTCACAGCGTACGTAGGTTCCCCGCGTGCACTGGGCAACGGCGTGGCGAGGCTCGACACGCCGCGCGGCGTGTCGAGCGACTTAGCCCGCGAACTTCCGGCGCGGCACACCAGTCTCAAGGCGTGTAGTCAACGGGTGAGCCCTGGGCGCCCGCGAGTCCTACCGGCACGCTCTCTCGCCGTCCGCTGATCGGGACATGCGCTCTGTCGATTAACTGGTGCGACTGGATACGGACACGCCTGTTATGGTCGTCGCCATGTGTTCCGTCATCCACAACTGGCAGGCGATCCGCACCCGGTCGACGTTCTGACCTTGGTGCCGGCTCTGGTCGGTACCAGGTCCCGCGTCCACCGTTCGCCTCAGGATGACGAGGATCTTCACCATGCGCACACCTTCGCGCACCACTTTCGTATTTGTTCACGGCGCTTCCAGCAACGCCCGGGCCTGGGGCCCGTTGCAGAACGAACTGGCACTGCTCGGGTTCCGTTCGCACGCGGTCGACCTTCCCGGCCACGGCGACCGTGCCGACAGCCCCGCAGCCTACTACCGGCAACCCCAGGACGTCGCGGCACTGGCCGCAGCGCCGTCTCCACTGCGCCGCATCACGTTGCAGGACAACGTGACGCACGTGGTGGACACGCTGCGTCGGCTCGCCGAGTGGGGTCCGGTGGTCCTGGTCGGCAACAGTTTCGGCGGTCTGACGATCAGCGCCGTCGCCAACGCCGCACCGGACTTGCTCGACCGTGTCGTCTACCTCTCCGCGCTGTGCCTGAGCGACCAGGCCATGCTCACCGAGCCGTGGGACGTGGAAGACGACAACCTGCTGGACGCAGCGGCGGCGCGGATCGCCGTGCCGGACGTGCGTGATGCCGGTGTGGCCCGGCTGAACTACCGAAGTGCCCACGCCGACCCGGCGGTGTTCGCTGAGTTGAAGACCGCGATCATGGCCGACGGCACCGACCACCAGTTCCGGCTGCTGCTGGACTCCCTGGACCCGGACGAGAACTACTCGATGCTGGAGCCGGCGGCGCTGGTCCGGGTCGATGGATGGGGACGTGTCCCGCACACCTACGTCCGCCTCTCCGAGGACCGCAGCATCACTCCGGCCGTCCAGGACTACATGATCGGCAAAGCGGATGCGCTGACCCCGCACAACCCCTTCCAGGTACACACCCTGGCCGCCTCGCACGTCGGCTACTTCAGCCGGCCGCAGGTCTTCGCCGAGCTGTTGACCAGCCTCGTCTGAGACCTTCCGGGGTGCCCCGCGCCGCAGACTTCGGCGACGGGGCACCCTGGGAGTCACCTCAGCCGTTCGTGCTTCTGCGGCCCGTCATTGAACCCAGGCCAGGCGACCGATTCGACGTGACGACCGCCTGACTACACAGCCTTGCCGCTAGTCCAGGCCCGCCAAGGCCTTTCGGGCGTCGAGCGGCCAGACGGTCATCGCGTCCGCGCCCGCGGACACCACAGCGGTGCCGTCCGGCCGCCACGCCAGGGGCGTGATCGGCTGGGTGTGGCCGTCCAACGTCGCCCACAGCGCTCTGCCGCCGACGTCCCACACGATCACGTCGCTGTCCCTGCCGCCGCTCGCGAGGCGTGACGAGTCGGGGCTGAACTCCAGTGCCGTCACTGCCTGGGTGTGCCCGCGCAACTCGCCGATCCGTTGCCACGTCGTGGTGTCCCACAACGCGATCACGCCGTTGTCGTCGCCGGTCGCGAGCAGCTTGCGGTCCGGTGAGAGCACCATCGCGCGCACCGGGCGGTCGTGCTCGGTGCGCAGCGCGAACTGGTTCCACGTCGAGATGTCGAGCACGCTCACACCGCCGTCCTCACGGCCGAGCACGATTTCCCGGTCGGACCGGCCGAAGACCGCGGACGAGCGTTGACCCCAGGGCAGTCCGCCGATGAGCGTCGGCCGCGCGCCGTCGCCGACCGGCCACACGCCGTCGGGGACCTCGCCGCCGACCGCGAGCACCGAGCGACCGTCGAACTCCAGGGCCACCGGGCGGCGACCCTGCTCGGAGAAGCCGAGCGTGGACAGGTTCGCGACCGGCCTGCCCGTCTCCACCTCCCGCACCGAGAGCGGCCCGCTCGTCACGACGAACTTGCGGTCGGGGCTGAACTGGCCGGCCCAGCCCTGGACGGCACCCGTCTCCACCTGGTGGACCGTGCGCAGGATGCTGTCCCGGCGCTCGATCACACCGGAGGAGTCGAGCGTGAGCACGCTCCCGTCCGCGTCGACCGTCAGGGCACGCACCGTCTGATCGGCCGGCCTGGGGATGCTGCCGGGCGGCCAGAACCTGATCGCGCCGCGGGTGAGGATGGCGAGGGAGCCGTCGGGGGCGAACCTTGTGCTGTACACCGCTTCGCCGACCGCGAGCGTGGCGAGGAGGGTGCTGCGCGCTACATCCCACATGTGCGCCGGTCGTGATGTCCCTGATCTGGACGAGGCCGTCCGCAGTGGCCAACGCGGCCGACCCGCCGTCCGGCATGAGGACGATCCGCTGGACGGTCCCGGTGCCGATCGTGAAACCGCCGGTCCGCTGCCGCGTGCCGAGGTCCCACACCTCGACCGAGCCACTGGTGGCGAGCGCGAGCGTCCGGTCGCCCTCGAAGGCGAACGCACCCGTGATCTGGCCCACGGGCAGCTCGAACCGCTTCTGGCGGGTCGCGAGGTCGTACATCGCGCCGCCGACGAGGAGCGAGCGGCCGTCCTCCGCGAACGCGACGCCCACCGACTGAGCGGTCTGCGTCAGCACCACCGGCTCGGCGTCCGGGCTGGACCGCACGGTGATCAGTCCGTTGCCCTCGGACACGGCCATGCGGCCGTCCTCGGCGATGTCCCAGCCGAACACGTAGCTGGAGCTGTCACCGATCCGGACCTGCCGGGTGTGGCCCAGGCTCGCGGCGTCGTAGAGGTCGAGGCCGTGGGGCCCATCAGCGCGATCTTCTCGCCGACGAACCCCATGCTCCACGCGCCGTTGTGCTTCAGCACGCGGCCCAGGCCGGCGCCGTCCGCGGTGATCTCACGGCCGCGCGAGGCGGCGGCGACCGCGCTGAGCACCCGGCCACGGGCCTTGACGGTCGGATACGTGCGGTACGCCTCTGCGGCCGTCCGCGCGGCACGCTCGGGGTCGCTTCCCGCGAGAGCCTCGGACGTCTCGGCCAGCTCCTGCGACCTGCGCACGAGTTCGAGGCGGTCGACCTCGCGGCGTTGCTGCACGGCGACGACCGCGGTCGCCGAGGTGGCCAGCAGCAGGGCGGACAGCCCCGCGGCGACCCAGCGCAGGCGGCGGGAGCGGCGGCGTTCGAGGGTCCTGGAGGCGCCGATGAACTCGCGTTCGGTGCCGGTCAGCTCCGGCCGGGCGCGGGTGAGCCACTCGGTCGTCTCCGCGAGCCTGGTGGCCCGGTAGAGCGAGCCGGCGTCGCGGCCCAGCTCCTGCCACGTGCGGGCGGCGTCGGTGAGCCTGCGGTGCGTGCGGAGGCCCTCGTGGTCCTCGTCGAGCCACGCCCGCAGCCGCGGCCAGGCCTGGAACAGCGCCTCGTGGGTGACCGCGACGGTGTGCTCGTCGACGGTGATCAGCCGGGTGTCGGCGAGGACGTCCAGCACCTCCTCGCCGACGACGTCCTGACGCGGGACGAGACGTCTCGTCCCGTCGGCGCCGAGCCGGAGCAGGAGGTGCTTGGCGAGGCGCTGCTGCTCGTCGTCCAGCGTGGCGAACGCGGCCTCGGCGCTCTGCGCCAGCGCGCCCTGGATGCCTCCCGCGGCCTGGTAACCGCTGAGCGTGAGGGTGTTGCCACGCCTGCGGTGCCACGTTTCGAGCAGCGCGTGCGACACGAGGGGGAGCACGCCGCTGCGACCCGCAGCCTCGGCCACGAGAGTGGTCAACAGGGCTGTTTCGACCGTGCAACCGACAGACGCGGCCGGCTGGGTGATCGCGCGACGCAGCTCGTCCGGCGTCATCGTGCCGAGGAGCACCTGTGCGTCCGTGAGCGCTTCCGCGAGCTTCGGGTACTGAGCGCACTGCGGGTAGAAGTCGGACCTCACGGCGATGACCCGCCGGCAGTCGGCGGCCAGCAGCGCGTCGAGGAACGCCGTCCGCTGCACCTCGTCCTCGCAGAGCGTGAAGAGCTCCTCGAACTGGTCGACGACCAGCAGGTCCGGACCGTGCGCGAGGGCGTCGGCGAGGGCCGCGTCCGGGTCGGGGCCGGGCGTGCACACCACCGCGTCCGGGAACTTCGCCGCGATGCCCGCCTTGAGCAGCGACGACTTGCCCTCGCCGGAAGCGCCGAACACCGCGAGGAACGGCTGCCGCTGGAGCCTGTCGAGCAACGTGTGCGTGAGCGCCTCACGGCCGAAGAAGCGGTCGGCGTCCAGGGCCGTGAACGGGTTGAGGCTGACGCACGGCGAAGGCCCGTCGCTGACCTTGCTCTGCGCCATCACGACGGCGAGGTCGTGCCACCGCCGTTCCCACGCGGCCTCGTCGCCGTGGCACGCGCGGACGTACGCGAGCGTGGCGTCGAGACCCGGCAGCTTCCGGCCGCCCGCCGCGTCGGACAGCGTGCTCGCCGAGAAGTGCGCGCGCCGGGACA
The DNA here is from genome assembly GCF_033949925.1 of Lentzea kristufekii. Classification (NCBI taxonomy): domain Bacteria; kingdom Bacillati; phylum Actinomycetota; class Actinomycetes; order Pseudonocardiales; family Pseudonocardiaceae; genus Lentzea; species Lentzea kristufekii. Next base: position 33,147 of record NZ_JAXAVV010000022.1, read on the forward strand.
GCTCCCCGGTAGCTCGGTTTCCCCGCGTTGGTGCGCAGCTGCCGCAAGTCCGCGGCGAACCGCAGCAGCGGGCTGTCACCCTCGTCCAGTGGACGTTCTCCCCTGGGCATCGAACTCATGCCGGCAGAGTGCGTGCTGGTCAGGGGGTTGTTGTCCGTGATCCGTCGTACGACGTTCTAGGGGGCGATCGCGAACAACGATCTAGCGGTCGTCGCGCGGCGGACGGGGCTTGCGCTGGCCCGCGGGACGTTCGGCCCGGGCACCTTCCGGGCGCGGACGGCGGGCCGGAGCGCCCTCGGGACGCGGGCGGCGGGCCGGGGTGCCCTCGGCGCGTTCCGGGCGGGGACGGCGCGGACGCTCGTCCTCCTCGGGCTCCTCGCGGGGCCTGCGGACGGGCTTGGAGCGTTCCTTGATCTCCGCCTTGGCCTCGCGGACCTCGTCCTTGGTCGGCCGGTTCGGGTTCTTCTGCAGCACGATCCGCAGGATGCCCAGGCCGACGGTGACGGCGGTGGTGAGCGCCATGACCGGGAAGCTGTCGATCAGCGGCTTGCCCAGGCCGAGCGCCATGGCGGACAGCCCGCCCTTGTTGGGCTCGCCGGTGAGCAGCACGAGCGTGGGCACCGTGGCGGCGAGGACCAACGGCGGCTGCACCATCGGCCCGAACAGGCTGCGGCGCTGCACGAGCAGGATCGCGGCCAGCGCACCGACGAAGAACACGACGTAGAACGTCCAGCCGACGGTCTTGCTGGAGTTGATGTCGATGAACGCCCCGATGAACGCCGGGATCAGGGCAGCGAGGATCGCCGCCCACCACGGGATGCCCTTGAACTCCCCGAAGATGGCCCGGTAGTTCCACGGAACCGCGTCGTAGTCTTCGACGTCGTCGTCATCGAAAGCTGCTGAACGCTCGCGCAACTCACTCACGACGCACACGGTAGCCGTTCGGCCATTCGGTGTTCGTCAGTCCGCTGCTTTCTCACCCAGAAGCAACCTGCGGGCACACTGCGTGCGTTTTAAGCGGACTGTTCGTCCGCCCTTCGGACGAGCGGCAGGGGCGTAGGAGTGGCGGAGGCGTCCGTCAGCGGCTCCACGCTCGCCCGGAAGCCCTCCAGGGCGTCGAGCTCCCTGCGCCTGGCGCTCAGGAACCGCTGCAGGTGGGTGGTGGAGAGGTTGACGGCCTCGATGGCGGTGTCGGCGGCCCGGTTCGCGCGGCCGGCCTGCAGCCTGACCTGCTCGACGTCGTCGGCCAGCGCGCGTTCCGTGACCGCGAACATCGCGCTCGACGCGATCACGGCGAACCCGGTCGGCCCGCACAGGAAGACGCGGCGGTCGAGCAGCCAGCGCAGCAGTTCGGGATCGGTGTCCAGCGCCGCGACGACCGCGCCGTCGTTGGGGACGAACATGATCGTGCCGTAGATGGCGTCGGCCCAGCGCTGGTAGCCCTTGCCGGCCAGTTCGGCGGCGCGGGAGCGGATGTTGCGGACGTGCACCCGCAGCGCGTCCTGGCGTTCCTGCGGATCGTCCGTCTCGACGGCCTCGGCCCAGGTGGCCATGGACATCTTCGAGTCGACCGGGACCGCGCGGCCGCCGCCGACGTTCAGCACCATGTCGGGCCGGACCGAGCCACCGCCTGCCACGTCCGTCTGGAGCGTGTAGTGGAGGTTTTCCCTCAGGCCGAGTGCGCGCGCTGTTTCGACGAGCACCTGTTCGCCCAGTTCACCGCGTCCGCTGACGCTGGAGAACGCCACTTCGTAGCGTTGCAGGGCTTGCTGCTGGGCGTCGTAGCGCGCGCGTTCCGAGCCGATGGCCTGGAGCGCTTCGTCGGTGCGCCGGACGCTGTCCTGGTAGAGCCGGTACACGAACACCAGCGCCCCGGCGCACACGAGCGCCAGGACGAGCGAGGCGGTGATGATCACTGCGGTCACGGCACCGATGATGCTCCCCCAGAGATGTTGAACTCGATCGGGTGACACGCCGGGAACCCTCCCGGAGATTTGTCGGACCCCGTCTCTACGGTTGGGGCCATGCGGATCCTGCACACCTCCGACTGGCACGTGGGGCGCACCTTCCACGGCCGTGACCTGCTCGTGGAGCAGGAGTCGGTGCTGGGCGGCCTCGCTGACCTGGTCTCTTCCGAGAAGGTCGACGTCGTGGTCATCTCGGGCGACCTGTACGACCGCGCCGTGCCGTCCGCCGATGCGGTGGCGTTGTGCGCGCGGGTGCTGATGAGGATCCGCGCGGCCGGCGCGAAGATCGTGATCACGCCCGGCAACCACGACTCGGCGGCGCGGATCGGGGTGTTCGGGGAGTTCGCGGCGGCGGGCGGGCTGTACCTGCGCACGCAGATCTCGTTGCTGGACAAGCCCGTCGAGCTGGAGGACGAGCACGGGCCCGTCGCGGTGTACGGGATCCCGTTCCTGGAGCCGGAGCCCGCGCGGCACGTGCTCGGGGTGCCGGAGAAGGGGCACGCGCCCGTGCTCGGCGAGGCGATGCGGCGCATTCGCGCCGACCTGGCATCGAGGGACTCGCGTTCCGTGGTGCTGGCGCACGCCTTCGTGACGGGCGGGGCACCGTCGGAGTCCGAGCGCACCATCGCGGTGGGTGGCGTTCAGGACGTGTCGATGCAGGTGTTCTCGGGCGTCGACTACGTGGCCCTCGGGCATCTGCACGGGCCGCAGACCCTGGCGGAGAACCTGAGGTACTCGGGAAGTCCGCTGGCGTACTCGTTCTCCGAGGCGCGGCACCGCAAGTCGGTGTGGCTGGTCGAGCTGGACGAGGGCGGGCTCGTCGGGGTGGAGCGGCGTGATCTGCCGGTGCCGCGGCAGCTGGCCGTGGTGAGCGGGACGCTGGCCGAGGTGCTGGAGGATCCGGCGCACACACCGCTGGAGGACCACTTCCTGTCGGTCGTGCTGACGGACCACGTGCGGCCGATGGACGCGTTGCGGCAGTTGCAGAAGCGGTTCGAGCACGCGGTGCACGTGGAGTGGCGGCCGGCGCAGGGCCTGCAGCACGACATGACCTACGCGGACCGGGTGCGCGGCCGTTCCGACGAGGAAGTGGCGTGCTGCTTCGTGTCGGACGCCCGCGGCTCCGAGCCTTCCGAAGCGGAGAAGGCGTTGCTGCGCGAGGCGTTCGCGTCGGTGGCGAGGGAGCAGGAGCAATGAGACTGCACCGCCTGGAACTGACGGCGTTCGGGCCCTACCCGAAGCCCGAGGCCGTCGACTTCGACGAGCTGGGCGCGGACGGGCTGTTCCTGCTGCATGGAGACACGGGCGCGGGCAAGACGACGTTGCTCGACGCCGTGGCGTTCGCGTTGTTCGGCCGCGTGCCGGGTGCGCGGGGCGACGTGAAGAAGCTGCGGTGCGAGTACGCCGATCCCGAGGTGCCGACGGAGGTGTCTCTGGAGCTCACGGTGCAGTCGCGGCGCTTCCGGATCGTGCGCTCGCCGGAGTTCGACCGCCCGAAGAAGCGCGGCGGAGGCTTCACCACACAGCCCGCGAAGTGCACGCTGACCTGGCTCGAGGGCTGGGATGGCGAGGGCATCACCCGCATCGACGACGTGGCGCGCGCGGTCGAGGACATGCTGGGCATGTCGTACGAGCAGTTCTTCCAGGTCGTGCTGCTGCCCCAGGGCGAGTTCGCGCGGTTCCTGCGCTCGGACACGGCCGAACGCGAGGTGTTGCTGGAGAAGCTCTTCGGCACCGAGCGGTTCCTCGACGTGGAGAAGTGGTTCCGCGACCGGCGCGTCGTCGCGGGCCGGGTGCTGGAGGAGCGCCGCAAGGGTGCGAACGAGCTCATGCACCGCGTGGCGGAGGCCGCCGGCGGCGAGCCGTCGAGCGAGCCGGGCTGGCTGGAATCCGTGCTGGAGCGCCTTTCCACCGCCGTGACTGCGGCCGGTGCGCTGTCGGAGGAGACGGCGGGCCTGGCCGACGGCGCGGACGCGATGCTGGCCCAGGCCCGCGTGCAGGCCGACCAGATCCGCCGCGTGCGCGAGGCCCGCGAGTTGCTGGCCCGCGTGGAGGCCGCCGACTCGGCGTCGTGGTTCGCCGAACGCGACGCCGCCCGCCGTGCGAGCCCGGTCGTGCCGGCGTTCGGTGAGATCGCGAAACTCCAGCAGTCCTTCGAGTTCGCCGTCCGCGACGAGGCCCGCGCGTTGGAGTCGTTGGAGCGCTTGGGTTACACGGGTTCTTCGTTGCGGGAGGACGCCGAGCGCTACCGCGAGGAGGCCGGTGGCCTGGGCGAACTCGCCGCCGAGGCCGAGCGCCAGCAGGCCGACGTGCGCCGGTTGTCGGTGCTGAAGAACTCCTCGCACCAGGTGGAACGCCGCCTGCTGGCGTTGAACGCCGAACTGGAGGTGCTGCCGGAACGCGTGGCGCAGTGCCGCCTCCAGCTGGACGCGGCCGCCGAAGCCTCGGCGCGCCTGGAGTCGCTGAAGTCCCGCGCCGACGCCGCCCTGGCGCTGCCGGACGCCACGGAAGCGTTGGAGCGCAGCAAAAAGGCGCTGCACGAGGCCATCGACGTCCACCAGAAGACGAAGGACGTCCTCCAGCAGGTCCGCCACCAGCGCCTGGAGAACATGGCGATCGAACTGGCGGCGGCCCTGAAACGCGGCAAGCCCTGTGCCGTCTGCGGCTCGCCCTCGCACCCGGCCCCGGCCCAGCCGATGCTGGGTGGAGTCGACGCGACCCACGAGGAAGACGCGGCCCAGGAGGAACAGGTCGCCCTGGACCGCCGCAACGAGGCCGAACGCGCCGTCCACGCCGCCGAACTGCGCGTCCAGGCCTGCTGGGAAGCCCTGGGCTCCGACGAACCCGCCGCCGCCATCGCCGAGTACCGCACGGCGCTGGAGCTGGCCCGCACCCGTTCGCAACGGCAGACCGAGTTCGTCGGCCTGGAGGCCAAGACCCGGGAACTGGGCGCGGAGAAGGCCCAGGTGGAGCAGGACCTGGTGGGCCTGCGCACCGAGCACGCGTCGCTGGTGGGGGTCGTCGAGGAGCGCGGTGCCCGGCTCGACAAGGCCCGCGGCGACCACGACGACGTCCTGACCCGCCGCGACCACCTGCTGAAGCTGGCGAAAGCGTTGGTGGAGCTGGCCGATCGCCGTTCCGCCCGCGACGCCGCAAGCGCACGGGTCGAAGAACAGCAGGCCCTCGTCGCGGCGCTCGCCGCCGAGGCCGGCTTCGCTGACGTCGACTCCGCGCTGGCCGCAGCGCGTCCCGCCATCAAGTTGCAGGCCCTGGACGAGCGCATCGCGGCCTGGGAACGGGCACGGGCCTCCGCGCTGGCGACGCTGGAGGAGCTGGCCGGGGTGGACCCGGACTCCGAGGTGGACCTGGGCGAGGTGACGGCGGCGGCGTCGTCCGCCCGTGCCGCCGCGTCCTCCGCCGCCACCGGTCTGGCACGTGCCCAGGCGGCGCTGGACCGGGTCGGCGAGCTGGCAGCGCGGCTGCGCGCAGAGTGGAAGTCGCTGAAGCCGCTGGAGGCCACCTACGCCGAGCTGGACGCGCTGACCGACGTGATCAACGGGCGAGGGCAGAACTCCAAGAAGATGACCCTGCGGTCGTACGTGCTGGCGGCGCGGCTGGAGGAGGTAGCGGTGGCCGCCTCCGCCCGGCTGCACCGGATGAGCCAGGGGCGGTACAGCTTCGTGCACTCCGACTCGGCCGGGGCGCGCGGGACCCGCGGTGGGCTGAACCTCGACGTGCTGGACGACTACTCGGGGCGGGCCCGGCCGGCCAAGACGTTGTCCGGCGGGGAGTCGTTCCTCGCTTCGCTGTCGCTCGCCTTGGGGCTGGCCGACGTGGTGGCCAACGAGACCGGTGGGGCGTTGCTGGACACCCTGTTCGTCGACGAGGGGTTCGGGACGTTGGACTCGGACACGCTGGACATCGTCATGAACACGTTGGACGAGTTGCGGGCTGGGGGACGGGTTGTGGGGTTGGTGTCGCACGTCGAGGAGTTGCGGCAGCGGATTCCCACTCGGTTGAGGGTGCGGAAGGCTCGGACCGGGTCGACGTTGGAGATGTCGCTGGGGTGACGGGTGCCGGGGTGCCGTGTGGGTCGCCTCGCGTGGGCTGGCGGGTTGGCACCGTGCGGGTCGGCTTGCGTGGGCTGGCGGGTTGGCACCGTGCGGGTCGGTTTGCGTTGGCTGGCGCCGGTTCCAGCGGGGTGGGTCGCCGATGCGCTCAGGTCGCCTTGCGTGGGTGGCTGGGCGGGCAGTGCCGGGCCGGTGCCGGTCATCGCCGCTTCGCGTCGATAGCGATTGGGGCTTGACCTTGAGCCTTTGGCGGGATGCTTAAACGGCCGGAAAAGGGCCGGGCTGAAAAGCGCCCGGCCGTGCCGTGAGAGGAGCATCCCGCCCACTCAAGGTCAAGCTCCAATCGCGGTGCGGCGGTTGCGTCACCACCGCTTATCCGGCAGAGAGAGGTTCACACGCCTCGGCTTCGCCATTGCCGTTGGCCGCAGGGTGGCTCGGCTCCGCCGTTGCCCTTCGCGTAGGGAGAGACGCCTCGGCTCCGCCGTTGCGTTGGGCGGCAGGGTGGCTCGGCTTCGCCGTTGCCCTGACCGGCACGGTGTCCTGTGTGGACGGGGTCGGCTGGCGGCTCTAACCTCGGCTCGTGCTGTCCCACGTGGAAGTCACCGCCCGCGTCACCGTCACCCCGGCTGCCCACTTCGTGTGGTCGAACCGGCTCGACTTCGTCCACGACTGCCTCGTGTGCCTACGGGTCGGGCGCGTTGTGCAGTTGCAGCACGGGATGCCGTACGGGCTCTGCACCGGCAACGAGCATCCGGCTCCGGTGCGCGTCAGCGCGTTCGATGCCACCGAGCACGGTGCCGAGCGGAGGTTGCGGTGCCGGATCACGTCGTGGTGGGCGCCGTTCAGCGACCTGGCGGAGCCTGAGGTTCAAGCCTCGGAGCTGACCGCGGAGCCGTGGGTGCAGCTCAACTACCGGATCGGGTGCCACACCTGCCGTGACAACGGGGTCGGCGAGTGGCTTGGCATCGAGGGCCATTTGAGGTCCGGCGCGGCTCCGGTGGCCAGTTCGTGCCCCAGGTGCGGGACCGAGCTGGTGTCCGCGGCGGCCGTGCCGGAGATCGACCTCGTCGGTTAGTTCTCGTGGGCGAGGAGCCAGCGCTTGACGTCGAGGCCCCAGCGGAAACCGCCCAGGTTGCCGCCGATCCGGATCACGCGGTGGCAGGGGACGAAGAGGGCCGCTGAGTTGCGGGCGCAGGCCGAGGCCGCTGCCCTGATCGCGGCCGGGCGGCCGGAGAGTTCGGCGTACTCGGAGTAGGTGACGGGTTCGCCTGCCTTCACCGTGCGCAGGACGTCCCAGGCGTGCTGGAGGAACGGGCCCGACTTCTGGCGGACCTCGATCGTGTCGATCGCCGTCAGGTCGCCCTCGTGGTAGGCGATGGTCGCCTTGGTGACGTCGCCCAGGTCCGGGCGCGGGGTGATCTCGGACGGCATCAGGGTGGCGTGGATCTGGGGCGTCAGCAGGGCCAGGTCGGCGGTCCAGCCGCTGGCGAGCACTGCTCCGTCCGGCGCGACGATCGCGGTGAACGGCCCCGCAGGGGTGTCCACAGTGGACGTGTGCGCGACGGTCATGATGTTGCTGCCTTCCTCGTCAGGTGTGCTCCGGCGTAGGAGCGCCACGGCCGCCAGTCGGGGCCGTGGGAAGCCAGGTGTCGTGCGGCTCGGGGGAGCACCAGGACGTCCGGTGCGCCCAGCACTCGCATGGCCACCTCGTCGGCCACCGCTGCGCCGGCCAAGGGGGTCAGTTCTTCGGTCAGGTCCTCGATCGAGCGGCCCACGTCCACGACGAGTCTGCCGCTCGCCAGCGCCTCGGTGACGGGGTGGTCCCCGGCCGCGTAGAGGTGGGTCAGGTCGCCGTCCGGGATCTGCAGCGGGACGCCGGTGAACGGGGCCACCAGGCGCAGCAGGGTCTCGGCGCCGTCGACGCTGCCCGCCACGCGGATGCCGGGGGCCTCGCGGACCAGGGGACCGATGATCGGGTCCGCGCCCAGGAACTCGTCGACGGCCATCGGGTCGGCGTCGAGGTCCAGGAGGCGGCGGACGCGGGAGACGGCCGCGCCCAGGTCCCGCACGTCGGCGAGGCGCAGTGAGCACAGGACGTGGTCGGCCGGGAACGTCAGGCGGACCGTTGCCTCGCCGTGCGGGAGCGCCAGCGTCCGGGCGTAGGAGTCCGCGGTCACCTCTTCGACGCCGGGCAGCGCGTGCGCCCGGAAGTGGGCGAGCAGGCCCGTGGCGTCGAACGGCGCCCGGTACGGCAGGCGCAGGACGATGCGGCCCGGAGTGCCGACCGGGGCCTTGCCGCGGCCTCGCATGTCGGACGGGGTCGAGGCGAACACCATGCGGATCGTGTCGTTGAACTGGCGCACCGACGCGAAGCCCGCGGCGAACGCGATGTCGGCGAACGGCAGTTCGGTCGTCTCGATCAGCAGCCGGGCGGCGTGGGCGCGGTGGGCGCGGGCCAGGGCCAGCGGACCGGCGCCCAGTTCGGCGGTCAGCACGCGGGTGAGGTGGCGTTCCGAGTAGCCGAGCCTGGAGGCCAGGCCCGTCACGCCGTCGCGTTCCACGATGCCGTCGCTGATCAGGCGCATCGCCCGGCCGGCCAGGTCCGCGCGGAGGTTCCACTCGGGGGAGCCGGGCACGGCGTCGGGCAGGCAGCGGCGGCAGGCGCGGAAACCGGCCGACTGGGCCGCGGCGGCCGTGAGGAAGAACTGGCTGTTCCGGCGCTTCGGGGTCACCGCGGGGCACGACGGCCGGCAGTAGATGCCGGTCGTGCGGACCGCGTGGATGAAGCACCCGTCGAAACGGGCGTCACGTGCGGAGCACACCCGGTACGCGTGTTCTTCGTCAATGACCATGCCATCGATCCTGCCAGCGGGAACGAGCAATGGCTCGCGGAAATCGGACACGACCGTCCCCTGCCGTAGACTCGCTCCCCGTGAGTTTGACCCTCGGTATCGTCGGCCTGCCCAACGTTGGCAAGTCCACCCTGTTCAACGCGCTCACGCGCAACGACGTGCTCGCCGCGAACTACCCGTTCGCGACGATCGAGCCGAACGTGGGCGTCGTGCCGCTGCCGGACGCGCGTCTCTCCAAGCTCGCCGAGATCTTCGGTTCCGAGCGCGAGGTGCCCGCCGTGGTGTCGTTCGTCGACATCGCCGGCATCGTCAAGGGCGCGTCGGAGGGAGAAGGCCTCGGCAACAAGTTCCTCGCGAACATCCGCGAAGCGAACGCGATCTGCCAGGTCATCCGCGTCTTCGACGACCCGGACGTCGTGCACGTCGACGGCCGCGTCGACCCGTCCAGCGACATCGAGACGATCAACACCGAGCTGATCCTCGCCGACCTCCAGACCCTCGAGAAGGCCATTCCGAGGATCGAGAAGGAGGCGCGGATGCAGAAGGACCGCCGCGCCGTCCTGGAGAACGCGAAGAAGGCCAAGGACATCCTCGACGCCGGCCGCACGCTGTTCGCGGCGCAGTCCGAAGTGGACGGCGAACTGCTGCGTGAGCTCTCCCTGCTCACCACCAAGCCGTTCCTCTACGTCTTCAACGCCGACGAGGGCGTGCTGACCGACGAGGCACGCGTGAAGGAACTGCGCGAGATGGTCGCCCCGGCCGACGCCGTGTTCCTCGACGCCAAGGTCGAGTCGGAACTGCTCGAGCTCGACGAGGAGTCGGCCCGCGAGCTGCTCGAGTCCATCGGCCAGCACGAGCCCGGCCTGCACTCGCTGGCCCGCGCAGGCTTCCACACCCTCGGTCTGCAGACCTACCTCACGGCGGGCCCGAAGGAGGCGCGCGCCTGGACGATCCCGCAGGGCGCCACCGCCCCGCAGGCCGCCGGCGTGATCCACACCGACTTCGAGAAGGGCTTCATCAAGGCCGAGGTCGTGTCGTTCGACGACCTGGTGGCCTCGGGCTCGAAGGCCGACGCGAAGGCGGCGGGCAAGGTCCGCATGGAGGGCAAGGACTACGTCATGAACGACGGCGACGTGGTGGAGTTCCGCTTCAACGTCTGATCAGTGCACCGCGAAGGCCCCTTCCTGCCCGGGAAGGGGCCTTCGCCGTCCCAGTTCGCGCACCTAGACTTCCAGCCCGTGAGAGTTGAGTACCGGGTACTGGGGCCCCTCGAGGTACTGCTCGACGGTGAACCCGTGGCTGTTCCTGCGGGGCGCGGACGGGTGTTGCTTGCCACGTTGTTGTTGCGCGCCAATGAGTTCGTCCCGGTGGACGAACTCGTCGAACGGGTGTGGGACGGCGAGCCGCCTGCCCCCGGTCGCGCGCACAAGACGTTGCAGACGGTCGTGCTGCGGTTGCGACAGGCGCTGGGCGCCGCCAACTGCGTTCGCACGTCGTCGCGCGGCTACTCGGCCGAGGTCGGCCCCGGCCAGCTCGATCTCGCGCGGTTCCGCGAGCTCACCGCCCGGGGCGAGCACCGCGCGGCACTGGAGCTGTGGCGTGGTCCGGTGCTGGGCAACGTCACGTCGGAGGCGCTGCACCGAGACGACGTGCCGCGGCTGGTGGAGGAGCAGGTCGTCGCGCTGGAACGTCGCATCGACGAGGACCTCGCCCGCTCTACCGACGTGCTGGTGCCGGAGCTGTGGTCGCTGGTGCGGCAACACCCGTTGCGCGAGACGTTCTGGGCGCAACTGATGCTTGCGCTGCACCGGGCGGGCCGGCAGGCGGAGGCGCTCACGGTCTACCAGGAGGTCCGCGAGCATCTCGCGGACGAGCTCGGCGTGGATCCCGGCCAACGACTCCGCGAAGCGCACGAGCAGGTCCTCAGCGGCGAAGTGCCGGCCTCACCGGTCGTACCCCGTCAGCTGCCACCTGCCCATCCGCACTTCGCAGGCCGTGAGCACGAGCTGGCACGGCTGACGGAGATCGCAGGGGCGCGCCCCGGCGAGCCCGTGTTGATCTCCGCGATCACCGGCATCGGTGGCGTCGGCAAGACAGCGCTCGCCGTGCAGTGGGCACATCAGGTCGCGGACCGCTTCCCGGACGGGCAGCTCTACGTCAACCTGCGTGGCTTCGACCTCCGCGCCGAGCCGCTCGATCCGGTCGCGGTGGCCCGCGACTTCCTCGTGGCGCTCGGTGCACCCGCGAACGAGTTGCCGTCGTCCAGCGAGGCGGTGATCGCCGAGTACAGGTCGTTGCTGGCACGGCGCCGGATGCTGGTGGTGCTGGACAACGCCCGTGACGTCGACCAGGTGCGCCCGTTGCTGCCCGGCGGGCCCGGCAAACTGGTGCTGGTCACCAGCCGCAACCGCCTGAGCGGGCTCGTCGTGCGAGAGGGTGCGCAGCCGACAGCGCTGGACGTCATGGACGAGCAGGCCGCCACCGATCTGCTGACCGAACGGATCGGCGCGGCACGGATCACGGCCGAGCCGGACGCCGTCGCGCGGCTGCTCGAGCGATGTGCGGGTCTTCCGCTGGCGCTGGGCATCGTGGCCGCCCGCGCGGCCTACGGCGACCCGCTCGCAGCACTCGCGGAGGAGCTGGAGCAGGAACGGCTCGACGCGCTCGACATCGACGACCCCACCACCGGCGTTCGCCACGTCTTCTCGTGGTCACTGCGGTCCGTCAGCGAGCCCGCCGCCGAGGTCTTCGTGGTGCTCGGTCGTCATCCCGGCCCGGAGTTCACGGTCGAGGCCGCCGCAAGCCTCGCCGCCGTCTCGGGAGCGGAAGCACAGCGGGCGCTCAGCGAACTGACCGCGTGCAGCCTCGTCACCAGGACGAACACCGGCCGGTACCTGCTGCACGACCTGTTGCGGGACTACGCCGCCGAACGCTTCGGCGAGCTGTCGCAGGAACGCCAGGCCGAGGCGCAGCAGCGAATGTTCGACCACTACGTGCACTCCTCGCTGAAGGCGAACCGGATGACGGAGAGCAGGGCCGTCTGGACGCCGCTGGCACCTCCGTCGCCGAAGGCCGTGATCGCGCCGGTGCCGGACGTGCGGGCGGCGAAGGACTGGTTCCGGATCGAGCAGTCGGTGCTGCTGGGCGTGTTGACCGAGATGGTGGCGGCAGGCGTCGACGACTTCGTGTGGCGGTTGGCCTACACGCTCCACCTGCCCTTGTTGCGCCAAGGACTGCTGGCCGAGGCCGAGGGAGCTGAGGTGCTCGCGCTGGCTGCCGCACAACGGCGGAACGACGTCTTCGGGCAACAGCGGCTTCATCGCGCGCTCGGCGGGATCTACATCGCGAAACGAGCTTTTCCGGAGGCTGAGCTCCACCTGCGTGCGGCGCTGCGCTGCGAAGAGGAGATGGACAACGTCAACGGGCAGGCGGACGTCTCGCGCGGGCTGGCGCACTTGTACGAGGAGATGGGGCACCACGACCGCTCGCTGGAGACCTTGAGCCGCCTGTACCCGAGGATCGCTGAGCTGGACGTGTTTCAGCGAGGCTCCTACCTCGCATCGTATGCACGGGCCCTGCACCAGGCCGGTGAGCGCGAGCACGCGATCGAACTCTGCCGGGAGGCGGAGGCGTCGTTCGAGTTGGACACCGGCTCGTTGGCCGTACCCCATGCGAACAACGCCGAGACGCTGGGGGACATCTACATGGAACTGGCCAGGTATGCCGAGGCCGTGGACAGCTACCGCCTCTCCGTCGACCGGTTGCGGGCGATGCACCACACCTACTACCTGGGAGAAGGGCTCGTCCGGTTGGCCAGGGCGCAAATAGCGGTAGGGGAGGTCGCCGCAGCGCGGGAACACCTGGCGGAAGCCTTGTCGATCTACGAGAAGCTGCGGCACCGCGGAACGGACGAGGCCCGCGAGCTGCTTGCATCGGTGACGAATGTATGAAGCGAGGTTTGTACCGACCTCGGTGGGGTAGCCCTAGAACAGGATTCCCCACCTGGAGGTGTCATGATCGTCCTCGGACTGATCCTGCTCGTCGTCGGATGGCTTGCTGGCATCAGCATCCTGACGACGCTTGGCGTGGTGTTGCTGGTGATCGGCGCGATTCTCGCCGTGTTGGGCGCGGTCGGCAAGCCGATCGGCGGCCGGGCGCACTACTTCTAAACGCCGTACCGGAACACCGTTCCCCCCTCGGAGACGGTGAAGGGGCAACCTCCACATAGGAGGTTGCCCCTTCTTTATGTCTCACAACGGCTTTACACGTTGTTCTTGGCGCGTGCGGCAGCGGCGAACACTCCGAACGCGACCCCCAGCATGGCCAGAGCGGCGACAGCGGCAACTACAAGATCAACAGACATGATCAGAAAAACTCCCTCTTGCGATCTCTCCCGTCCTAATGACGCCGGGGTACCCCGTTTCGTTGCCTCGGGTAACGTTTTCGGGGTGAAACTCCGTGCTGTGGAAGCGCGTGTGCTCTCCGTAGCACCGTGGCTGCTCGCGTTGTCGGTCGCCGGGCACCTGTTCATGGTCGCCTTCCAGGCGAAGATGACCATGATCGACCTGCTCGTGTACCGCAACGGGTCGCCGCACCTGTTCTCCGGCGACCTCTACGAGTGGCGGCTCGACCAGTACGCGGACGTGTTCCCGCTGCCGTTCACCTACCCGCCGTTCGCGGCCGCGATCTTCACGCCGATGAGCTGGGTGCCGTGGGAGGCGTCGCGCTGGATCTGGCAGCTGATCTGCCTGGGCTGCCTCTACTTCATCGTGCGCACCAGTCTGAAGCTGCTGAAGCTGCAGGACCCGCGCCGCGCCATGATGTGGACCGCGCTGACGCTGTGGATCGAGCCGGTCCGCACCACGCTCAACTACGGCCAGATCAACCTGGTGCTGGTCGCGATCCTGATCGGCACCCTTGCCAGCGCGCGCAACTGGGTCGGCGGTGCCGGCGTGGGTTTCGCCGCCGGCATCAAGCTCACGCCCGCGATTTCAGGGCTCTACTTCCTGATCCAGCGGCGGTGGATGGCCGCTGTGTGGTCGTTCGTCGCTTTTGTCGTGGTGTACGGCATCGGCTGGGCCATCTCACCGTCCCAGTCGGACAAGTTCTGGTTCCAGCTGCTCGGTGACGCGAGTCGCGTCGGCCCCGTCGGCAGCGCGATCAACCAGTCACTGCGCGGTGCGCTGAGCCGCACGGTCGGTTACGACGTCAAGACGGGGCCGATCTACATCGTCGCCGTGCTCGTCGCGGCCGCCCTCACGTGGTTCGCGGTCAGCAGGACCAAGGACGTGCTGGCGTTGATCGTCAGCGTGCAGATGCTCGGCCTGCTGGTCTCGCCGATCTCGTGGAGTCACCACTGGGTGTGGATGGTGCCCGCCCTCCTGTGGTTGATCTACTCCGGCGGTCACCTGCTGTGCAAGATCACCGCCGGCCTGTGGGTGCTGCTGACCGGCGGTTACCTGATCTCGTTCCTGCTGCTCGCCCAGCCGAACATCTGGGACTTCCCGCGGCCCTGGTACTTCGTGCTGCTCGGGTGGGGCTATCCGGCCGCGGGCATGCTCACTCTGGTCGCGATCGGGCTGGCAGCCAGGCGTGAGCGGAACGAGCCGCTGCCCGGCGACGAGGAAGCCGCCGACGGCGAACCCAGCCGAGTCGCCGGCTGACGCGGGCTGCCACGAGTCGCGCCCGGCGGTCCACAGGCCTGTGAGCAGCGCACGTCTTGACCGAATCAGCTCATCGCGTCCAGAACTCCGTCGATCTCCTCGGCGAGGGACACGTCGAGCGCGGTGATTCCTCCCTTGTAGTGCGTGCTCAGGCGAAATGTCAGTGTCTTGTACCGGATGTCGATGTCCGGGTGGTGGTTGTCGTTCTCCGCGATCTCCGCGACCCGGTTCACGACCATGATCGCGTGGGAGAAGCTCGGCAGCTCCACGGTCCGGACCAGCGCCGCGTCCTGGGGGCACCAGCCGGGCAGCTTGGGCAGGATGAGGTCCAACTGATCGTCGCTCAACAGCTCGGCCATGTCCTGATCGTCCCACCACGTCACGTAGGCTGCGCGTTTACCACGGGAGTCCGGTGAAGCGCCGGGCTGAGAGGAGGGCTCGCAAGCCCTCGACCGTCCACCTGATCCGGGTCATACCGGCGTAGGGAGAGATCGCTGTGAGAAGGATTTGTGCTGTTTTCGCTGCTCTGGTGCTGACCGGTTGTTCGGCCGGTACGTCGACCGCGCCGCAGTCGCACGAGGTCACGCTGGTGACCCACGACTCGTTCGTGGTGAAGCCGGAGGTGCTGGAGGAGTTCCAGAAGTCCTCGGGCATCACCGTGAAGCAGGTCGCGAGCGGTGACGCGGGCGAACTGACGAACAAGCTGGTGCTCACCAAGGCGAACCCGATCGGCGACGTCGCGTTCGGCGTCGACTCGACGTTCGCCTCGCGGGCGCTGTCGGAAGGCGTGTTCGCCGAGTACGCCTCGCCGGAGGCCTCGAAGGGCGCCCAGCGCTACAAGGCCGACGACTCGAACCGCCTGCAGGCCGTCGACGTCGGTGACGTGTGCCTGAACATCGACCCGGCCAAGCTCGGCGGCGTCGAGCCCAAGTCGTACGACGACCTGATCGACCCGAAGTTCAAGGACAAGCTGGTCGTCGAGAACCCGGCCACGTCCTCACCCGGTCTCGCGTTCCTGCTCGGCACGATCGCCAAGTACGGCGAGAACGGCTGGCAGGACTACTGGACCAAGCTCAGGGCCAACGGCGTCAAGGTCGTGAGCGGCTGGGAAGAGGCCTACAACCAGGAGTTCTCCGCCACGAAGGGCGATCGGCCGATCGTCGTGTCCTACGCGTCGTCACCGTCGGCCGAGGGCGGCAAGACCAAGGCCGTGCTGGACACCTGCTACCGCCAGGTCGAGTACGCGGGCGTGCTGTCCGGTGCCAAGAACCCCGAGGACGCGAAGAAGGTCCTCGACTTCCTGCTGGGCGAGAAGTTCCAGGCCCAGGTGGCCGAGCAGATGTACGTCTACCCGTCGCGTGAAGGTGTCGCGCTGCCCGAGTCGTGGGCCAAGGACGCGCCGTTGCCGTCTTCGCCGCAGTCGCTTCCCGCGGACAAGGTGAAGGACAACCGCGAGGCATGGGTCGAGCAGTGGCGCAAGCTCGTGCAGGGCTGAGTTCCCGTACGGGCTGGTCGGCCGCGGCGCTGCTGCCGCTGGCTTTCCTGGCCCTCTTCTTCGCCTGGCCCGTGCTGGCGATCGTCTCGCTCGGGCTGCGCGAAGGCGGTGTGCTGTCGGCGCTGGCCGACAGCGACACCTGGGAACTCGTCGGCTTCACGCTGGGACAGGCGCTGGCGTCGACGGTCGTGGCGGTCCTCGCCGGGATGCCGCTGGCGTTCGTGCTGGCGCGGTGCCGGATTCGCGGCCTCGGACTGATCAGGGCCGCCGTGATGGTGCCGTTCGTGCTGCCGACCGTGGTGGTGGGCCTGGCCTTCCGGACGTTCTGGCCCGACGGCGGCGTGCTGCCGATCGTGCTGGCGAACGCGTTCTTCAACGTCGCCGTGGTCGCGCGGACCGTCGGCGGGCTTTGGGCGCACACGGATCGACGCGCCGAGGACGCGGCCCGGGCTCTGGGCGCTTCGCGGCCGCGGGCGTTCCTGTCGGTGGTGCTGCCCGCGCTGGCACCGGCGATCGGGTCTGCCGCGGCGGTCGTTTTCCTGTTCTGCGCCACCAGTTTCGGTGTCGTGCTGGTGCTGGGCGGGTCGCGGTACCGGACCCTGGAGACCGAGATCTACCTGCGCACCGTCGAGCTGTTCGACCTGTCCGGGGCGGCGGCGTTGTCGTTGCTGCAGTTCGCCGCCGTGCTGGCGGTGCTGGTGCTGGGCGCGCTGGCCCGGCGCAGGCGGGAGACCGCGCTGGCGTTGCGGGACAGGGAAGAGCTGGCGCGACGGCCGTCCGGCGGCGAGTGGTACGTGGTCCTCGCCGCGTTCGCCGTCGTGGTGGCGTTGCTGACGCCGGTCGTCGGGCTGGTGACGCGCTCGCTGTCCACGAGGGATGGCTGGAGCCTCGCCGGGTACGTCGCGCTGAACACCCGTGGCGACCGCGGCACGCTGGCGGTCACCGGCATCGACGCCGCGGTGAACTCGCTGCGCACTGCCTTCGACGCGACCCTGGTGGCGCTGGTGGTCGGCGTGTTCTCGGCCGTCGTGCTGGTCGGGCTGCGGCGGTCGGGGGCCCGCTTCGCCGAGGTGCTGGACACCGCGTTGATGCTGCCGCTCGGCGTGTCCGCGGTGACGGTCGGCTTCGGCTACCTGATCACGATGGACGCCCTGCCGGGCGACTTCCGGACCTCGCCGATGCTGGTGCCGCTGGCGCAGGCGCTGGTGGTGACGCCGTTGATCGTGCGGATGGTGCTGCCGGTGCTGAGGGCCGTCGACGAACGGCTGCGGCAGGCGGCGGCGACGCTGGGCGCCTCGCCGGTCCGGGTGTGGCGCGAGGTGGACCTGCCGCTGGTCGGGCGGTCCCTGGTGGCGGCGGCCGGGTTCGGGTACGTCGTGGCGCTGGGGGAGTTCGGGGCCACGAGCTTCCTGGCCAGGCCGGACGCGCCGACGTTGCCGGTGGTGATCGCGCGGCTGATGTCGCGGCCGGGGGAGTTGAACAGCCAGATGGCCTACGCGGCGTGTGCGCTGCTGATGGTCGTGACGGTCGGGTGCGTGCTGCTGATCGAGCGGTTGCGCGTGCCGAGCAGCGGGGAGTTCTGATGGCGCTGGAACTGGACTCGATCACCGTCCGGTATGGACAGACGGCCGCGGTGGCGGACGTGTCGCTTTCGGTGGCTGACGGCGAGGTCGTGGCGCTGCTCGGGCCGTCGGGGTGCGGCAAGTCGACGTTGCTGCGCACGGTGGCCGGGCTGGAGAAGCCCACGTCGGGGTCTGTCTGCTGGGACACCACCGATCTGGCCGGCGTCCCGGTGCACCGGCGCGAGTTCGGGCTGGTCTTCCAGGACGGGCAGCTGTTCCCGCACCGGACGGTGGCCGGGAACGTGGCGTTCGGCCTGCGGATGAAGAAGGTCGAACGCGAGGCGCGGGACAAGCGCGTGCTGTCGCTGCTGGAACTGGTCGGGCTCGAGGGCTATGCCGATCGCCGCGTGACGCAGCTGTCCGGCGGCGAGCAGCAACGGGTGGCGCTCGCGCGGGCGTTGGCGCCGTCACCTCGGTTGTTGCTGCTGGACGAGCCGTTGTCGGCGCTGGACAGGGCGTTGCGCGAACAGCTCGCGGTCGACCTGGCGCGGTTGCTGCGGGAGGCCGCGACGACGGCTCTTGTCGTGACGCACGACCACGACGAGGCCTTCACGCTGGCCGACCGGGTGGCGATCATGTCGCGGGGCCGGATCGTCCAGGTCGGTCCGCCGGCCGAGGTGTGGTCCTCGCCGGTCGACGTGGAGACCGCGAAGTTCCTGGGCTGCAACAAGTTCGTGCCCGGCTCGTTCGTGGGGCTGGACGTCGAGCGGGTCGGGTTGCGGGCCACGGCGCTGCGGGTCGACTCCGACGGGCTGATCGAAGGCACGGTGGTGGAACGGGTCCATCGGCGCGATCACGTGCGGCTGCTCGTGGAGATCGGCGGCGAGGAGTACGAGGCCGTGGGACCGGTGTCCGTGGGAGACCGCGTGCGGCTCGCAATTGACTTGGACGGCGTCGCGCGAGTCGGGTAGTCATTGAGTCCTATGGGACTTCTTGAGGGGCGCGTCGCACTGGTCACCGGTGTGAGCAGGCGACAGGGAATCGGCTACGCGATCGCATCCAGGCTGTCCGGCCTGGGCGCCGACCTGTTCGTGCAGCACCACGTCGCACATGACGCCGAGCAACCGTGGGGCGCGGATTCGATCGAGGACGTGATCGCGGGCATCGGCGGTCGCGTCGAGCACCTCGGCGCCGATCTCGCTCTGCCCGACGCGCCCGACCAGCTGGTGGCGGCCGCGGTCGAGGCTTACGGGCGTGTCGACGTGCTGGTGTGCAACCACGCGAGCAGCGGGCCCGACGGTGCGCTGGGTGACCTGGACGCGGAGAAGATCGACGCGCACTACGCGGTGAACACGCGGTCGTCGATCCTGTTGGCGCAAGCGTTTGCCCGGCAGCACGACGGGGCACCGGGCGGACGTGTCGTGTTCCTGACGTCCGGGCAGAACCTCGGGCCGATGCCGGGTGAGATCGCCTACGCGGCGTCGAAGGGGGCGCTGGTGGGAGTCATGTCGACGCTGTCGCACCAGCTGATCAGGCAGGGGATCACCGTCAACGCGGTGAACCCCGGCCCGACCGACACCGGCTACGCCGGCGAGGAGACGAGGGAGTGGGTGCGCGAACGCATGCCACTCGGCCGCTGGGGTCAGCCGGACGACGCCGCCCGGCTGATCTCCTGGCTCTGCACCGACGACGCTGAGTGGATCACCGGTCAGGTGATCAACAGCGAGGGCGGGTTTCGCTAGCTGTCCTTCGTGATCAGGCGGATGGCCGCGAGGCCCGTGCCGATCAGCAGGTAGCACCCGGCGAGCAGCGTGCTGTCGCCGATCTGCCCGAGCGGGATCGGATCGCGCATCACGTCGATCAGCCCCGGGAAGCCCGTCGTGATCAGGAACGGGTGCAGCCAGTCCAGCGACGAGAACTGCCCCAGCACCTGGAACACGATGATCGTCGTCATCGTCGCCGCCTGCACCACGAGCGGGTGCTCGGTGGTGGCCGAGACGGCGAGGGCGACCGCGCCGATCGCCACCATCTGGAACGTCACCAGCAGGATGAACAAACCGATGCGCAGCAGGCCCTCGGCGGTCGAGAGCGTGGTGCCGGACAGCGTCATCATGCCGTCGGTGCCGAGGAACGCCGTGCCCGCGATGATGCCGACGACCGCCATCAGCGTGACGGCGAACAGCGACATCGCGGTGAGGCCGAAGAGCTTCACGAACAGCAGCCGCACGCGTGACACCGGTGCGACCAGCAGGCCGCGCAACGTGCCGTGCTGGGCCTCGCCCGCGAGCCCGTCCGCCGCCCAGATGGACGCCACGAGCGGCAGCAACAGGTTGAGCGACAGGAACAACGTGAAGATCGGCACGACCATGCCGTTGCCCTGCAGGATCGCGCCGAGCCCCGGAGGCCCGCCGCCACCCTCACCCTCGTCGCTCGCGGTCCAGATGCCGAAGCTGATGAGGATCGGGACGAGGATCAGGCCGAACAACCCGATGAGGGTCCGCGGCCTGCGCAGCATCCAGCGCACCTCGGAGCCGAACTGACGCGTGATCATCGGCGTCCCCCGTCCAGAGTGTCCACAGCGGACATTCCGCGTTCGGCCTCCTCGGCCTCGGTGAGCCGTGCGAACAGCTCCTCCAGACCGGTCTTCCAGCGCGTCGCCTCGAAGACGCGGGCGCCGCCCTGGACGAGCGTCTCGATCACCTGCGGCGCGCTCGTCCCGGCGAGCTCGACCCGGAGGCCCTCACCGAGCGGACGCGCGGAGATCTTGGCCTGCCGGAGAGCGCTCAGCGCCTTCTCGACGTCCGGGGTGATCACCTGGAGCGCCGAGCCGCCCGCCTGCAGCAGTTCGGTCAGCTCTCCCTGTGCCACCACGGTGCCGCGGTGCAGCACCGCGACGTGCGTGCAGGTGGCCTCGACCTCGCTCAGCAGGTGGCTGGAGACGAGGACGGTGCTGCCGGCCGCGTGCAGATCCGCGATGATCTTGCGGATCTCCCGCGTGCCGGCCGGGTCGAGGCCGTTGGTCGGCTCGTCGAGGACGACGAGCTTGCGCGGCACGAGCAACGCCGCGGCGAGGCCGAGACGTTGCTTCATGCCGAGCGAGTACCCCCGGTACCTGCGGTGGGCCGCCTGGGCGAGCCCGACGCGTTCGATGGCGTCCTCGACGGCCTGCTTGATCTCCTTGCGAGGCAGCAGAGGCTCGAACGCGGCACACCTGACGAGGTTCTCCCGTCCGCTGAGGAACGGGTGGAACCCCGGACCCTCGACCAGCGCGCCCACGTGCGGCAGCGCCTGCTCGGCTCCCTCTGGCAGCGGCCTTCCGAGCAGTTCGATCTCCCCCTGCGTGGGGCGGACCAACCCGAGCAGCATCCGGATCGTGGTCGTCTTGCCGGACCCGTTGGGCCCGAGCATGCCGAGCACGGCACCTTCCGGCAGCTCGAGGTCGACGCGGTCCACGGCGACCGTGCTCCCGTACTCCTTGCGCAGACCCCTGGTCCGCGCGGCGACAGCGGTCTTGCTGGGCGCTGTCACCGGCGCGCTGGTCGAGGTGGTCAATTCACCTGTCCGATCGTGTCGAACAGGACCTGCTCGGGCACGGCGCCCGCGACGACACGGCCGTCGTCCGTGATCAGGATCGTGGCGACCTTCGTGGTGAAGATCTGGCCGCTACCCCAGGCACCGCTGACCTTCTTCGTGAACTTGTCGACCAGGCCCTGGGCCTCGGCGGGAACCTGGGTCATGGCCTCGGCCGGAATGCGTGCGCCGACGACCGTGTCCCAGCCCGTGCCGAAGATCTGCGGGTCCTTGCCCTGCAACGCCTGCTCCAGGCCGAGCTCGGGTTCGCGGTCGCGGCCCTTCTGCTCCTTGGCCTCCGGCGTGGTGACCTTGGCCTGGGCCGGCGGCGTGAACTCGAAGAGCTTCGGGTCCTGCGCGCCCACGTTGATCTCGCGGAAGCCGACCGTGCCCGCGGGCTCGCTCGCGCCGTTGGTCAGAACGGCGACGCGCAACGGCATCTTCAGCTCGGCGTCGACCGCGATCCGCACCTCGCGGATCAGGGTCTTCTCGCTGGCCTTGGGGGTCAGCACGAGCTCGTAGGCGGCACGGTTCGCGACTCGCGCGGTGCCGTCGACGGTGATGTCGCTGAACTCCTTGGTCATGCCGACGACCTGCTTGGCCGCGGTGGCCGGGTCGACCGACTCGGCCTTCTCGTTCCCGGCCTTCGGCTCGTCCGCCTTGTGCTCGGCCTTGGTGACCTCGTTGTCCGCGGAGTTCCAAGACCACGTGGTCTTGCCGTCGTTCACGATGGTCTGCTCGGACTGGCCGTTCGGCAGGGCGGCGCGGAACTTGCCGTTGCCGTCCGTCCAGATCCGGGCGCTGTGCTTGCCGTCGGCGAGCTGCGGGATCTCGGCGAGCGACGGCAGGCCGAGCTTGTTGTCGACCTCCACCGTTCCGCCGAACGCACCCGGCTTGCTCGTCAGCACCTGTTCGACGAGTGACTCCGCGGACACGTCCGGGAGTGACGGCGGCTGGCCCGCACCCGCTGGCATGGCGGCAAGGCTGAGCCCTGCCACACCGGTGATCACACCGGCCGCCGCAGCGGCCAGGGTCACCTTTCGCTTGTTCATCAGTGGTCCCCTCCTCCAAGGGCTTGTACCCATAGCTTGGTGGTGGGTTGCTGAGATGGTGCTGAGACTACTCCCACCTGCGGTTTTGTGCTTGCGCGCCGATGGTTTCTGAGAGTCGGCTGAGATCTTGCGCGCAGCTGAGAGCCGAGCGCGTCATGCTGTGACCCGTGAAGCCTCGAGTGCTGGTCGTGGACGACGAAGTCGGCGTGCGCCGGGCGTTGGAGCGTGGCCTTTCGGCCGAGGGCATGGAGGTCGTCACGGCCTCCGACGGGCCCACGGCGTTGCGGGTGGCGTTGACCGGGGCCTTCGACGTGGTGCTGCTGGACATCATGCTGCCCGGGCTGTCGGGCTACCGCGTGCTGCAACGGATGCGCGCCGACGGGGTGCGCACGCCGGTGCTGATGGTGTCCGCCAAGGACGGGGAGGTCGACCAGGCGGACGGGCTGGACCTCGGCGCCGACGGGTACCTGGTCAAGCCGTTCAGCTTCGTCGTGCTGGTGGCCCAGGTCAGGGCGTTGCTGCGGCGGGGTGGCGGTGCTCGCCGGAGGCTGACGCTGGGGCACCTGGTGATCGACCGCGGGCTGCGCGAGGTCAGCTGGGGCGGGCAGGACGTGTCGCTGTCGCCGCGCGAGTACGCGGTGCTCGACGTGCTGGCGTCGCGGGCGGGGTCCGTGGTGACCAAGGACGAGCTGCTGCGGACCGTCTGGGGAGACGAGCAGGCCGCCACCAGGAACGCCGTCGAGGTCTACGTGGGGTACCTCCGGCGCAAGCTGGAAGCCGTGGGCGCCGGTGAGGTCGTGCGGACCATTCGCGGGCACGGGTATATCGCGTCCACGCCTGACCTGGACAACGCGCTGGGGAACAAGTGAGTCCTGGCTGGTGGTTGCGGCGCACGCTGCGCTTCCGCATCACCGTCGTGGCCACCGGGGTCGCGTTGCTGTGCCTGCTCGCGTTCACGGGCCTGGCGCCCGCGTTGATCGGGCTGATCCAGATCACGGCGGTCGACCAGGAGCTGGAGAAGTCGCCGCCTCGGGTGCTGGACGTGGCCGGCGTGCCGGTGGACGGCAAGCCGCCGCTCCCGTTGACCGCGCAGGACATCCGGACCCTGCGGTCCGGGGAGCCCGTGCTGCGGCTGGAGGGGGAGTCCGCGCTCCGGTTCCGGGGGCAGGTGGTGTTCTCCGGGGACGGGACACCCCGGCTGGAGGTCTACGCCAGCACGTTGCTCGGGTACGGGAAGGCCAACACGCTCGGCTCGCGCTGGCTGGCCGTCGCGGCGGTGCTGGTGGCCGGGCTGGTGGGGATCGCGACCTGGCTGTCGGTGCGCTCGTCGTTGCGGCCGGTCGAACGGATGCGGGTCGCGGCGGGGGAGCTGCCGCACGGGGAGCGGTTGCCGGTGCCGCCGTCGCGCGACGAGCTGCAGGCGCTGGCCGAGGCGCTGAACGCGTTGCTGGCCCGGCGCGACGAGGCCTCGGACCGGCTGCGGCGGTTCACCGGGGACGCGGCGCACGAGCTGAGGTCACCGGTCGCGTCCGTGCGGGCGCAGGCCGAGGTCGCGGTGGCGCACCCGGATCCCGACTTCTCCATCGAGGTGCTGGAGTCGGTGGTCGAGGAGTCGATCCGGCTCAGCGCGCTCGTGGAGTCGTTGCTGATCCTGGCCCGCGCGGACACGGCGGCGCCGCCGCGCGCCGAGGCCGTGGACCTGGTGCTGGAGGCCGAGGCGGCGATCTCCCGGCTGGACACGGAGCTGCTGGTGCGGCTGACCGCCCCGCCGTCGGCGTGCCTGGTGTCGGCCACGCGCTCCGAGATCGAGCTGGTGCTGGACAACCTGCTGCGCAACGCCGCCCGGTACGCGTACTCGACGATCACGCTCACGCTGGTGCCGGTCGGGCGGGACGTGCGGCTGCTCGTGGACGACGACGGGCACGGCATCCCCGCCGAGCACCGCGCGAAGGTGTTCGACCGGTTCTACCGGGTGGAGGAGGACCGAGGCCGCCGGTCCGGCGGGTTCGGTCTCGGACTGGCCCTGGTGTCGCATCTCGTGCTGCGGAGGGGCGGGACGGTCCGTGCCGCGGAGTCACCTGCCGGTGGTGCGCGTTTGGAGATCCGCTGGCCGTCCTGGTAGCAAGCTCTGGTGCCAGAGTTGCGAGCGTCGGCGCTGGTCGACGCGCCTGTTCCCGTTGTCGCCGGTGCCCTGCTCGACACCTCGCTGATCACGGGGTTCGGGGTGCGGGTCCCGGGACCGCTGCTGTGCCTGGGAGACGTGCTCACCGGGCCGTTCGGGGTGCGGCTGACGGTCACGCGCGCTGACCTGTCCGGCGTGTCCGCGGCCGGTGACTTCCTGGAACTGCACACGGACCTCGTGGCGACCGGCGCCGGGACGATGGTCGTCGACCGGGTCGCGTGGACCTCGGTGCGTGGTGTCGTCGGGCGGTTCGCGGACGTGGCGGTCGGGCGCGGGATGGCGTTGCGGGTGCTGGAGAAGCGCTCGGCGTTGCTCGCCCGGCGGTGCGAGGAGCTGCGCGCGGCCAGGGTCGTGGTGGGCGCGGCGATCGTCCGGGATGGACGGTTGCTGGCGCAGCAGCGTTCCTACCCGGAAAGCCATGCGGGGCAGTGGGAACTGCCCGGTGGACGGGTCGAGCCAGGCGAGAAGCCCGCAGACGCGCTGGTGCGCGAGTGCGTGGAGGAGCTGGGCGTTTCCGTTGTCGTCGGCGAGCAGGTCGGGCCGGACGTGCCGTTGAAGGAGGACCTGGTGCTGCGGATCTTCGCCGCGGAGCTCGCCGGCGGTGAACCGGAAGCGTTGGAGCACAACGCCGTCCGGTGGCTCACCGCCGGCGAACTGCCCGGCCTGGACTGGCTGCCCGCCGATCGCGTGCTGGTGCCGGCCCTTCAGGAACTCCTCAACTGAGCCCGGACAGGCGCAGGGCCGCGTTCAGCCGGTGCTGGGCGCGCTCACGGGCACGTTCCGCACCGGCCTCCCTGATCCGGTCCAGCTCGGCGGGGTCGGCGAGGAGCTCCAGCGTGCGGTCGCGCACGGGACGGAGCTCCTCGACCACCGCTTCGGCCACGACGTTCTTGAGGTCGGAGAACCTGCTCGTGTAGTCCTCGGGCTCCTTGCCGGTGCAGGAGGCGAGGATCTCGGTCAGGTTCGCGATGCCCTCGGTGGACGAGACGGCCCTGCGCACCTTGCGCCGCACCAGGTCCGGGTCGTCGAGCACGAAGACGACACCCGACGAGTTCTGCGCCGACTTGTCCATCTTGCGTGCCGGGTCAGCGAGGTCCTTGATGCGCGCCCCCACCTTCGGCACCACCGCGGTCGGCACGATGAACGCGTCGCCGTAGGCGTGGTTGAACCGCCGGGCGAGTGCACGGGCCAGTTCGACGTGCTGGAGCTGGTCCTCGCCGACCGGCACCTCCGCCGTGCCCTGCAGCAGGATGTCCGCGGCCATCAGCACCGGATAGGTCAGCAGGCTCAGCCGCACCGACTCGCGGCCGAGCGACTTCTCCTTGAACTGGATCATCCGCGCGGCCTCTCCGTACGTGCAGGTGCACTCCAGCACCCAGTTCAGCGCCCCCAGCTCGCGGATCAGATCGCTCTGGACGCACACGCTCGCCGGTGCGATGCCGGACGCGATGAGCACCGCGAGCTGCTCCCGCGTCATGGATCGCAGCCGTTGCGGGTTGTGCGACGACGTCATCGCGTGCAGGTCGCTGATGAAGTACACGTCCTCGTCGGTGCCCTCATGAGCCCACGTGCGCAGCGCGCCGAGGTAGTTGCCGAGGTGAACCTGTCCGGAGGGCGTGATGGCGGAGAGCCGGATCATGATGTTGGTCCTTTCGTGAAGGACCGCCTCGGACGACACGCACGAAAAAGCCGCCCGTCCGGGCGGCCTGTGTACGCGTCAGTGGTGGTGTCTGCGCGCAGCTACTCCGGCCGCCTGAAAGCGGCCCACCAGAAGGCGTTCATCGTGCGCACGATGGTGAGTATAGGTCTACCGTCAACGCATGTTCATCGTGCTGCTGAAGTACGCCGCGCCACTGGAACAGATCGACTACGCCCTCCCCGACCATCGAGCCTGGGTCGAGAAGCAGTACGAGCGAGGTCTCTTCCTCGCCTCGGGGCGTCAGGTGCCGAGGACGGGCGGCGTGATCATCACGCGGCCCATGCCCCGGGGCAAGCTCGAAGCGCTGCTCGCCACGGACCCGTGGGCCGAGCAGAAACTGGTGAAGTACGAGATCTGCGAGTTCGAGGCGACACGAACGGCGCCCGAACTCCTGAAGCTGAACGAGGCCGTGCTGCAGAGCTAGTGGCGACACGCCACTAGGTCCGTCCGGCCAGCCAGGCGATCGCGGTGTCGAGCACGCGATCGGCGCTGCCGCGCGAGTTGCTGACCTGCGTCTGCGGGGCGATCGGGGCGTTGCCGTACGTCCGGCCGGTGCGGTCGGCCATGTGCATCGTGGTGATCGCGAGCCGGGCGCCGTCGGGCAGGTCGAAGACCTCGTTGCCCGTGGCGAACCCCGTGGTGGGCTCGCCGAAGCTGTGCGTGCCGGCGGCGCCGGTGAACGACAGCAGCACCGCCTCGCCCGAGCTGGCCGTCCGGCCGTCGACCAGGACCGCCACCGGGCCGCGTCCCACAACGGGCATCTCCATCTGCGGGAACACGACGTGGTCGCCGTTGTGGACGTGGCCGTCGCGCACACCCCAGTCCGACGTCCTGCCGTCCGGGTGGACGAACATCCCCGTCCTGCCCTCGCCCAGCAGTGGTGCCACCACCGTGAGCATCGGATGCATGTCGCCGCCGCCGTTGCCGCGCAGGTCGACCACCCATCCCCGTGGCCCGGCTCCGGCGAGGTCCCGCACCAGCCGCAGGCCGGCCTCGGCATACGCGTCGCCGTTGTCCGAGGAGGTCTCCGGCAACCGCAGGTACGCGGCCGAGCCGATCATCCTGCCGTCGGGGGCCGTGCGGACCGGGGCCGGCGCGCCCCCGGTCGCCGAGGCGAGCAGGGCTGTGTGCGGGTTGCCGAGCTCCGTGATCACACGCCTGATCGCCGGGTACACGTCAGCGGCGTGTCGAGCGTGCGCGGCGTCACGGTGAGCTTCGGCACGCAGCTCCTTCCAGTCGGCCGTCGCGCTCTCCATCGAGTGCTGCTGGAGCAGGCCGAGGGCGGTGTCGAGGTACGAGCGGGCCTCGGAGACGGGTTCTCCCGCTGTCGTGGCCATCAGCAGGACGGCGAGGAGCGCGCGCTTGATCAAGCCGCCTTCTTCAGGGCCTTCTTGGCCGCCTTCTCAGCCTTCTTCGCGGCCTTCTTCCTGGCCTTGTCACGCTCCTTGAGCAGGAACGGAACCGGGCAGCGCTTGCACTGGGGCTTGGACCGGCAGCACTTCTTCTTGAGCTTCTTGCCCACTGGTTGAACTCCACTCCGCCACGTATCGCCAGAGTAGGTGAGGCTCAGTTCACTGGCACTCTTGTGTGGTAATGGCGACGCAGCCGGTAGTATCAGCAACGGCCCTGCGCATCGAAGTGTCCGGCGCGAGCCCCTCCAACGCCTTCGAAGCTCTAGGAGTTCTGCGTGCCCACGGCCACCGCGTCTGTCCTTCAGACGCGAACTGACCTGCGAAATGTCGCGATCGTCGCGCACGTCGACCACGGTAAGACCACCTTGGTCGATGCAATGTTGCGCCAGTCCGGCGCCTTCTCCGCGCGTGCCGAGCTCGTCGACCGGGTCATGGACTCGGGCGAGCTCGAGCGGGAGAAGGGCATCACGATCCTCGCCAAGAACACGGCTGTGCGCAGGCACACGCCGGACGGCGACGTGATCATCAACGTGGTCGACACCCCCGGCCACGCCGACTTCGGCGGTGAGGTCGAGCGCGCGCTGTCGATGGTCGACGGCGTCGTCCTGCTGGTCGACGCGTCCGAGGGCCCGCTGCCCCAGACGCGCTTCGTGCTGCGCAAGACGCTCGCGGCCGGCCTGCCGGTGATCCTGCTGGTCAACAAGGTCGACCGCCCCGACGCCCGGATCTCCGAGGTCGTCGAGGAAGCCCACGACCTGCTGCTCGACCTCGCGACCGAGGTGGGCGCCGACGAGTCCGTGCTGGACCTGCCGGTCGTCTTCGCCTCGGCGCGCGCCGGTCGCGCGTCGCTGAACCAGCCCGAGGACGGCGGCCAGCCGGACGAGGAGAACCTGGACGTCCTGTTCCAGGTGCTGCTCGACCACATCCCCGCTCCTCACGTCGACGTCGACGGCCCGCTGCAGGCGCTCGTCACGAACCTCGACGCCTCGACGTTCCTCGGCCGCATCGCGCTGTGCCGCATCCACCGGGGCACGCTGCGCAAGGGCGAGACCGTCGCCTGGTGCCGTGAGGACGGCGAGCCCGTCAAGGTCCGCATCACCGAGCTCCTCATCGCCGAGGCGCTGGACCGCGTCCCGGCCGAGTTCGCTCGTGCGGGTGACCTGGTCGCCATCGCCGGCATCTCGGACATCACCATCGGTGACACGCTGGCCGACGCCGAGAACCCCGAGGCGCTGCCCCGGATCACGGTCGACCAGCCGGCCATCTCGATGACCGTCGGTGTGAACACCTCGCCCCTGGCGGGTCGCAACGGCGGCACCAAGCTCACCGCCCGCGTGCTCAAGGCGCGTCTCGACGCCGAACTCGTCGGCAACGTGTCCGTGAAGGTGCTCCCGACCGAGCGCCCGGACACCTGGGAGGTGCAGGGCCGCGGCGAGCTGGCGCTGGCCATCCTGGTCGAGCAGATGCGCCGCGAGGGCTTCGAGCTGACCGTGGGCAAGCCCCAGGTCGTCACGCACACCGTCGACGGCAAGGTCCACGAGCCGTTCGAGCGCCTGTCCGTCGACTGCCCCGAGGAGCACCTCGGCGCCGTCACGCAGCTGCTGGCGAACCGCAAGGGCCGCATGGAGAACATGTCGGGCCACGGCACCGGCCGCATCAAGCTCGACTACGTGGTCCCGTCGCGAGGCCTCATCGGCTTCCGCACGGAGTTCCTCACCGAGACCCGCGGCACCGGCATCGCCAACGCCGTCTCCGAGGGCTACGGCCCGTGGGCGGGCGAGATCCGCACCCGCCACAACGGCTCCCTGGTCGCCGACCGCACCGGCTCTATCACCGCCTACGCGATGATCCAGCTGGCCGACCGCGGCACGTTCTTCGTGGAGCCGGGTGCCGACGCCTACGAGGGCATGGTCGTGGGCGAGAACCCGCGCGCCGAGGACCTCGACGTCAACATCACCCGCGAGAAGAAGCTCACGAACATGCGCTCCTCCACGGCAGACGTGATGGAGACCCTGGCCCGCCCCCGCAAGCTCTCGCTGGAGGAGGCGCTGGAGTTCTGCGCCTCCGACGAGTGCGTGGAGGTGGCCCCGGACGTCATCCGCGTCCGCAAGGTGACCCTGGACGCGAACCTGCGCGGCCGCGAGCGCTCGCGCCTCAAGCAGCGCGGCTAGTACCAGCGCTGACGTAACGCCTGACAGGGGCGGCCGGGCCGAGATGGCCTGGCCGCCCTTCGTCGTCTCCGGGGAAGCCCGCCAGGGCACGGGACAGGGCGCGCCGGAGGAGTGGTCTCAGGGGCTCGCAGGGGTGCGGGACAGGGCACGCTGAAGGAGTGACCGGGGCCGGGGCAGCGCGGGACGAGGCGACCGTCTGGCGGGCGAGGTCGAGATCGGGGCCACGCGGATGACGGGACCGGCAGGAGGCCGGGGTCGGGTCATGTCGGGGTGGCGCGGAACCAGGGAGCGCCCAGAAGGCGAGGCCCAGTCGTGGCGCGGCGAGACTCAAACCGCGAAGCAAGGGCAACGCCGAAGGCAAGCCACCCTGCCGCCCAACGCAACGGCGGAGCCGAGGCGTCCCTCCGTGCGCCCAGGGCAACGGCGAAGCCGAGCCACCCGCCCGCCCACGGCAATGGCGGAGCCGATGCGTCCCTCCTTGCGCGAAGGGCAACGGCGAAGCCAAGCCGCCCTGCCACTAACGGCAATGGCGGAGCCGAGGCGTCCCTCCTCACCTGAAGGGCAATGGCGGAGCCGAGTCACCTGTCGTCGGCGGCAATGGCGAAGCCGAGGCGTGTGAACCTCTTTGTGCTGGTCAAGCGGTGGTGACGCAACCACCGCACTGCGATTGGGGCTTGACCTTGAGTGGGCGGGATGCTCCTCTCATGGGCACGGTCGGGCGCTTTTCAGCCCGGCCTTTTCCGGCCGTTAAAGCATCCCGCCAGAGGCTCAAGGTCAAGCCCCAATCGCTATCGTCGCGAAGTGGCGATGACCGGCACCGGCCCGGTACTGCCCGAGCGACCACCCACGCAAGGCGACCTGAACGCATCGGCGACCACCCCGCTGGAACGCGACAAAAGCCCGCAAGCCGACCCGCACGGTGCCCACCCGCCCGCCGACGCAAGGTGACCAGTCGCACGGCAGGTGACCGCCCCGCTGGAACCGGCACCGGCCAACGCAAGCCGACCCGCCCAGGCGCCCCAGCTCAACACCCAGCCCATCCCCGCACCCATCCCGGCACCAACCTGCCCCACCCCCGAACCACTCGACCAGGTGAGCCGTACTACTCACCGGACGAGCAACCCGTCACAACCACCACACGTCCCTACAAGTGGCGCGGGTGACAAAACCTGGGTTGCCCGAACGCGACCACCAACCTTCTGGCAATGTGAGGACCATGAGGCGACTCGGGGGAGTGCTTGCTGCTGCCGTCCTGTGCGGCACAGCTGCGGCGTGCACGAACGCGCCGCCTCCGCCCCTGGTGCCGAAGTCCGAGGCTCCTGTCATCACCACCACGGGGCCCAAGGTCACCGAGATCGTGGTCGGCGTGGACGACGTGGCCGGCGGTTACAACCCGCACGCCCTCGCCGCGCAGAGTCCCATCACGACCGCGTTGAGCTCGCTGCTGCTGCCGAGCCCGTTCAGGCCGGGCAACGACGGCGCGCCGCAGCTCGACCGGAACCTGATGGTGAGCGCGAAGGTCACCAAGGCCGAACCGTTCACGGTCACCTACACGATTCGCAAGGACGCCAGCTGGTCGGACAGCGCTCCGATCGCCGCCGAGGACTTCTACTACCTCTGGCAGCGTATGCGGGCCGAACCCGGTGTTGTGGATCCGGCGGGTTACCGGCTTGTCAACAACATCAGCGCCCGTGAGGGCGGCAAGGTCGTCGAGGTCACCTTCGGCAAGCCGTTCCCGGGGTGGCGGAGCCTCTTCTCGAACCTGTTGCCCGCGCACCTGCTCAAGGACGCGCCCGGCACGTGGTCGAACGTGCTCGCCACCGGCTTCCCGGCCACCGCAGGGCCTTTCCAGGTGCGCAGCCTCGACGAGCCGCGCGGCGAGGTCGTGCTCGAGCGCAGCGATCGGTACTGGGAGGTGCCGACCACGCTCGACCGGGTCGTCATCCGCAGGGCCACGCACAGCGCGATGGCCGAGTCACTGTCCAAAGGCGACAACCAGGCCGCGCTTCTGCGTGCGGACGCGGCGGACGTGAACCTGCTCAAGGAGATCGAGAAGGTCACCACGAAGCCCGTGCCGCGCAACGAGGTCGTGCAGGTGCTGTTGCGGCCGGCGAGCGAGCGGCTCGCGGACGTCAAGACGCGCAAGGCGATCGTGGCCGCGCTCGACCGCGACGCGCTCATCGCGTCCGGGACGCAGAGCGGGCCGAGCGCCTCGTTCCGGGCCGACTCGTACGTGGTGCCGCCCAGCCGTGCCGGGTTCGTGAAGACGATCAACGGGAACACGCTCGACGCGGCGGCGAGCGAGCGGTTGCTGACCGAGGCCGGCTACTCGAAGGCCGGCACCGAGTGGCAGAAGGCGGGCAAGGCGCTCAAGCTCCGCATCGCCGCGCCGGAGAAG
This sequence comes from Lentzea kristufekii, assembly GCF_033949925.1. Classification (NCBI taxonomy): domain Bacteria; kingdom Bacillati; phylum Actinomycetota; class Actinomycetes; order Pseudonocardiales; family Pseudonocardiaceae; genus Lentzea; species Lentzea kristufekii. The sequence goes on from NZ_JAXAVV010000022.1 coordinate 65,240, forward strand.
GTCGAGCCGTACGTCGGCATCGCGAACCGGATCAAGGTCCAGCTGAAGGAACGCGGGATCGACTCCGAGGTCGTCACGCCGAGTGCCGAGGACCTCTTCAGCACGCAGCTCACGGAGAAGGACATCGACATCGCTGTCGTGCCGCGGGTCGACGCGGGGGACACGGCGGCGGCGCTCGCGAGCGAGTTCGGGTGTGCCGGTGACGCTCCGGACGGGGCGACGCCCAGCCCGCAGAACGCCGCCGGCTTCTGCGACCCGGCGATCCAGGCCGACATCGACGCCGCGCTGAACGGCAAGGTCCTGGTGTCCGACGTGCTCGCCAGGGTCGAGCCGTTGATCGCCGCCCAGGCCGTTTCGGTGCCGTTGTTCCAGGTAGTGGACCTACTTGGTGTCCTTCCCACGGTTTCGGGCGTCGACACCGGGGCACCCCTGGCGGGCGTGCTCAGCGGCGCGCCCGAATGGCGGCGTCTCGACAAGTAGCCGAGGGGCCGAAAACCGGTTGCGCGGTTCTTTTTCGCGTTGCTACGTTCGGCCGCCGTCGTTGACAGAATTTCGTGTGCCCGGTCAACGAACGCTTTCGCCCGGTAATCGGGCCATTGCGGCCTGCTACAACCTGTTTCCATTGGGTCACGATCCCCCTCTCAGGTAGTGACCGCCGCCTCAACGGGTTCTTACCGTGCTGCCCACGATGTGCCGGTTCGGGGCGCGTATGGCACATCACGGTTATGGGCGTGCTGGCCGACCAGGTCACGGCCGCCCAGTGCTAGGAGGGCACGTGTCGATGAGGAGAACCAAAGCACTTCCGGCGATCGCGCTGGTCGCCAGCGCGTCTCTCGTGCTGGGTGCCTGTGGTGGTGGCGGCGGTGGAGGCACCGACGCGAACGGTGGCGACTCCACCATCGCGGAGATGGCTGTCGCACGCGGCGAGTCCGCGGACGGCTACACCGCGCCGGAAACCAAGCAGAGCGACCAGGTCGTGGTGTCGACGGACAAGGCGTTCACCGCGTACAACAACGCGACTGAGGACGCCAACCAGTCCTACAACACGTTCGCGCTGGTTCTCACGCAGCCCGGCGCGCACATTCTGAACGGCAACAACAAGTACAGCGTCAACAAGGACGTGATGGAGAGCGTCGAGGTCACCTCGAAGTCTCCGCAGGTCGTGACGTGGAAGCTGAAGAAGGGCGTCAGCTGGTCCGACGGCGAAGCCTGGGACTGCGACGACTTCTACATGGCGTGGTTCACGCAGAGCAACTCGTCCAAGAAGGCCGACGGCAGCAAGTACTTCAAGCCGGCCGGCAGCACCGGGTACGACCTGATGACCGGTGAGTGCAAGGACGACCAGACGTTCGTCGGCTCGTTCGCCGACCCGTACCCGGACTACATCGGCCTGTTCAACAACGACGTTCTCCCCGCGCACATCCTGGAGAAGAACGCCGGCATCGCCGACATCACCAAGCTCAACAAGGACAGCGCGGCCGCTGACATCCAGAAGGCAGCCGACTTCTGGAACGAGAAGTGGAACGGCTTCACCGCGGCGCTCATGCCGGGTGCGGGCCCCTACGTCCTGACGGCATTCGAGCCGAACCAGTCGGTGACGCTGGAGCGCAACCCCAAGTGGGTCGGCAAGCCCGGTGGCCCGTCCAAGATCGTCCTCAAGGCGGTCCCGGACCCCGTCGCGCAGGCGCAGGCGCTGGAGAACGGCGAGGTCGCCGTCAACTCCATGGCCCAGCCCGACGCGAACGCCGCGACGAAGCTGAAGGGCCTCAGCGCCCAGGGCATCACGTTCGGCGCGGGCCCCGGCCTGTCGTTCGAGCACTTCGACATCCAGATGAAGAACCCGGTTCTCTCCAAGGAAGAGATCCGCAAGGCGTTCTTCATGTGCGTCAAGCGCCAGGACATCATCGACAAGCTGATCTCCGAGGTGCAGGCCGACGCGAAGCCGCTCGGCAGCCTGATCTTCTTCCCGAAGGACGAGGGCTACAAGGACCTCTACGCCGAGAAGGCCAAGGGCGACCCGACCGCGGCGAAGAAGATCCTCAGTGACGCGGGCTGGACGCAGGGTGCCGACGGCGTGTTCGCGAAGGACGGCGTGCGTGCCTCCTTCCGGATCAGCCACACCGACATCCCGCGGCGCAAGCAGACCGTCGAGCTGGTCCAGGGTCAGTGCAAGGAAGCCGGTATCGAGATCAAGGACGACACCGACCCGAACTTCCTCGACGAGCGCGTGAGCCAGGGTGACTACGACGTCGCGCTGTTCGCGTGGTCCGGTGGCCCGACCAAGAGCGACAAGAAGTCGATCTACGAGACGGGCGGTGGCCAGAACTGGCAGAACCTGACCGTCCCGGCTGCGGACGACGCCTTCAAGTCGGCCGTGTCCCAGACGTCGATCGCGGACTCGCTCAAGTACTTCCAGAAGGCCGACGAGGAGATCTCGAACGCCTACGCATCGCTCCCGCTCTTCCAGATGCCGAACATGTGGGCCTTCAAGGGGCTCGACCGCGTGTACTTCCAGAGCTACTACGGCGCGCTTTGGAACGCCAACGAGTGGCAGACCAAGTAAATCGTCTTAGCTGAAGTGCGCAACGCCTGACCGGGCGGGGCCGGACCACGAGTCCGGCCCCGCCCGAGCCGGGTTGCCCCCTAGGAGCCCGCCGTGATCCGCTACATCATCCGACGGCTGCTGATCTCCATACCCATCCTGCTGATCGGCAGCTTCGCCTGTTACGTCCTCGTCGCCACCGCCGGAAACCCCTTGGCGGAAATGCGATTCCGGCCCGGCGTCACCGAAGCCGACCTCAAGGCCGCCGAGGTCGCCCTCGGCTTGGACAAGCCGGTCTTCGTCCGCTACTGGAACTGGCTCGCCGACTTCCTGTCCGGTGACTGGGGCCAGAGCATCGCCCTCGGTCAGGCCAAGACCGCTGTCTTCCCGGCCGTCACCGACGCGCTGTGGACCACCGGACGCCTCGTCATCGGCGCCGAGCTCCTGGCCCTCACACTGGGTGTCTCGGTCGGCGTGCTCGCCGCCGTGCGCCAGTACTCGATCTTCGACTACCTGGCCACCAGCACCGCGTTCCTCATGTTCTCGATGCCGATCTTCTGCGTCGCGGTCATTGTGAAGAACTACGGCATCCAGTTCAACAACGTCCTGGAGTCGATGGGGCTGGACCGCTGGCTCACCACCGCGGGCCCCCGGCCGGGTGGCTTCAGCGGCAGCTTCGGTGAAGTGATCTTCAAGTACACCGGCACGTTCCTGCTGCCGACGGTCGCGCTGATGCTGATCAGCTTCGCCGCCTACAGCCGGTTCGAACGCGCCTCCATGCTGGAGATCCTGCACTCGGACTTCGTGCGCACCGCGCGGGCGAAGGGCATCTCGCAGAGCCGCGTGATCTTCAAGCACGCGTTCCGCAACGCGCTCATCCCGGTGTCCACGCTGTTCTCGCTGAACTTCGGTGCCGTGCTGTCCGGCGCGATCATCACCGAGACCGTGTTCGGCTGGGCCGGCATGGGCACGCTGCTGGTCAACTCCGTGCGGCAGTTCGACCCGCCGATGCTGATGGGCTGGCTCGCCGTCACGGCGACCCTGATCGTGCTGTTCAACCTGATCGCCGACGTCGTTTACGGCATCCTCGACCCTAGGATTCGCCTTGGCTAACATCAACTTGGCGTCCGAGGGCGGAGTGGTGAACAGCGCTCCCGAGTCCGGTTCCCACGAGTTCGACGCCACCAAGACCCGCACGCAGGGCCAGCTCGTGCTGCGGCGCTTCCTGCGCCACCGGCTCGCGATGGTGAGCCTCGGCGTCTTCGTCTTCCTCGTGCTGTTCGCGTTCGTCGGCCCGTTCATCTGGACGTTCGACTACGAGGACGTGACCAGCAAGTCCTACCAGCCGATGAGCGGCACCCACCCGCTCGGCACCACCCAGGTCGGCAAGGACATGCTCGCGCTGCTCATGCGCGGCACGGCCTACTCGCTGCAGATCGCGTTGATCGTGGCCGCGCTGGCGACCGCGATCGGCGTGACCTTCGGTGCCCTGGCGGGATATCTCCGCGGCTTCATCGACACGGTGCTGATGCGCCTGGTCGACCTGCTGCTGATCATCCCGCAGATCGCGGTCGCCGCGATCGTCGTCAAGGGCTTCTCCGGCAGCTGGTACGTCGTCGCGCTGGTGCTCGCCGCGTTCGCGTGGATGTCGATCGCGCGCATCACCCGCGGTGAGACGCTTTCGCTGGCGCAGCGGGAGTTCATCGAGGCGGCGCGGGCGTGTGGCGCCTCGACGCCGCGCATCATCTTCAAGCACCTCGTGCCGAACATGATCGGCAGCATCACGGTGAACGCCACGCTGGCGATCGCCGCCGCGGTGCTGACCGAGGCCGCGCTGTCGTTCCTGGGACTGGGCGTCCAGCCCCCGGACACCTCGCTCGGTGTGATCGTGCTCGAGAACTACGGGCAGTTCATGAACCGGCCGTGGCTGTTCTGGGGCCCGTTCATCGTGCTCGTGTCGCTCTCCCTGGCCGTCAACTTCATCGGTGACGGCCTGCGCGACGCGTTCGACCCGAGGCAGACGAAGGTGCGTGCCTGATGAGTGTTTCCGAACTGACGGAGGACTTCCTGCCCTCCGGCACCACCGCGCCGCTGCTCTCGGTCAAGGACCTGTCGGTCACCTTCCCGACCGACGACGGCGACGTCCGTGCCGTGCGCAACGTCTCGTTCGACCTCAACCCCGGCGACGTGCTGGGCATCGTCGGCGAGTCGGGCTCCGGCAAGTCCGTGTCCTCCATGGCGATCATGGGCCTGCTGCCCAAGAACGCCGTCGTCGAAGGCTCGATCCGCTACCGCGGCGAGGAGCTGAACGGTCGCACCTACAAGCAGATGCAACCGTTCCGCAGCAAGCACATCTCGATGATCTTCCAGGACCCGATGACGTCGCTGAACCCCGTCTACACCGTGGGGTGGCAGCTCGCCGAGACCTACCGCGCACACCACGACGTCTCCAAGAAGGCGGCGTGGGCCAAGGCGGTCGAGGCACTGGAACTGGTCGGCATCCCGCAGCCGGACAAGCGCGCGGCGCAGTACCCGCACGAGTTCTCCGGCGGTATGCGGCAGCGCGTGGTCATCGCGATGGCGATCATCAACGACCCCAGCGTGATCATCGCCGACGAGCCGACCACCGCGCTCGACGTGACGGTGCAGGCGCAGATCCTCGACACCATGCTGCGCCTGCAGGCCGAGACCGACGCGGCGATCGTCATGATCACGCACGACCTCGGCGTGGTCGCGGGCATGGTCAACCGCGTGCAGGTGATGTACGGCGGCACCGTGGTCGAGTCCGGCCCGGTCGACGACGTCTTCGAACGGCCGCGGATGCCTTACACGGTGGGACTTCTGGGTTCGGTCCCGAACCCGGCCACCCTGGGCAAGCGGCTCACCCCGATCAAGGGCGCGCCGCCGTCTCTGGTGAACCTGCCGAGTGGCTGCTCGTTCTCGCCGCGCTGCCCCCTCGTCGCCGACGTGTGCCACGAGTGGGAACCGCTGCTGGAGGAGGCCGGCGCCGCGAACCACAAGACGCGGTGCCACCGCTGGGAGCACCTGGCGATGATCGAGACGCCGCAGAAGCTGTTCCTGCACGACGAGATCGGCACGGTGGAGAACCCGGCCGCGTTCGCCGCGGCCAACCCCGACGAGTCGCTCGAAGTGACCGCCGTGCACGGCTCTTTGATCACCGACCTGAAAGACGAGGAGGCGAAGTGACCGCGCCACTGCTGGAGGTCACCGACCTCGTCAAGGAGTTCCCCGTGCGGGGCAAGGGGATCATCCCGCGCAACACCGGCACGGTGCAGGCCGTGTCCGGCGTGTCGTTCTCGCTGCAGGCCGGAGAGACGCTCGGCCTCGTCGGCGAGTCCGGCTGCGGCAAGTCCACGACCGGGCGCGCGATCCTGCAGCTGCACAAGCCGACCTCGGGCTCGGTGAAGTTCGAGGGCCGCGAGCTGACGTCCATGAGCAACAAGCAGTTGCGGCCGTTGCGCAAGGACATCCAGATCGTCTTCCAGGACCCGTACGCGTCGTTGAACCCCAAGTGGCAGGTCAACGACATCATCGCGGAACCCCTGGTGATCCACGGTGTCGAGGGCGGCGTGCAGCGGCGGGTCAACGAGCTGATGGAGCTCGTGGGCCTGAACCCGGAGCACCGCAGCCGTTACGCGCACGAGTTCTCCGGCGGTCAGCGGCAGCGCATCGGCATCGCCCGTGCGCTGGCGCTGAACCCGCGGTTCCTGGTGCTGGACGAGCCGGTGTCCGCTTTGGACGTCTCGGTGCAGGCCGGTGTCGTGAACCTGTTGGAGGAGCTGCAGGAACGGCTCGGGCTCGCGTACCTGTTCGTCGCGCACGACCTCTCGGTGGTGCGGCACATCTCGGACCGGGTCGCGGTCATGTACCTCGGCAAGATCATCGAGATCGGCGAGCGCGAGGCCATCTACGGCAAGCCGATGCACCCGTACACGCAGGCGTTGCTGTCCGCTGTGCCGATGCCGGACCCGAAGGCGGAGCGCAAGCGCCAGCGGATCGTGCTGACCGGTGACGTGCCGTCGCCGGTCAACCCGCCGTCGGGGTGCCGGTTCCGCACGCGGTGCTGGAAGGCCCAGGACATCTGCGCCACCGAGGAACCGAAGCTGGAAAGGCGTGGTGGGCCGGAAGGAACGTTGTCCGCGTGCCACTTCGCCGAGGAACGCGTGGTCGTCTAGAAGTTGGTCGTCGAGTTGGTTGTGGTCGCGAAACGACCACAACCAACTCGGCACGTTCTTGGCCGCGGGTGCGGCGGAACCACACTTGGGCCAACCTTTACTCTTTTCCGGTGACGCTGACTGCCCCACCACGGTTGCTCTTCGTGCACGCCCACCCGGACGACGAGAGTCTCTGGACCGGCGGCACCATCGCGCGCTACGCCTCGGCCGGCGCGCACGTCACCGTCGTCACCTGCACGCTGGGCGAAGAGGGCGAGATCATCCCGCCCGCGCTGGCGAACCTCGCCGCCGACGCCGCCGACCAGCTGGGTGGTTACCGGGTGGGTGAGCTGAGATCAGCCTGCGCCGCACTCGGGGTGACGGACCACAGGTTCCTCGGCGGCATCGGCCGGTGGCGCGACTCCGGCATGGTCGACGTGCCGTCCAACGCCAAGCCCCGCGCGTTCGTCCAGGGACCGCTCGACGACCAGACCGCCCAGCTGGTCGAGATCCTGCGCGAGGTGAAGCCGCAGGTCGTCGTGAGCTACGACGCGTTCGGCGGTTACGGACACCCCGACCACATCCGCGCGCACGAGATCACGGTCGCCGCGTGTGCCCAGGTCTCCGAGGTCGAGCGGGTCTTCTACGCGGTGACGTCCCGCGACGCCACGAACGCCGGTGTGGCCGCGCTGGAGAACGTCCCCGAGGCGTTCCGGCTGCCCGGGCCGGGCGAGCTCCCGGTGACGCCCGATGAAGAGATCACAACGGTTGTCGACGTGTCGGAGCACCTGACGGCCAAGCGCCGCGCGTTGCGTGCACACTCGACGCAGGTCAGTGTGTGGGACGGCGGGTACGCGCTGTCGAACAACATCGCGCAGCCGCTGGTCGGTGCCGAGTACTACGTGCTCGCCAAGGGCTCGCCGGAGGGTGCGGCCGCGGATCTGTTCGGAGGACTGGGTGACAGGTAGCTGGCGAGTCGTCTTCCTGCTGCTCTTGTGCGTCGAGGCAGCAGTGCTCGCCGTGCTCGAAACGATGTTCCTGCCCCTGCGCTTCGACGGCACGTTGCTGCCGGACCTGGGTGCCTGGCCGTTCCCGATCATGATCGTCGTGGCCGGCGTCACGACGCCCCTGCTGGTGTCGTGGGCGGCCGGGCTGTCCCAGCGGGTCCTGACCGCCGCGCTGCCGCTGCTGGTCTGGTTCTTCACGCTGATGGCGTTCGGCTACCTGGAGCCGGGCTCCAACGCCAGCACGCCCGTCCTGCTGCTGCAGGACTGGCGCGGGCTGTTGATGCTCGCCGCCGGCGCGTTCCCCGGCGCGGTGGCCGTGGGTGCCGTGATGGCGCGCAACGCGGCGAACCGGCCGGGCCTCTACGAGCCCGCCGGGATCCAGTAGCGGTAGCGGTGGTGCTCGGTGCAGCCGAGTTCCTCGTACAGCCGGATCGCCGGCTCGTTGTGCTCGGCCACCTGCAGCGCGCACGTCGTGGCGCCCTGTGCCAGGCCCCAGCCCGCGAGCTCGCCCATGAGCCGCCTCGCGAGGCCCTGGCGGCGATGTGACGGCCGCACGGCGAGCCGGGCGACGTGCAGCACGTCCTCGACCACGGCGCCGCGCACGGCCGCGATCACGGTGTCGCCGGCGGTGATGCTCGCGAAGCAGACGCCGTCCCCGCTGCCGAGCACGTGTCGTTGCGCGGCGGACACCTCGGGCCCGGCCGTGAGTTCCCACCATCCGGGAAGATCACGACTCTCGGCTTCGCCCTCCGCGAACTTCTCCAGCGGGCCGGTCATCACCAGCGACTCGGCGCCACCCGGATGATCCAGATCGATGCGCCAGCCCGCGGATTCGATCGCGGACTCCGGCGGTGAGCCGTTGACCACATGCGCGGTCGGTTTGATGCCGTGCTCGCGGGCGAACCCTTGAGCGGCCCTCAACGCGTCCGGAACGGGCATGCCGGGATCACCGCAGGTCAGCGTGCTGTTGGCGCGGCCGGTGAAGCCCGCGGCGGCACGCATCAACCAGTCTCCAAGCGGAACTTCTGCCAGGGCGGGCCATGCTCGCGCGCAGAGTGATTCCAGGTGATCCACGGTGTGCACGCGTCCATCCTGACTAGGTTGGGAAGAGATTTTCCGAGCAGGGGTTGTGACGTGGCACACCGTGCAGCTAAGGCAAGCCTGACCGGGTGATACTCGAACGTGCCGCGTACTCTCCGGCTTGCGCGGTGTGACCGATGAAGTTGGAGAGCGCAGTGACTTATGTGATCGCCCAGCCGTGCGTGGATCTGCTCGACAAGGCGTGCATCGAAGAGTGCCCCGTCGACTGCATCTACGAAGGCGACCGGATGCTCTACATCCACCCCGACGAGTGTGTGGACTGTGGCGCGTGCGAACCCGTGTGCCCGGTGGAAGCCATCTACTACGAGGACGACGTCCCCGACGAGTGGAAGGACTACACCAAGGCGAACGTCGACTTCTTCAACGAGCTCGGCTCGCCCGGTGGCGCGTCGAAGGTCGGCAAGGTCAGCGCCGACCCGGAGTTCGTGAAGGCGCTCGCACCGCAGGCTGAGGGGCATTGATCATTTCACGCAGGGGCCCGGCGCTGCCGGACTTCCCGTGGGACCAGCTGGCAGGCCACGCCGCCAAGGCGCGCAAGCACCCCGGCGGCGTGGTCGACCTGTCGGTCGGCACCCCTGTCGACCCGGTTCCCGCGGTGATCCAGTCCGCGCTGTCGTCGGTCGCCGACGTTCCCGGCTACCCGACCACCCACGGCACTCCTGAGCTGCGCGCGGCCTTCGTCGCCGCGGTGGAGCGCCGGTACGGGATCGTCGGGGTCCGGGAAGCGGCGGTGCTGCCCACGATCGGCTCCAAGGAGCTCGTGGCGTGGCTGCCCACCCTGCTCGGCGTCGGGCCGGGTGACGTCGTGGCCGTGCCCGCCGTCGCGTACCCCACCTACGAGGTGGGCGCGCTGATGGCGGGGGCCGAGGTCGTCCGCCTGGCCGACGGCGAACTGCCGCCCGCCGGCACGAAGCTGGTGTGGCTCAACTCGCCGTCGAACCCGACCGGGCGCGTGCTGTCGGCCGAACAGCTGCGCGACGCGGTGGCCGCCGCCCGCGCGGTCGGCGCGATCGTGGCGTCGGACGAGTGCTACCTGGCGCTGCCGTGGGACTCCTCGCCGGTGTCGGTGCTGCACCCGTCCGTCGTGGACTCGTTCGACGGGGTGCTCGCCGTGCACTCGCTGTCGAAGTCGTCGTCGCTCGCGGGCTACCGGGCCGGGTTCATCACCGGTGACCCGGAGCTGATCGCGGGCCTGCTGGAGCTGCGCAAGCACGCGGGCATGATCGTGCCGCGGCCGGTGCAGGAGGCCATGCGCGCCGCCCTGGAGGACGACGCGCACGTGGCCGAGCAGCGGTCCCGGTACCTGGCCCGGCGCGAGGTCCTGAAGCCCGCGCTGGAGGCGGCCGGGTTCACCGTGTCGCACTCGGAGGCGGGGCTCTACCTGTGGTCGTCCCGCGGTGAGGACTCCTGGGAGACGATCTCCTGGCTGGCCGACCGCGGCATCCTCGCGGCTCCGGGCACGTTCTACGGACCGGCGGGTGCGAAGCACGTGCGGGTCGCGCTCACGGCCACCGACGAACGGATCGGCGCGGCGGTCGAGCGCCTCGGCGTCTGATCTCAGGGCTTGAGAGCCGACCAGACCCTGCGGGTGAACTGGTTCGGTGGCACGGCGTCCGTGGTCAGCCGCACCGACGTGCTGATCTCCTCGCCGCTCAGGCCGAGGCCGAGCACGAGGTGCCAATGCAGGTCCCACAGGTCGGCGAACGAGTCCAGCTCCACGTCGGCGTCCGCGCTGACGTGCAGCACGGCCGGTTCCGCGACGCGCACGACGCGTTCGACCGCTCGCACGTCCCGCGTGTTCGTGCGGAAGCTGAACGCCAGGTCGACCGTCTCGCTGTCGAGCCCGTACGTCGCGTACGAGTGGCATCTGTGGTGCGGCAACGACAACGGCTGGTTCGTCTCCAGGTAGAGGTCGCCCTCGAACCGCAGCGTCGGCGAGTGCTGGCTCAGCGTCGCGCGGGCGCTGACGAACTCCCAGCCGGGCATGTCCAGCTTGGGCACCAGCAGTTCCAGCACCTCGCTGCGCCGCGCGGACCGGGTGCGCTCACCTGAGCGCCACGGGATTTCCCTGCTGTAGGGCTCTTTCTTCGTGACGAACACGTACGGCGCGTTGTCGGTCTGCAGACTGAGGACGACGACCGTGCGGCCGCGCGCCCAGTCGAACGCGACGGTGGTCAGACCCGGTGCCACGCCGTCGAAGTGGCTCTCGACCCGGGGCCACCAGCTCGACAGCTCCTCGGCCAGCGCGCCTTTGACGTACCGGCCCTTCTCGTCGACGCCGACGATCCACATGGCCTCCGACCCGCGCGCGGCGTTGCACAGCGCGGCGATCTGGCGGGCCGCCTTGCCGTGGTCGATCGGCCACTGGGTCTTGAACTCCACGAAGGAGTCCTCGGACTGCGCCCCCTCCAGGGCACGCTCGATCGCGGCGCGAGCGTTCAACTCAAGTCGCTGTTTCAGCACGTGCACCTCCTAGAGCCGGCAAGGGCCCAGTCTGCCTGCGCAGACCGGGCCCCAGACACCGAGTTTCGCTTGCGCTCAGTCGTTGGCGTGCAGCGCCGCGTTGAGCTCGACGCCGGTGCCCTTCCGGGGCTTGACCTTCACCGCGCCGGTCACCGAGTCCCGGATGAACAGCAGGTTCGATTGTCCGCTCAACGTGACCGCCTTGACGACCTCGCCGTCGGGCAGCGTCACCTTCGTGCCGGCGGTGACGTAGAGGCCCGCCTCGATCACGCAGTCGTCGCCGAGCGAGATGCCCAGACCGGCGTTCGCGCCGAGCAGGCAGCGCTCGCCGATGCTGATGACCTGCTTGCCGCCGCCGGACAGCGTGCCCATGATCGACGCGCCGCCACCGACGTCCGAGCCGTCGCCGACCACGACGCCGCCGGAGATGCGGCCCTCGACCATGGAGCTGCCGAGCGTGCCGGCGTTGAAGTTCACGAAGCCCTCGTGCATGACCGTGGTGCCGGACGCGAGGTGGGCGCCGAGGCGGACCCGGTCCGCGTCGCCGATGCGGACACCGGACGGGACGACGTAGTCGACCATGCGCGGGAACTTGTCGATGCTGAACACCGTCACCGGGCCGCGCACGCGAAGGCGGGTGCGGGTCTGCTCGAAGCCGTCGACCGCGCACGGGCCGTGGTTCGTCCACACGACGTTCGTCAGCAGGCCGAACATGCCGTCGAGGTTCGCGCCGTGCGGCTTGATCAGGCGGTGGCTGAGCAGGTGCAGGCGCAGCCAGATGTCGTAGGTGTTCTCCGGGGCGGCTTCCAGGTCGATGGCGACCTTGACGCCGACGACCTCGACGCCGCGTTCCAGGTCCTCGCCGAGCAGCTTCGCGGCGGCCTCACCCAGGACCTCCGCGATCTCGGCGGAGGACACGCGGACGACGCCCAGCTCCGCCGTCTCACCGAGGGTGGGGGACGGGTACCAGGTGTCGAGGACGGTGCCGTCCGGGGTCACAGTGGCCAGGCCGATGCCGTATGCGGTGCTCACAGGTGTCGAGCTTAGTCCGCTGGCCGGTCCGGCCACCGTCCGGCGGGGGAGGGCCGGCCGCCGGAAGATCAGTCCGGAACCTCCGCGCTGAAGTACAGCGAGCCCAGGTCGCCGCGGGTCGCGATGAGGGCCTCGTTGCACTTCGACTGACGCGCGTCGGTGCTGGACACGTTGTCGACGCGCACCTCCGCGCACCGGTGCGCCTCGAAGTCGCCCACGGCGGTCATCAGCCGGGGCAGGACCTCGCTGACGTCCTCCTGGACCTGCTTGCCCCGCAGCGACGTGTCGAGCTGCCGGGTCATGGCGCTGACGTCGTCCACCCACGCGGCGCAGTCGGCCGGGGTGAAGCTGTGCTGCGAGCCGCACGGCGCGGTGAACAACGCCCGGATCTCGCCGCACTGCCGGTCGCACGCGGCGGGAGCCTCGCCGCAGCCGGTGGTCGTGAGCAGCAGGGAGATGACCAGGAGTGTGCGCTTGATCACGCACAGCACGGTATCGGCTGAACGGCCCAGCGCCCAAGCCGCCTGAGTAGGGTGAACCGCGTGTCCGACACCCTTGATCTGTTCGCCGACCCGATCGACCTGACGACCTCGCTCGTGGATGTTCGCAGCGTGTCCGGGGAGGAGGCGGAGATCGCGGACCTCGTGCAGCGGTCGCTGGAACTCCACGCGCCCCACCTGGAGATCACCCGATCAGGGAACTCCGTGCTGGCCAGGACGAACCTCGGCCGGGAGCGCCGGGTGGTGCTCGCCGGGCACCTGGACACCGTGCCGATCAACCAGAACTTCCCGAGCCGCCGCGAGGGCGACGTCCTGCACGGCTGCGGCACCGTCGACATGAAGGGCGGCGACGCGGTCATGCTCGCGATCGCGGCCCTGAGCCGGAACGCGCGCCACGACCTCACGTTCGTCTTCTACGACTGCGAGGAGATCGAGGCCGAACGCAACGGGCTCACCAGGATCCAGCGCGACCTCCCGGAGTGGCTGCTGGGCGATCTCGCGATCGTGTGCGAGCCGTCCGGCGGCACGGTCGAGGCGGGCTGCCAGGGCACGATGCGCATCGAGATCAGGACGTCCGGAAAGCGCGCCCACACCGCCAGGGCGTGGATGGGCCGCAACGCCATCCACGGCCTGGGCGAGGCGCTGCGCAGGCTGGAGGCCTACGTGCCGCGCCAGCCGGAGATCGACGGCTGCCACTACCACGAGGGCCTGCAGGCCGTGAAGATCAGCGGCGGCGTCGCGGGCAACGTCGTGCCGGACGAGGCCGTGCTCACCGTCAACCACCGGTTCGCGCCGGACCGCACGGTGGGACAGGCCGAACAGCACCTCCGCGAGGTCTTCGAGGGCTTCGACGTCACCGTCACGGACCAGGCGGCCGGTGCGCTGCCGGGTCTCAACGCCCCTGCGGCACAGGAACTCGTGCTGGCCGCCGGCGGCACCCCGGTGGCCAAGCTGGGCTGGACGGACGTGGCGCGGTTCGCGGCGCTGGGCATGCCCGCGGTCAACTTCGGGCCGGGTGATCCGACGCTGGCGCACACCCAGGAGGAGAACGTGCCGGTCCGGCAGATCACCGAGTGTTTCGCCGTGCTTAAGCGGTTTTTGCTGGACTGATCACTAGAATCTCAGTGATGACGGAAGAGAAGAAGAACGGCGCCGTCGATGAGCGCCCCTCGGAGAAGCGTCGCGGCCCGGTCGTGGAGCGGCGTGACCGCAAGGACGACCGCACCACCACCACGGACCAGCGCCTGCTCGACTCCCGCGGCCCCTCGGACTGGGTGCACACCGACCCGTGGCGGGTGCTGCGGATCCAGGCCGAGTTCGTCGAGGGTTTCGGCGCGCTGGCCGAGGTGCCGAGTGCGGTGACGGTCTTCGGATCCGCGCGCACCGGCCGTGACCACCCGGAGTACCAGACCGGGCGCGAGCTGGGCGCGGCGCTGGCCGAGGCCGGGTTCGCGGCGATCACCGGTGGCGGTCCGGGCGCGATGGAGGCGGTCAACCGCGGGTGTTCGGAGGCCGGTGGTTTCTCGATCGGGCTCGGCATCGAGCTGCCGTTCGAGCAGGGCCTCAACCCGTGGGTCGACCTCGGCGTGAACTTCCGCTACTTCTTCGTGCGCAAGACGATGTTCATCAAGTACTCGCAGGCGTTCATCTGCCTGCCGGGTGGTTTCGGCACGCTCGACGAACTGTTCGAGGCGCTGACCCTGGTGCAGACGAAGAAGGTCACGAAGTTCCCGGTCGTGCTGTTCGGAACCGAGTACTGGCAGGGCCTTTACGACTGGATCCAGAGCTCGGTGCTCCCGGGCGGCAAGGTCGGCGAGAAGGACCTCGCGCTGCTGCACCTCACCGACGACATCGACGACGCGGTGCGCGTGGTCAAGGATGCGCACAAGGCATGGGCGGACTCGCACTGACGTTCTGCGCCGAGCAAGGCCACGGCCCGCTGCCCCGCGCGGTGGGCCGCGGCCACATCACCCGGCCGCGAGGTGCGCGCCGCCCAGCTCGTCCGGCACCTTCGAGCACGGAAGTGGAAATCTCAGACCGATGTACGTAGCTGTTTACTGCGGAAGCCTCGCCACCGTTCCCCGGAGTTATGTCGACCTCGCCGCGGAGGTCGGGCGCCAGATCGCGGCACGCGGCTGGCACCTCGTCTGGGGCGGCGGGCAGACGTCGATGATGGGCGCGGTGGCACGGGAGGCCAGGGCCGGCGGCGCCCACACCTACGGCGTCATCCCGAAGGGCCTCGCCACCAGGGAGATCGCCGACCGCGAGTCGACCGAGCTGCACGTCGTCGACACCATGCGCGAGCGCAAGAAGATGATGGACGACAAGGCGGACGCGTTCCTGACGCTGCCGGGCGGCATCGGCACCGCCGAGGAGTTCTTCGAGGTGTGGACGGCCGGCGTGCTCGGCATGCACGGCAAGCCCGTCGTGCTGCTCGACGTCGACGACCACTACAAGGGACTCGTCGAGTGGCTGACGGAGTTGCGGGACAAGGGTTTCGTCTCGCACGCCGCGCTGAAGTCGCTGATCGTCACGGACGACGTGTCAGTCGCCCTTGACGCTTGCGTCGTCTAGCCCCTTCGCCCGGGCCAGGACCTGGGTCTCCGGCAGGAGGTCCGGCAGCGGGCGGTACGGCGTTGCCGTCACCTCGAACCGCTTGCCCGACACCACCCTGCCCTGCCAGGAGCCCGCGATCTCGCCGTCGACCAGGATCGCCCCGCGCCGGCCGAGAATGCGGAAGATGTCCTTCTGCGCGGCCTTGTCCGGCAGCAGCAGGTCCCGGTCGCGCGCCTGGAGGTACGGGTCGGTCGGCGGCAGGAGCCTGATCTCCGGCGGTTCGGCGTCGGCGATCTCCAGGTCCTCCGGCAGCCACGCCTTCGCACCCTCGACGGTCACCTCGACCAGGCCCTCCTTCGGCCACCGCTTCTTGACCTCGCGGGTCGACGTGCCGAAGTAACCGGCCACTTCGGACGGTCCGGCGGGGCCGTGCAGCGTCAGGTACCGGTGCACCAGCTCGTCGAAGCCCGCGGTCTTGCGCGGCACGCCCGGCCAGCCGTGGATGCGTTCGAACGTCACGGTCTTCTCCTCCGGGAGGATCCGGAGACCCGCGGGCAGCGCGCCGAGGCGGAAGATCGGGTCGCTCACGTGCTCGGTCTGGCAGCCCCGGCACGGTTCGATCGTCTGCTTGGGAGCCAACGGGGTCAGCGCCTTGCTCACCTCGCCCTTGGTCATCGGCTTCGTGACGATCGACCTCATCGCGGTGGCGATGTGCCGCAGCGACGCCAGCATGTCGTCCACCTTCGGACGTGCGGCGCGGGCGCGGGCGTCGGCGTCGCTCCACGGCCACAGCGCGCGGGCGAACGCCTTCAGCTCGCCGGCCCGGTGCAGGTGAGGAGCGCCCCGCACGGACCAGGTGACGGTGAAGTCGTCTGTCGACGGTGCGTCCAGCCGGGCGGCGAGACTCAGCAGGGCCGAGCCGGAGGTGTTGTCCTGGACGCCCAGGGAGAACACCGCCAGCTCGGTCGCGTCGCTGATCCGCCGGTCCAGTTCGTGCTGATGGATCCGGTGGAGGAGCACCTGTTTCCGGGTGAGGTCCACCCGGACATTCTTACGCCTTCGGAACCGTGAGGCTCGACGGTCCGAAGGTGACGGTTGAGCCACGCGTCGATTCCGTCAGATAACGCGGGTCCACCGTGTCGATCACCAGTGCGGTCCGGTTGCCCCAGCCGACGTTCCACACCGTCGGCTCCAGCTCCACGTCGAGCGTCTGCGTGCGGCCCGCACCCGTCACCTTGATCGGCTTGTGCGTGATCAACGCGCCGAGGCCCAGCGGCCCGACCTCGTACAGGTACGCGAACAACGTCGTCGTCTCCGCACTCGGTGTGACCTGGAGCTTGAGCTTCGGCGTGCCGGCGAGCGTCGCACCCCTCGGGTACTGCGGCCCGCTCCACACGCCCGCGACGTTGCGGTCGACGAACGGCAGCGACACCCCGGTCGGGATGTTCAGGAACCCTTGCAGCGCACCGGAGAGCAGGATCGTGCCGCTGTCGGCGACGGTGCCCCGGCCGGCGGCGATCTTCCTGCCGTCGAGCTGCACCGTGTCCGCGTTGCCGTTCGGCCAGGCGCCGAACTTCTTCCACTCGCCGCCGTTGTTGGGCTTGAGCTGCACCGGCTGCTCGGCGTCGATGCCGTTGGCCGTGCCCTTGACGTAGCGGTCGAACCAGCGGCCGACCGACTCCCAGATCTCGTTGGGCAGTCCCGCCGCGCCGAACAGCTCGGCGGTGGCGTGGTCGCCCGGAGAGAGCATGAGCCGCTTCGGGCCGGTCAGGGCGCCGTAGAAGTCCGCGATCTGGCCCGGCGCGAAGATGCCGTCGTTCCAGGCGTTGCCGAGCATGACCGCGGTGCCGTTGGCGTTGATCTGGGCGATCTTGGACGCCGCCGAGCGTTCGGCGGAGATCGGCACGACCTCCCAGAACCTGCCGTCGCGGTAGGCGTCCTCGGCTTCGACGAGGACGGGTCCGGGACGTCCGGTGACCTTGCCCGCCGCGAGCAGGACCTCGACGGCCTGCTTGTTGACGGTGTTGTTCGGGTAGAGCGAGCGGGCCAGGTCGGTCCACGTGCTCAGCGCCGCCGCGGCCTTGATGCGCCGGTCGTTCGCCGCGGCCAGCAGGGACTGCCCGGCACCGTAGGAGATCCCGGCCGCGCCGACCTTGGTGCCGTCGGCGTGCGCGTTCGCGATCGCCCAGTCGATGACTTTGCTGACGTCACCGACGGTCTCGGGCCCGGCGACGTCGATCTGGCCGCCGGAGTCCCAGAAGCCGCGGCTGGTGTAGCTCACCACGACGTACCCGGACTGCTTGGCGAGCTTGGCGGCCGCGCCGACGTACTCGATGTTGGGAACCGCCCAGCTGGACGGCATGACGAGCAACGGGAACGGGCCGCTGCCCTGTCCGGTCGGCTCGACGACGAGGGCCTTCAGAACTGTGCCACCGACGCCGGGGATCGACCTGTACGAGATCTGGTGTCCGGGGACCACCGCGATGGCGGCCGGAGCACCGAGCAGGGTTGAAAGGAGTACCAGGACTAAAACAAGTGATCGTCGCACTCTGGTCCTCCTTGACCATGACGTAGATCACACAGGGTTTGTTACTGCGGAGTAAACCAGGTGGCTACTCATGAGTAGCAAGGGGCTGTGAGCCAGCTCACTGTCTACGCTGGGTGGTGTGAACCGATTCCGCGTCACTGAGCTGCCGAAAGACCGCGTGCTGGTCGTTGCGCATCTGACCAGCGCGGACGCCCTGCAGGAGGCGGTCGAGGCAGGTGCTGACGTCGTCGAGTTCGACGGCGAGCTGGCACTGCCGTCGCTGTCCGAAACGTTGGACGTCGTGACGATCCCCGGCGGCGACGAGGACTTCACGCTCGCGGCTGCCACAGTGGCTGCGATGTCCGGAGCACGTGCCGTTCGTGCGTCCGACGTACGGCAGGCGAGGAAGGTCGTGGAGATGGTCGCGAGCGTGATGGGCACCCGTCCGCCGGCCAGGGCGATGCGGGCGCTCGCCTGATGCTGCCCTCCGTCGAAGCCTGGTTCGCCTCGCACACCTGGCAGCAGCCGTCCTGGACGCCGGCCGAGCTGGTCGCGTCGAAGCGCGGCCGGACGGTGTCCGTCGTGCTGCCCGCGCTGAACGAGGAGGAGACCGTCGGGGACGTGGTCTCCGTGGTCCGGCCGTTGCTCGGGACGCTCGTGGACGAGCTCGTCGTGATGGACTCCGGCTCGACCGACCGGACGGTGGAGGTCGCCTCCGCCGCCGGGGCACGGGTCGTGCTGCGCGAGGACGTCGTGCCGTGGCTTCCGCCGTTGCCGGGCAAGGGCGAGGTGCTGTGGCGGTCGCTGGCCGCGACCACCGGGGACCTGATCGTCTTCCTGGACTCCGACCTGGTCGACCCGGAGACCGCGTTCGTCACGGCGTTGCTGGGGCCGTTGCTGCTGGACGGCGACGTGCACCTGGTGAAGGGGTTCTACCGGCGGCCGTTGCGGCTGGAGAGCTCCGGCGGCGGACGGGTGACCGAACTGGTGGCGCGGCCGTTGCTGAACACGTTGCGGCCCGAGCTCTCCGGTGTGGTGCAGCCGCTCGGTGGTGAGTACGCGGCGACCCGGTCCTTTTTGGAGTCCGTGCCGTTCGCGGCCGGCTACGGCGTGGAGATCGGGCTGTTGCTCGACGTGCACCGGATGCACGGGCTTTCCGCGCTGGCCCAGGTGAACCTGGGCGTGCGCAAGCACCGGAACCGGTCGTTGCTGCAGCTCGGCGCGATGTCGTCGCAGATCATGGGGACGGCACTGGCCCGCTGCGGTGTCGAGGCCGAATCCGGTCCGCTGACGCAGTTCGTCCAGGTCGGCGGGGAGTGGCTACCCGACTCGACCGACGTGCTCGTGGCCGATCGGCCCCCGATGACGCACGTGATCGAAAAGGGCTAGCTGCTCCTCACGGTGGGTGACGACCAGCGCGGTGCCCTGGCAGTCGTCCAGGACCTTGCCGAGCACGCGGTCGGCCTGTTCCGGGTCGAGGCCTTCGGTGGGCTCGTCCAGGAGCAGGACCTCCGGGTTCGCCAGCACCGACCTGGTGAGGATCAGGCGCTGTCGCTGGCCTCCCGAGATCTCCTCACCGCGTTCGCCGACGACCCGGTCCCAGTCGAGGTCCAGCTCGGCGATCCCGGCTGCTCTGTCGAGTTCCTCCTGGGTGGCATCGGGTTTGGCCAGCAGGACGTTCGTGCGGACCGTGGTGTGGAAGACGTGGGCGTCGGCCAGCGCGCCCCTGCTCGGTTCGAGTTTCCGCGCGACGGCGTTGAGGAGCGTCGTCTTGCCCGAACCGCTCGGGCCGACGATCGCCGTTCTGCCGGTCAGTTCGAGGGCTTCGGGCTCGTGGGCCGGTTCCGGCTCGTCGGTGGGTTCCGGGACGGGCTTGGTGAGGGCCGCGAGCGGGACGGTGATCTCGAACGTGGCGACGGCGGCCATGATCAGCCAGGCCGGTTCGTGCTGGGCGAGCATGAGCAGTGCCGCGCCGAACTGGACGGCGATCGCCAGCGGGGTCAGATCTCTCGTGCGTTCCTCGCGGGACAGTTCTTTCGCGGTCCTGGTGGCGGCGCGGAGTCTTTCGTCGAACAGGCCGTAGGCGATGAGTTCTTCTTTGCTGTGGACCAGTTCGGTGGTTTGTTCGGTCAGCCTGGCGCGCAACGGGGTGAGGTCGCGCGGCGTGCGGACGGCGAGCCAGGGGAGCAGGGCGAGGTTGATCAGCAGACCGGCGACCAGTGGCAGCGAGAATCCCGAGGCGATCGCGACGACGGCACCGGTCAGTGCCGCGGTGATCCACGGGAGAGTGGCGCGGAGCCTGGTGTCGAGCTGCTGGTCGACGTTCGTGACGATGCGGGTCAGGGCCGTGCCGGACGGGACGTGCCTGCGGTGCGCGAGGTCGTCGTAGACCCGGCCGCGCAGTTCGACGGCCTCGCTGAGCACGGCCTTGTGGCTGGTCAGGCGTTCCAGGTAGCGCAGCGCGCCCTTGGCGAGCGCGAGCGTGCGGACCGCGACGATCGCCACGGTCAGCGCCTGCATCGGCGGGTGCTCGGCGGCGCGCATGATCAGCCAGGTCGCGGTCGCGGTGAGACCGACGCCGGCGAGTTCGGCGAGTGTGCCGACTCCGATCGCGAGCTTCACACCTCCACCACCCTGTCGACCTCGCCGAGCAGTGCGGGCCGGTGCGCGACGATCACCGCGGTCCGGCCTCGGGTGAACTCGCGGGTTGCTTGCAGCACAAGGAACTCCGTTTCCGCGTCGAGGTGTGCGGTCGGCTCGTCGAGCAGGAAGAGCCCTGCCTGACGCCGATCCAGGGCGTGGGCCAGCGCGACCCGCTGCTGCTCGCCGGACGAGAGGTCCGCCGGGACGAGCGTGGGGCGTTGCGGCACCCAGGACAGCGCTGCCAGCCACTTCCCGTGGTCGATCTCCCGCAGGTCGACGCCGCCGACGAGCACGCGACCGTGGTCGGGCCGCACGAAACCCAGCAACAGCCCGAGAATCGTGCTCTTGCCCGCGCCGCTCGGACCGACCAGCGCGATGCGGTCGCCGGGCCGGATGCGCAGCGAGAAGTTCTTCAGGCTGCGGACGCTCACGTCCTCGAACACGATCTCGGCCTGAGCGAGGTCCGGCGGAGCCTGGCCAGTGGTCTTCCGGTGCGCCGGCACCTTGGCCAGGACCTCCCGGCCCTGAGCGCTCGCGTGGTACTGCGCTCCCGCGGCCCTGAGCGGCAGGAACGCCTCCGGTGCGAGGAAGAGCACGAGGAGCGCGGTGTGCAGCGCCACCCCGCCGGCGAGCAGCCTGAGGCCGACCGGCACGGCGACGAGCGCGACCGACATCGTCGCCACGAGTTCCAGCACGAACGCCGACAGGAACGCGACCCTGAGCGCCGACATCGTCTCGGTCAGGTGCCGCGCGGCCAGCGTGCGGACGGTCGTGGACTGCGCCTCGGCCCGCCCGAACGCCCGCAGCGTGCCGATTCCCTTGACCACGTCGAGGAAGTGCCCGCCGAGGGTGGCCAGCGCATCCCACTGGCGGGCCGTCCGCTCACGGGTGTGGGCACCGACCAGCGCACCGAAGACCGGGATCAACGGCAGCGTCACGAGGATCGTCAGAGCCGCGGTGAGGTCCGCGAACGCCAGCCTGATCACCACCGCGAGCGGCACGGCCACCGCCAGAACCTGTTGCGGCAGATACCCGACGACATACGGCGTCACGTCGTGCACGCCCCGCGTGACCAGCGTGGCGGCCTCCCCGGCCTTGGTGCCGGGCGAGCGCAGGAACGCTTCCCGCAGCCGCGCCCGAGTCCGTTCGGCGGCCCGGTGCGCCCACTCGCGGTGCACCCACCACACCAGCACCCTTGCGCCGATGACCAGGCACAGCAGGAGAAGTCCCGTTCCACCGCTCAGCACCGACGCCAGCAGCTCGGCCTGGGCCAGCACCAGGAACGGGATCGGGATCAGCGCGAGGAGATGGCGACGATCGACCACTGCACCAACACCACCAGCGGGATGATCGGGATCGCGACCCACGCGAGCAGGCCGAGAGTGTCGTTGTGCGCCATGAGTCCGGTGACGTCGATCGAGCTGAACGCCAGCGGGATC
Source organism: Lentzea kristufekii (assembly GCF_033949925.1). NCBI lineage: Bacteria > Bacillati > Actinomycetota > Actinomycetes > Pseudonocardiales > Pseudonocardiaceae > Lentzea > Lentzea kristufekii. The sequence goes on from NZ_JAXAVV010000022.1 coordinate 87,225, forward strand.
GGCAGCGCGCAGAGCAGCGCGGTGACGGGGAACAGCTTCCAGCGCCGCGTCTGGAACACCCAGCCGTGCACCGCGAACAGCACGGGCATGACGAGCGCCACCGGCCACGAGGCGTGCAGCAGGTGCGCCAGGAACAGCCCCCAGCCCACCGACACCATCAGCGCGCCCGTGAACACCAGCCACCACCAGAGCCGCAGCTGCACGGCTGCCATGAACAGCACCAGTCCGGCCAGGACCAGCGTGAACGTGCTGTGCGCGCCGGACAGAAGTTCGCCTTCCAGGCGTGGGAACGCTGCGAACAGGACTCCGATCGCGGCGACCAGCCACACCTCGTTGCCGAGGAAGAACGGGTTGACGAGACGAGACGTCTCGTCTCGGTTTCGGAAGGGCAGCAGCAGCCCGGAGCCGTAGTCGAACCCGGCGAGCGCGAAGTACCCGACGGTGAGAACACCGAGCACGGTCAGCCAGAGAGTTTCCATCAAAGCGTCACCACCATCGGCGAGACAGGAGCAGGCGCCACGTCCGGACCGCGACGGACCGCACGTGCGATCAACGCCCAGTCGGTGACGGCCAGCACCACGAACAGGAACGTGAACACGATGAGCGACAACAGGATCCGCGAAGCGTCCACATGCGACACCGCGTCCTCGTTGCGCAACAGGCCGTAGACGAGCCACGGCTGCCGCCCGATCTCCCGGAACATCCAGCCGAAGATGGCCGCGACGAAGGGGAACGGAATGCCGATCACCATGAGGTACAACGGAAAGCGCATCCGCACCACGGCGTCCCTGATGAGCAGCGGCAGCGTGAGCCAGCTGATCATCGTCAGGCCCATCCCGATGAGGATCATGAACCCGAGCGGCGCGCCGATCCACGGCGCCGCCTCGGTCTTGTCCGGCTGGTACTGGGCGATCACCGGGAACTGGGCGAACCCGGCACCGATCAACGCCGGAGTGGCCAGCGCCGTGGTGATCACGCCCATCCGCAGCGAGCGCCGGAAGAAGTCGACCTCGGGCGTCCGCTTGATGAAGTGGTACGCCGAGACCCCGGTCATGAACACACCGCCGGCCGTGATCGACGCGAACACCACGTGCGTCAGCGCCGAGGTGAAGGTCGGGTTGGTCAGCAACGCGCCGAAGTCGTCCAGCCGCAACACGTTCCCGTCGATCCGGTATCCGACGGGGTGCTGCAGGAACCCGTTCGCCGCCATGATCCAGAACGCCGACGCGAACGCGGTCAGCGCCGTCAGGTACAGCAATGCCAAGTGCAGCCAGCGATTGAGCTTGCCCCAGCCGAAGATCCACAGGCCGAGGAACGTCGACTCCAGGAAGAACGCGATCAGCGTCTCCATCGCGAGCGGCGCGCCGAACACGTCACCGGCGTAGGTCGCGAGCCCCGACCAGTTCAGCCCGAACTGGAACTCCATCACGATGCCGGTGACGATCCCGAGCGCGTAGTTGATCACGTAGATCCGGCCCCAGAACCGCGTCATCCGCTCGTGCACGGGCGCGCCGGTGATCGTGAACCTCGTCTGCATGATCACCAGCAGCGTCACGAGGCCCAGCGTGAGCAGCACGAACAGGAAGTGGAACGACGTGGTCGTCGCGAACTGGAGGCGGGCGAGGTCTACTGCGCTCATGAGTGGGGACGGTATGTGTAGCGCGCCTACTTATTAAGGCTCGAAAGCGCATCTCAGGGGGATCTCAGGGCTGACCCTGACCGAAGATTTCAGGGACCATCTCCAGGGCGCACATCGGTAGAGTCGCTACGCATGAAGCCCGACGCGCTACGCGGCCACCTCGACGCGTTGCTGCTGGCCACGCTCGACGGCAAGCAGTTGCACGGCTACGCGATCATCGAAGCGTTGCAGCAGGGCAGCGGGGGTGCGCTGGACCTCCCGACGGGCACCGTCTACCCGGCGTTGCGCAGGCTCGAACGGGCCGGGCACGTCAGCAGCGACTGGAGCACGGTCGGCGGCCGCAAGCGCCGCACCTACAAGCTCACGCAGGCGGGGCAGCGCGCGCTGAACGCCGAACGCGACGCGTGGCGCGAGTTCACGACGGTCATCGACGGGGTGCTGGGAGGTGGGGGCAAGTGGGCGCAGACGTGATGGACGTGGACGTGGTCGACCGGTACATGACCGAGCTCGGCTCACGGTTGCGGGGCTCGAAGAAGCAGGTCCGCGAGTTGCTCACGGAGACCCGCGACAGCCTCGCCGACGCCACCGAGGCGCACCTGGACCGCGGGCTCAGCGAGCGCGAGGCCCAGGAGCGCGCGGTCGAGGAGTTCGGCCCGGTGCGCGAGATCGCGAACGAGTACCAGGCGGAATTGGCCGTCGCGTACGGCACGCGCACGCTCATCTGGCTGGCGATCGTGCTGCCGTTGATGCACATGGCGTGGGAGTACGGCCGGATGCTGCTCATCGGGCCGTGGCGGGACTTCGGCACGATGCCGCCGGACTGGTACCTGTTCATCGCCAAGGCCAACGACCTGACCAGCGGCATCGCGTCCGGTGTGGCGCTGGTGGCGTTGGTGCTCGGCCGGGTTCTCGCCCGCAAGTACGACACGAAGCTGCTGGCCAGGCTCGGCGCGACCATCGCGCTCGCGGCCGTCGGCGCCGTCCTGCTGGGCAATCTCTCGATCATCCTGGCCACCGCGCACTTCGACGCGTCACGGCTCATGCAGTCGTTGCCGATGACCATCGCGAGCCTGATCACCTGGATCGTGATCGTTCGGCTCGGTCTGCTCGCTCGCCGCTGCCTGAGCTGTGCCACGATCGTCGCGTGACCAACGCCCTGATCTACCTGATCGTGATGATCGCCGTCGCGGCAGTGGTGTTCCTGCTCGCGGCGTTGGTGTTCGGGCGCGGCGAGGAGCTCGCGCCGCTGCCACCCGGTGCGTCGCCCACGCGGCTGCCGTCCGACGACATCACCGCGGAGGACATCCGCGAGCTGAAGTTCCAGCAGGTCTTCCGCGGCTACAAGATGACCGAGGTCGACTGGGCGTTGCAGCGGCTCGCGACCGAGGTCGAGACGCTGCGGGCGCGCGTGCGCGAGCTCGAGGAGCTGGAGAGCAGTGACCACGGAGCTTGAGCTGACCGTCCAGGTCGCGGCACCGCCGGACACGATCTTCCGGGCCGTGACCGACTGGGAACGTCAGTCGGAGTGGGTGTTCGGCACGCGCGTGTCCGTCGTCGAGGGTGACGGGAAGTCGGTCGGCAGCGAGATCGACGCCGTGACGTTCGGCGTCAGCGACCGCATGCGGATCACGCGCTGGGACCCGCCGCACGCCGTCGAGCTGCTGCACCTGGGCAAGATCGTCCGTGGAACCGCCGTGTTCGCCGTGCGCGGCAGCCGTTTCGTGTGGACGGAACGCCTCGACGTGCCGTTCTTCTACCCGTTGGTGAAGCCGCTCTTCGTGCTGATGCTGCGCCGTTCGCTGCAACGGTTCGCCCGGTTCGCGGAGGAGTACCGGTGATCTCCCGTTGTCCCTGGGGCGACTCGGCCCCGGACTACGCCGAGTACCACGACACCGAGTGGGGCGTGGAGCTGCACGGCACGCCCGAGCTCTACGAGCGGATGTCGCTGGAGGCGTTCCAGTCCGGGCTGTCGTGGATCACGATCCTGCGCAAGCGGCCGGCGTTCCGCGCGGCGTTCGGCGGCTTCGACCCGGTGCTGGTCGCGGAGTTCGGCCCCGCCGACGTCGAACGGCTGATGGCCGACGCGGGCATCGTCCGGAACCGGCTGAAGATCGACGCCGCGATCCACAACGCGCGGGTGATCGTCTCGGAGGGCGTCGACCTGGACGCGCTGCTGTGGTCGTTCGCGCCCACCGGCCACGTGCGGCCGGCCACGTTCGCGGACGTGCCGGCGATCACGGACGAGTCCAAGGCGATGGCCAAGGAACTGAAGAAGCGCGGCTTCAAGTTCCTCGGCCCCACCACGTGCTACGCGCTGATGCAGGCGACCGGCATGGTCGACGACCACATCGCGACCTGCTTCCGCGCCTCTGCTTGATGGCGTCTGCAAGTACCACCAGGGTTGGAGTTGGTGGTACTTGCAGACGCGCCGACCGCAAGGGCGGTCAGCGGCCGATGAACTTCGGGGCCCGCTTGTTCACGAACGCGTCGACCGCCTCGCGGTGGTCCTCGGTGGCGCCGCAGTCGGCCTGGGTGCGCCGCTCGGCCTCCAGCGCGTCCTCCAGGGTGCCGTCCGCCGCCACGGCCAGCGCTTCCTTGATCTTCGCGTAGGCCGTCGTCGGCCCGGCGGCGAGCTTCGCGGCCAGCAGGTGCGCGGTCGACAGCAGTTCCTCGTCCGGCACGACCTGGTTGACCATGCCGACCCGCAGCGCCTCCTCGGCGCCGACGGGCTGGGCGAGCAGCATCATCTCCATCGCGCGGCCGTGGCCGATCAGCCGCGGCAGCGTGTAGGACGCGCCGGAGTCCGCCGTCAGGCCGACGTTCGCGAACGCCATCAGGAACTTCGCGGACTTGCCCGCGATGCGCAGGTCCGCGGCGTAGGCGAACGACGCGCCCGCGCCGGCCGCGCTGCCGTTGACCGCGGCGATCACCGGCTTCGGCATGCCGATCAGCTCGCGCACGATGGGGTTGTAGTGCTTCTCGACGGTGTGCAGCGGCGCCGGATCACCGGCCTGCAGCAGGCCGATGTGCTCCTTGAGGTCCTGACCCGCGCAGAACGCCCTGCCCGCACCCGTGATCACCACCGCGCGCACCGACTCGTCCGCCGCCGCCTCCTTCAGCGCGGCGAGGAACGCCTCCTTCAGCGTGACGGTGAAGGCGTTGAACGACTCGGGGCGGTTGAACGTGAGCGTGCGCACACCATCGGCGTCGTCGACGAGGAGCTCGGACACTGGACCTCCATCAAGCAGTGGAAACGTTGCGGACCGGCCGCAGGCACTCGTCGACGAACCGACTCGTGCCCGGTGCCAGCCGCAGTGTCTGTTCGTCGAAGAACGACGCTGCCGCGTGCCCCGGCCAGTCCGGTGGCAACAGTTCAGCAGGAAGACCGGGATCGCGGAACAGGAACTTCCGCCACGCGTGCAGCAGCTGCTGCGAGGCCGCGAACGCCGCCGCGTCGTCCGTTTCGTCCACAACGGACACCTTCTCGTGCCAGTGCGCGACGAACGCGGCGTAGTCACGGCCGAGTTCTGCCAGGTCCCAGGCCTTCGCCGCGAGCTCGGCGTCCCCACCGTCGTGTGAACCGTGAAAAGTTCGTGCCGCGACGTCCTCGGCGGCCAGCACGTCGGCCAGCTCCGGCGACGGCCGGGGCGCGATCCACGTCACAGGGCCGAGCGCGCCGTAACCGAGCAGCTGCAGCTCCGACGCCAGGTGGTCGCGCGAGTCACGGCCGGGCATCTCCTCCAGCACCACCACGTGCCAGCGACCGTCCCACGTGGACGGCCCGGTGCGGTAGATGCGGGCGGCGGCCTCGTCGAGCCTGCGTTCCCCGCGAGGTGTCATGGCGTATCCGGGCCCGTCAGGCAACCGGGACGGCTGCAACCAGCCCTGCCGGACGGTGCGGGACACGGCCGTGCGGACGGCCGGCGCGGCGAAACCGAGGGGCTCGAGCAGCCGGACGAGCGCGGCGATGGTGGCGGCGCCACCGCGCTCGCGCAGGTGGCCGCCGTAGACGTCGAAGAGCGCGGAACGGGCTCGCACCCGGTCCAGTCTGTCACGACACGACCAAGGCCGTGTCGTGTCGGTCCGGCCGCGAAGGCGCCGGCCGAAGGCCTGGACCGGCCCGACACGACCGGAGGTGCCCAAAGTGTTGCCTTGTCGTGAAAACAGGTGTTGATCAGGCACAAGTCAAGATCGACAACTGTCACCCGGACTCGCCAAAAGATCGGTTCGGTTTCGCCCCTGAGTCGCGATAGGGGAGAATGGAGCAGATCCGGCCTGGCCGGACGGGGAAGATGTTGACGGAGGGAGCACGCGATGGCGGCCATGAAGCCCCGGACCGGCGACGGTCCCCTCGAGGTCACCAAGGAGGGACGCGGCATCGTCATGCGCGTGCCGCTCGAGGGTGGTGGGCGCCTTGTCGTCGAGATGTCGGCGGACGAGGCCAGCGCCTTGGGCGACGCGCTGAGGGCCGCCGCCGGCTGAGGCACCCGGCGAGGAAGCAGTGTTGAGCCCCGGTTTCCACAGTGGAGACCGGGGCATCGCTTCGTTCTCGCACCAGGTGAGAATGAACGGTCGTTAATGCAACAGGGGAGGTCCAACCGTGGCGTCGACGGTGCCGGCAGTGCCAACCAAGCTCGTGGACGTCGAGGTGGCCACCACCTCGCGCCGCAACGTTCCGTCGGTCGTGCTCACGGCCACGGGACCTGAGCTGGGGCCGGGCGGCGACGGCATCGACGTCTCCGGCCTGACCGGCAAGGCCGGCGAGGCGGTGCGGCACGACGAGACCTGGACGCTCGGTGTCGGTACCGGCTCGCTCGCGGACTACCGCGCGGCAGGCGCCGGCCTCGTGCGCGCGCTGAGCGGCGAGGACGCGCCCAAGACCGCGGACGTCCTGCTGACTCCCGACTTCGACGCCAGCAAAGTGCGCGCGTTCGTGCTGGGCGCGGCGCTCGGCGGCTACCGCTTCAAGGTCACCGGCGAAGAAGCCCCGAAGCGAGTCGGCTCGTTGCGGCTGATCACGGCCGACGACGGGTTCGAGGAGGTGCTGACGTCGGCCGCGCTGAAGGCCCACGCCCTCGCCACCGCGACGTCGCTGGCGCGTGACCTCGCCAACACGCCGTCCAACGTCAAGGACCCGCGCTGGCTCACCACGACCGCCGCCAGGCTGGCGGACAAGGTCGACGGGCTCAGCGCCACCGTGCGCGACGAGAAGTGGCTGGCACAGCAGGGCTTCGGCGGCGTGCTGGCGGTCGGCGGCGGATCTGCCCGCCCGCCGCGGTTCCTGGAGCTCACGTACGGCACCACCGGCCCGCACCTGGTGTTCGTCGGCAAGGGCATCACGTTCGACACGGGCGGCATCTCGGTGAAGCCCGCGGACGGCATGCACCTCATGCGCACCGACATGGCGGGCGGTGGCGCGGTGATCGCCGCGCTGCTGGCCGTGGCGCGCAGGCAGCTGCCGATCAGGGTCACCGGGCTCGTGCCGTGCGCGGAGAACCACGTGAGCGGGTCGGCGTACCGGCCGGGCGACGTCGTGCGCCACTACGGCGGCGCGACCACCGAGGTGTCGAACACCGACGCCGAGGGCCGCATGGTCCTGGCCGACGCGCTGGCGTACGCGGTGAAGAACCTGAAGCCCGACCTCGTCGTGGACGTGGCGACGCTGACCGGTGCCATGAAGGTCTCGCTCGGCCTGCGCACGGGCGGGGTGTTCAGCTCGTCCGACGAGCTCGCGGCCGATGTCGTCGAGGCCGGTGCCGGCGTCGGCGAGAAGTGGTGGCGGATGCCGCTGCTGGAGGAGCACGTGAGCGCGGTCGCCAGCGAGATCGCGGACTACAAGCAGTGCCCGCCCGGCCCCGGTGGCATCACGGCGGCGCTGTTCCTGCAGAAGTTCACGGGCGACGTGCCGTGGGCGCACCTCGACATCGCGGGCCCGGCACGCTCGGAGAAGGTCTACGACGAGGTCGTCGCGGGAGCCACCGGCTTCGGCGCGCGGACGCTGGTCGAGCTGGCTGAAAAATATTCGCGTTAACCTACGATCTGCCCATACGAGACGGCGACGTTCCACGGCATGATGTGAGCGCCTTCACATCGTCGTAGAGGAGCGCTCGTGTTAATCCGCCTGGCTCTCGCCGTCTCGCTGGTCCTAGCGGCCATGACCCCTGCCACCGCGGCCACGCCCTGGTGGGAACCGGTGGCGCGGCCGGCGGTGGACTCGCAGATCAACGTGACCGGCGAGCCGTTCAAGGGCACCGACGGGCAGGGCAGGGTGCGCGGGTTCGTCGACGCGCACAACCACCTGATGACCAACGAGGGCTTCGGCGGCAAGCTGATCTGCGGCAAGCCCTTCTCCGAGCAGGGCATCGCGGACGCGCTGAAGGACTGCCCCGAGCACCACCCTGCGGGTCTGGGCGCGATCTTCGAGGCGATCGTGACGGGTGACCTCGACGGCCACGACCCGGTGGGCTGGCCGACGTTCAAGCACTGGCCCTCGTACACGACGGTCTCGCACCAGCAGAACTACTACGCCTGGCTGGAACGGGCGTGGCGCGGCGGCCAGCGGGTGCTGGTCCAGGACCTGACGAGCAACGCCACGCTGTGCGTCATCCACCCGTTCAAGGACAAGCCCTGCGACGAGATGCAGTCGGTCCGGCTGCAGGCCCAGCGCACCTACGAGCTGCAGGCGTTCATCGACAGGCAGTTCGGCGGCGCGGGCAAGGGCTGGTTCCGCATCGTCACGTCGGCCGAGCAGGCCCGCGACGTGATCACCCAGGGCAAGCTCGCGGTGATCCTCGGCATCGAGACCTCCGAGCTCTTCGGCTGCCGGACGTTCCTCGACATCCCGTTGTGCAACAGGGGTGACATCGATCGGGGCCTCGACGAGATGTACGCGCTCGGCGTGCGCAGCGCGTTCCTGTGCCACAAGTTCGACAACGCGCTGTGCGGCGTCCGGTTCGACTCGGGCACGCAGGGCGGCGTGATCAACGCGGGCCAGTTCCTGCGCACCGGCCAGTGGTGGAAGACCGAGGAGTGCAAGGGCCCGCAGCAGGACAACCCGATCGGCACCGTCGGCCCGAACGCGCTGATCCCGGCTTCGGCCGTCGCGCCCGCGTACGACCCGGCGAAGCGGTGCAACGTGCGTGGCCTGACGTCGCTCGGCGAGTACGCGGTGCAGGGCATGATGCGCCGGCACATGATGATCGAGATCGACCACATGAGCGTGAAGGCCGCCGGTCGCACGCTGGACCTCGCCGCCCAGGCGCGCTACCCCGGCATCGTCTCCAGCCACAGCTGGATGGACGCCCAGTGGACCGAGAAGGTCTACCAGCTCGGCGGGTTCATCGCGGGCTACGAGAACAGCCCTGAGGGCTACGTCGCGCAGGCGGCCGCCGCGGAACCGTTGCGGCGCAAGTACGACGTGGGCATCGGGTTCGGCTCCGACTACAACGGCGTCGGCTCGCACCCGGCACCGCAGACCGGCGTGACCTATCCGTTCCGCACCTACCCGGACGGTCCGCTGGTCGACCGGCAGCGCACCGGCGAGCGCGTCTGGGACATCAACGTCGACGGCGGCGCGCACATCGGTCTCCTGCCGGACTGGGTCGAGAAGGTCCGTCAGCTCGGCGGTGACCAGCTGGTCCAGGACATGCTCGGTGGCGCCGAGTCGTACCTGCGGACGTGGTCGGGCACTCAGCGCTGGACGCCGTGAGTCCTGAGCGCGTGTTCGCGGAAGGCGCGGACGGCGGGCGGCAGCGGGTGGTCCCTCAGCCACGTCAGGCCGAAGATCCGGCCGGTGCGCGGAGTCAGCGGTAGCTCGCGCAGTCCGGGAGGCGGAGCGAACTCGGCGTGGGTCAGCAGTGCCACGCCGAGGCCCGCCGCCACCAGGCCGCGCACCGTCTCGATCTCCTGGCACTCGAAGACGTAGCGGGGCGTGAACCCGGCGGCCGCGCACATGTCGTCGGTGATCTGGCGCAGGCCGTAGCCGTGCTCCAGCGTGATCAGGTCCTCGCCCTCCAGGTCGCCGATCCGCACGGACCTCCTGGACTCCAGCCGGTGCCCCGCCGGCACCACGACGATCAGGGGCTGCTCGAACACGACCACCGACTCGAACTCGGGGCCCACCGGCGGCGGGGCGACCAGCGCGAGGTCGATCTCGCCGCTGACGAGCTTGTCGATCACGGCCTGACGGGCGTTCTGGACCAGGCCGAACCGCACGTGCGGGTGCTCGGCGCGATAGCCGCGGACCAGCTCCGGCACGATCGCGCGGCCGAGCATGTGCAGGAAGCCCAGCACGACCCGGCCCTTCTCCGGGTCGAGCTCCTCCTCCACCTCGCGCAGACCCGGTTCCAGCGCGGCCATCGACCGGGCCGCGGCCTCGGCCAGCAACCGGCCGGGACGGGTCAGCCGGACCCGGCGACCGGTCTTCACGAGCAGTGGCGCGCCGAGTTGGTCGCCGAGCTCGGCGATCCAGCGGCTGACGGTCGGCTGGGGGAGCCCGAGGCGTTCTGCGACGCGAGTCACGTGCTCGTCAGCGGCAAGCGCTTTCAGCACCGCCAGCTTCGGTGCCAGCTCCAATTCGTCCACGAATCGATTCTGGCGCATTTCCGTATTGGACGTATGGCTTAGCGTCGATCGGGTGAACAGGTTGACCGCGGCCATCGCCGCTTCGGGGTTCGCGTGCTTCGCGCTGCTGTACACCCCGCAGCCGGTCATGCCGCAGATCGCCGCCGAGTACGGGCTGGGGCCGGGCGGCGCGTCGCTCGCCCTCTCCGCGGCGACGCTCGCGCTGGCCGTGGTCGTCGTGCCGATCGCGATGCTGTCCGAACGGGTGGGGCGTCGCCCGGTGATCGTGGTCAGCGTGCTGGTGGCGGCATTGCTCGGGCTCGTGCTGCCGTTCGCGCCGAACTACGAGGTGTTCCTGGGCCTGCGGGTGTTGCAGGGCATCGCGGCGGCCGGGGTGCCCGCGGCGTCGATGGCCTACCTCGCGGACGCGCTGGACAAGAAGAAGCTCGGCGCCGCGATGGGCGCGATGATCGCCGGGAACAGCCTGGGCGGCATGTCGGGACGGCTCGTCACCGGGATGACCGTCGACTGGCTGGGGTGGCGCGGCTCGGTGCTGCTCGCCGGTGTGTTCGGGCTGGTCGCGGCTTTGATCGTGGTGTTCTTCCTGCCCAGGGCCCAGGCGATGCCGAAGCGCGCGCCCAGTGGCATGAAGGCCGCGTTGAAGGACCCGGTGCTGCTGTCGATGTACGCGGTCGCCGTGCTGCTCGTGGGCGCGTTCATCTCGTTCTACAACGTCGCGGGCTTCCAGCTCACCGGCCCGGCGTGGCTCGAGACGCTGGTGTTCCTCTTCTACGGCTTCGGCAGCACCGCGGCGGCGTTCGCGGGCAGGCTGGCCGACCGGTTCGGCCGCGGCAAGGTGCTGCTGCTGTGCATCGGCGTGCTGGCTCTCGGTGCCCTGGCGAGCCTGGTGTGGGTCCCGCTCGGCCTGGCGATCGTCACCGCCGGGTTCTTCGCCTCGCACACCACGGCGAGCGGCTGGGTCGCCGCGCGCGCTCCCGAACACGCCCGCGGCCAGGCGTCCGGGCTGTACCTGGCCGGGTTCTACGTGGGCAGCAGCGTCGGCGGGACGTCCGGCGCCACCGCGTACGAGGAGTGGGGCTGGGGCGGACTGGTGCTGGTGCTCCTGGGATGGCTGGCCCTAGCGGCGATGCTGGTGGTGTGTTCGCAATCCTCGCCGGTCAATTCCGCGCCCAGTGGGGCATCTCGCGGCACCGCCCCCACGCCCCCATATGCCCGATATGAAGGCGTGGGGGCGGCACCGCGAGCTACCCGCCTGGACACGAAATGGACCGGTGAGGGTTAGCGAACACACCACCAGCTCAGAACTCCAGGGCGAGGGTGGCGCGCGAGTCGACCGGCGCGATGGTCGTCTTGCCGAGACGCGGCAGGTCCAGCAGCCCGTCGACCATGCCGACCGAGACCGAGCGGGTGTCCGCCGGGATCTCGACGACGATCGCGAACGGCAGCGGGCCGCCGTCGTAGCGCGCGCCGACCTGCCGGGCGGCCGAGCCGTCCGGCAGCGTGACGGTGATCAGGTCCTTGGTCCACAGGCCGCCCGCGGTGTCGGGCAGGTCGCCGGTCGCCTCGACCCGCACCTCCAGCAACGCCTTGTCCGGCGCGGAGATCGTGGCCACGTCGTACTGGCTCTCCCCGAGTTTGATCGGGCGCTGGCGGCCGAGCCTGATCCCGGTGATCTTCATGCCGAGCTCGCGGTCGCCGAAACGGATCTTCTGCGTCTGCTCCGCGAACTGGGGTGGGATGGCGGTGCGCCGCAGCACCTGAGGGGCGTTGTCGGAACGCTTGCCGGACGGGACCTCGGCGCGCTGTTCCAGCGACTTGGCGCCGAGCGTGCCGAGCGCGAGGTGCTCGGCGCCCTCCTGCGGGTCCGGCGCGGTGTAGACGACGAAGACCGAGCCGGTGGCCGGCAGCCGGTCGGCCGGGAGGACCTGGCGCTTGCCGGGGACCTCCAGCGCGAGCTCGGACGGCTGCGGGGCGAACCCCTGCCAGTTGGTGCGGTGGAAACCGCTGTCCGTCTCGTTGAGCTTGTCGACCTTCATCCTCACCACGCGCAGCCGTGACCCGGCCTCGGCGCGCAGCGTGCCCTCCGAGGTGAACCAGATGTCCGGGTTCGCCCAGCCGGTCACGGCGGTGCTGAGCAGGTCGTCGCGCAGCTTGATGTCGGCGTCGCCCAGCCCGAGCTCGTGGTTCGAGCGCTTGCCGTCGTCGGGCAGCACGGCCAGGAAGTCGCGTCCGGCCGTCAGGTCCTGCTGCTTCGACGGGTCGAACTCCTTGCCGTCGGTGCGCACGAGCGTCCCGCCCGGCGTGCTGCGGTTGCCCTTCTCGGGCACCTGCGGCGACTGCACCTCGTAACGGACCTCGTCATCCGTCTTGGTGACTTCCTTGAGCGGCACGGGCACCCAGTCGGTGGTGGCGCCGGTGCCGGGGACCTGGACCGGTCCGCACCACAGCCGCTTGTCCACCTCGGACTCCAGGCCCGTCTTCGCGAACCAGCAGGTGACCGCGGCGGCACCCGCTCGTGCCACGTAGCCGTACTCCAGCGTGTAGGCGAGCTGCGCCTCGGCGTTCGCCTGCAGTTCAGAGGCGCCGGCGAGCTTCTTGCCGTCCATCGTGAGCTGGACCGCGCCCGGTTGCGCGGCGGGAGCTGTGGCACATCCAGTCACTGCGAGGAGGACCGTCAGACCCAGCACCGCACAACGCACAGTCCTCGCGCCCCTCACCAGTTGAAACCGAAACGTCACTACTGGTTAAAGGCGGCGCTCACTCTTCAGGGTTGCCCCGGTCGAGTGTGGCTCAAATCACACTGCGGTAGACCTCGACGGTTTGCTCCGCCATCGCGGACCACGAGAACTCCTGCTCGGCCCGTGTGCGCCCGGCGGCACCGAAGCGCTTCGCGCGCTCCGGGTCTGTGATCAGTTCGTTGATCGATTCCGCTAGCTGGTGTCGATATGTCGACAAATCATGCTCGTCGTAGTGGACGAGAAGGCCCGTCTCGCCGTGCACGACGACCTCGGGGATGCCGCCGACGTCACTCGCGACGACCGCGGTGCCGCACGCCATCGCCTCCAGGTTCACGATGCCCAGCGGTTCGTAGACCGACGGGCACACGAACACCGCCGCGTGGCTCAGGATCTGGCGCACCTCGGCCGGCTGCAGCATCTTCTGGATCCAGAAGACACCCGACCGCGTCCGCGAGAGTTCGCTGACCGCCTGCTTGATCTCCTCGGCGATCTCCGGAGTGTCCGGTGCGCCGGCGCACAGCACGATCTGCGCTTCGGGGTCGATCTGGTGCGCGGCGGCCACGAGGTGGCTCAAACCTTTTTGCCGGGTGATCCTTCCCACGAACGCCACGATCGGCTTGGTGGGATCGATTCCACGGGACGTCAGGGCGTCCGTTTCGGTGACCGGGTGGTACGCGTTGCTGTCGATTCCGTTGCGCACGACGTGCACCCTCGCCGGGTCGAGAGCGGGGTACGCGTCGAGCACGTCGGTCCTCATGCCCTCGCTCACGGCGATGACCGCGTCGGCGTGTTCGTAGGCGGTCCGCTCCGCCCACGACGAGATCCGGTACCCGCCGCCGAGCTGCTCGGCCTTCCACGGCCGGCGCGGTTCCAGCGAGTGCGCCGTCACCACGTGCGGGATGCCGTGCAGGAGTTTGCCCAGGTGGCCGCCCATGTTGGCGTACCAGGTGTGCGAGTGGACCAGCGTGGCCGTGGAGATCGCGGAGGCCATCTCCAGGTCGACCGCGAGGGTCGAGAGAGCCGCGTTCGCCTGCTCCAGGCTGTGCGGGGCGTTGTGGGCCGTGGCGTCCGATCGGGGTGCACCGAAGCAGTGCACGTCGACGTCCACGAGTTCGCGGAGATGGGGCACGAGGAATCCCACGTGCACGCCAGCCCCGCCGTACACCTCTGGCGGATACTCCCGGGTCAACAGCGCTACTCGCACGCACCCACCGTAGATCACGGCGGTACCGGTTGGGACAAACCGCTTTGCGTCTGGTTCGGGAACGATCGCACGGATAGGGTCACATACCGTGAAGGGGCAGCCGCACGTTCTCGGAATTGTGCTTGCCGGTGGTGAAGGCAAGCGCCTGTGGCCACTGACGGCCGACCGCGCGAAACCGGCTGTGCCCTTCGGGGGCAACTACCGGCTGGTCGACTTCGTGCTGTCGAACCTGGTCAACGCCGGGCTCGCGAAGCTCTGCGTGCTGACGCAGTACAAGTCGCACTCGTTGGACCGCCACATCTCGACGACGTGGCGCCTGTCCAATGTGCTCGGTCAGTACGTGACACCGGTCCCGGCCCAGCAACGCCTGGGCCCCCGCTGGTACACGGGCTCGGCCGACGCGATCTTCCAGTCGCTGAACCTCGTCCACGACGAGAAGCCCGACCACGTGGTCATCTTCGGAGCCGACCACGTGTACCGGATGGACCCGGGCCAGATGATCTCGCAGCACGTCGAGTCGGGCGCGGCCGTGACCGTCGCCGGCATTCGCGTGCCGCGCAACGAGGCCAAGGCCTTCGGGTGCATCGACTCCGACGCGTCCGGGAAGATCACCCGGTTCCTGGAGAAGCCGTCCGAGCCGCCGCACGTGCCGGACGACCCCGAGGTGACCTTCGCTTCGATGGGCAACTACGTCTTCACGACCGAGGCGTTGCTCGACGCCCTGCGCGGGGACGCGTTGAACCCCGACTCGGACCACGACATGGGTGGCGACATCATCCCCATGCTGGTGGACCGGGGGAAGGCGCACGTCTACGACTTCCAGGACAACGAGGTGCCCGGCGCGACCGACCGGGATCGCGGGTACTGGCGGGACGTCGGGACCATCGACGCCTACTACGACGCGCACATGGACTTGGTTTCGGTCCATCCGATCTTCAACCTGTACAACCAGTTGTGGCCCATCCGGACTGCCACTCCTCCCATGCCTCCTGCCAAGTTCATCGCCGGCGGGTCCGCTGAGGACTCGATGGTGGGGCCCGGGTCGATCATCTCCGGGAAGATCCACGGGTCGGTGATCTCGTCCGACGTGACCGTTGAGGTCGGGTCTGTCGTGCAGGGGTCCGTGTTGTTGCCCGGGGTTCGGATCGGCAAGGGTGCCGTGGTCCGGCGGGCTATTTTGGACAAGAACGTCGTGGTGCCCGATGGGGCTTTGATCGGTGTGGACGCGCCGATGGACCGTGAGCGCTACACGGTCAGCGCCAGTGGCGTCACGGTCCTCGGCAAGGGCGTCAGGGCTTACTGATCGAACGGTCGTGCCGGCTCAGCAGCCGGTCAGCTTGACGTCGTCCTGACCCTCGAACCGGCGGCCGTCGGTCGTGCGGCCCATCAGGGTCGCCGTCGTCATGCCACAGGTGAGGCCCGTCTTCGCGGTGTCGAACTGGCACACCAGGTCGGCCAGTCCGTCGTCGTTCACGTCCTCACCGGCTGATCCGCATCGGACGAGGCTCTGCTCCAGGCCGGTGGCGCCGAACGTGAGGCTGGTCTGGTCGACCCGCGTGACGGCGTCGAACTCCGTCGTCGACAGGACCGCCACCGGGACGAGGCCCTCCTTCTTCACGTTGATCGAGCTGGGGAAGCTGCGCGGCTTCACGTCCGTCGGCACCCACGAGATCGAGCGGGCGTCGTTGGCGCGATCGGTGTCCTCGGGGTGCGGTTCGTCGGCGATGACCACCGCGCTGGTGGACAGCAGGTGCCTGCGGTTATCCGTGCAGGACACCGTCCAGTCCTTGGTGAACGTCGTGGACGCACCGGCACCGAGGACGTGCGCCTGCTGCTGGCCGGTGTCCGGCGAGACCGTGCAGTCCGCGGGAGCGCCGAAGGCGACCGTGGTCAGCGTGTGCACGGCGTCGGCCGGGCCGGCGTTCGCGACGGTGACCGTGCTCGTGCAGTCGAACGCCTGAGTCTGGTACTGGCGTTCGGTGCAGGTCAGCCGCAGGTCCGCCACCGAGAGGTCGGTGCGCTCGAACACCTCGACGCGGTCGGTCGCCGTGCCGCTGTTGTTCGCGCCGTCGGGGTCGATGACGTGCAGGTGGTCGAGCACGGCCTCCGAGGACGCGGTGAAGTCGTGGTAGCTGCGGTTCGCGCAGGTCACGTCCCACTTCGACGAGACGGTGACCGGATCCTCGAACAGCGAGGTCTCGTGGCTCGTCGGGCCGTTCGGCGTGAGAGTGCAGTCCGCCGGCCCGGTGAGTCCGAGCCGCACGTCGGTGTCCGCCGGGCCGTGGTCGCCCGTGTTGACCGCGACGGCGGTGACGGTGCATTCGAACTGGTCGCGGACGTAGGTGCGGGTCACGCAGTCGAGCCGGGTGCTGTCGATGCCGACGTTCGCCTCGTCGATCACCGCGATCGTGGCGCTCGTGGTCCGGTGGTTGCTCGCCGGGTCCGGATCGGTGACGCCGGGGGTGGTGACCGTCAGCGCGTTGTGGAACGTCAACGGGTGGAAGCTCGGGTCGAGGCAGGTGACGCCGACCTCGAAGACCACCTCGACCGGCCTGCCGAGCACGAGCTGCCTGGTCGCGGGCGGCGGGGTGGTGAACGAGCAGTCCGGCGGACCGGAAGCGGAGATCGCGTCCTGGACGTCGATGATCGGCGCGGGGCCGCGGTTCTCCAGCAGCGCGCGGACGCGCAGGGTGTGTGCGGTGTCGGCGGTCATCTCGGCGGGCGGGTCGACGACGTCGAAGGCGACCTTCACCGCGTCGGCCGTGGTCTCGACGTTGCCGAAGTCGTGGCCGTCGAACCTCGCGTCACCGATGTTCGGGTTGACGCGGATGCCGTACCTCTCGGTGCCGCTGGTGCGGGTCCAGCCGCCGCGGCTCTCCTCGGTCAGCGCGTAGTCGCCGGGCAGGTGGCCGTCGAGGCGGAACTCGTAGTAGCCGTTGCCGTCGGTGGTGGTCGTGGCGAGAGCGCCGGTGCCCTGACCTGCGTCGGAGCGGTCGCGGTGCAGGGTCATCGTCCACCCTGCCATGCCGGGCTCACCGGCGTCGCGGACGTCGTTGCGGTTGGCGTCGTGGTACTTGTGGCCGCTGATCACCGGGACGGGCTTGCCGGACTTGTCCCGGGAGAAGTTGCCGCAGGGCAGTGCGATGAAGCTGCCGCCGTAGGTCAGCGAGTGCAGCACGATCGGGCGCTCCCTGAAGGCGAGGCCGATGGTGTGGTAGTCCTCGCGGCCTGGTGCGCAGAGCACGTCCTGCGCCATGTTGTCGAGGCAGTGCGACCATTCTTCCGCGTCGGAGTGGAATTCTCTGTTCCCCACGGGCGCGTACCAGACGAAATTGCGGTTGAAGCCGCGTCCGACGTAGTAGGACTCGGATTGACGGATGTCCTGCGCGGTCAGCTCGGTGCCGATTCCCGGATCGACGATGAAGGTCTGCCTGCCGCACGTGGATCCGGCCATGTCATCGCCGTTTCCCCAGCACGGGCCATCGGCCAGTGCTGGCGTGGTGACGCCGATGATCGGTATCAAAGCAGCCGCGAGCGCGGCGAGAACTCTTGTTGGTTTCACCTGAGCCCCTTTCGGGGAATTGACCGTCCCCGACCCTGCGGAGGGCATGTCGAATAGCCGCGAAGCGTTGTTACCGCTTCACTCGGGTGGGCCAACCGGCTTTCTTATGGACGCCGCGCCGCCACGAGCAGGCCGTCGCCCAGGGGGAGGATGACGGGCACGAGCCGGTCGTCCTCCTTCACCAGGCGCGCGATGTCCCGCATCGCCTGGGTCGAGTCGTCCCGCTTCGTGTGGTCCACGACGGCGCCGTGCCAGAGGACGTTGTCGAACGCGATCACGCCGCCCGGGCGCAGCATGCGCACGCCGTGTGCCAGGTACTGCGGGTACTCGGGCTTGTAGGCGTCCACGAAGACGAGGTCGTACGCCGCGTCGGTCAGGCGGGGGAGGACGTCCAGCGCCTTGCCCATGATCAGGCGGGTGCGGGACGGGGAGATGCCTGCCGCCGCGTAGGCCTCCCGGGCTGCCCGTTGGTGTTCGGAGGCCACGTCTATCGAGGTCAGGATGCCGGATTGGGGCATGCCCGCCAGAAGGTACAGGCCGCTGGTGCCCGCTCCGGTGCCGATCTCGACCACCGCGCGGGCCTGGAGTGCGGTCGCGAGGAACCGCAGGGCGGCGCCTCCGCCCGCGCCGATGGGCACGCAGCCCAGTTCCTGGCCGCGTGCTCTTGCCGCCAGGTGCACGTCGTCCTCGGGGAGGTACTGCTCGACGTACTCCCGCAGGGCCGATTCCGTGGTCACGGTCTAGCAGGTTAGTGCCAACTCTGCCCAAAACGGGTGAACGTGGCCCGAACCGAAATTCTCAGGGTGCTCTCAGCCCACTCTCACGATCGTTTAAAGGGAGCAGGAGAAGGTACAGAGGCAAGAAGCCAGGCTCTAGTCGGGAACAAGCCGGACCCGTCGCCCGTTGAGCCGCATAAGGGTCGCCGGGCGGCCCACATGGAGGTGCCGAAACACCTGATGCGCACGCAGTCGAGTTCTCCGGAGGCCGTCGCGCCCATCGAGACGGCCGACTGGACGCCGCCCTCGTGGGACGCGATCGTCCGTGAGCACGCGGACAGGGTCTACCGGCTCGCGTACCGCCTGACCGGCAACCAGCACGACGCCGAGGACCTCACGCAGGAGACGTTCATCCGCGTCTTCCGCTCTCTCGCGTCGTACAAGCCGGGCACCTTCGAGGGGTGGCTGCACCGCATCACCACCAACCTCTTCCTCGACATGGCTCGTCGGCGCAGCCGCGTGCGCATGGAGGCGCTGCCCGAGGACAACGACCGCCTCGAGGGTGACGACCTGTCCCCTGAGGAAATCTACGACGAGAACCACCTCGACCCCGACCTGCAGGCCGCGCTGGACGAGCTCCCGCCGGAGTTCCGTGCCGCGGTCGTGCTCTGTGACGTCGAAGGTCTCTCCTACGAGGAGATCGGCGCCACGCTCGGGGTGAAGATGGGTACCGTGAGGAGCAGGATCCATCGGGGCCGCCAGGCTCTGAAGGTCGCGCTCGAACGCCGTCGTCAAGAATCGTTGCTGGAGGACTCTGCATGACCGACCTCCGAGGTTGGGGCCTGCCTGAGCAGCATCTCTTGCCGGATGCCGTGGTCGCGTTCGTGGACGGGGAACTGTCCTCGACCGCGCACGAGCGCGCGTCCGCGCATGTTCAGCGCTGTGGCTTCTGCGCATTCGAGACCTTCACACAGCAGCAGGCGCGCGCGGCCGTGCGCACCGCTTCGGCGCCCACGGCGTCGGCGTCGCTGCTGGACAGGCTCGGTGCGATCCCTCAGGAGGTCGAACTGCCGTCCGCTCCGGACGGGCTCGCGATCACCGAAGACGGTCAGTTCGTCGCTGTGCAGCGCACGGACAAGCCCGCGTTCGGTGCTGGGCCCGTGCTGGGTTCGTCCAGACCGCTGGGCAGCAACGGCTGGTTCAGCGGCCGTCGTGCCCGCCAGGGTGCCGGAGTCGTCGTCAGCGGCATGTTGCTGAGCGCGCTCGCGTTCACCACTCCGGAGAGCGACGCGCCCGCCCCCGCGGTGCCCGCGCCGCAGAACGCCGGCGCGGTCTTCGCGACCACCCCCTGACAGTCATTTCACCGTTCGTCAGGCACGCTGTAGTTCAGCACTCCTTGGGCCTGTGTCGAAGTCCAGTCCGCGATAGCCGGGCCTGACGTCGACGCAGACCCCGGCGGAAAATTCGGGGAGAGATGAGCCAGCAGTCGCCCAACGGCCAGACGTCCACACCCGTTTCCGGAGTGGACGACGGAGCGCATCGCAGGCTCCGGCCACGGCCCCTGGTGCAGCCGCCGGTCGACCCCGCGTACGCCACCGCTTTCGGTCGCCCGGACGGTGTCGGCGGGGCCTTCGCCTCGCGTGACGTGCCCGTGTCCCAGCTCCAGTCCGCGCCACCGCCCCCCGAGTCCCTCGTGACGGCGTTCGGCCGCCAGGGCTCGCAGGAGCTGTTGCAGCGGCCCCCACAGCCCACGTCCGACCCGGATCCGGACATCGATCCGGTGTTCTGGGGCGACAAGCCCGCCGGTGACCCGTGGCGCGACCCGGCCTCCGGTGCCGTGATCGGCCCGCCCGCCGTCGGTGAGGACCCGCCGGGCGAACCCGAGCGCAAGCCGGGGCCCGGCCCCCAGCTGAGCGTTCCCGAACTCCTCTTCGGCCGCCGCGTGAAGCCGACGGCCATGGCGCTGCTGTTGACGGTCGCGCTCGTGCTCGGTGCCGTCGGTGGCCTCGTCGGCTGGCTGATCGGCCGGGCGGGCAACCCCCTGACCGACTCGACGGTCACGCTGGCCGAGGTGGCGGAGGGCAAGGAACGCCCGGCGGGGTCGATCTCGGACATCGCCAAGCGCGTGACGCCCAGCGTCGTCTCGATCGAGTTCAAGGGCGCGAACGTCGCGGGCGTCGGCTCCGGCGTCGTCGTCGACGCCGGCGGCTACATCCTGACCAACGACCACGTCGTCGCCCCGGCCGCGCAGGACTCCTCGGCCAAGCTCAGCGCCGTCTTCACCGACGGCACCCGCGCCCAGGCCCGCGTGGTCGGCCGCGACCCGAAGACCGACCTCGCCGTCATCAAGGTCGAGGTCACCAACCCGACCGTCCTGCAGTTCGGCAACTCCGACGAACTCCAGGTGGGCGACAGCGTCATCGCCATCGGCTCGCCGCTGCAGCTGTCCAACACCGTCACCGAGGGCATCGTCTCCGCGCTGCACCGCCCGGTCACGGCAGCGGGCGAGAACGGCGGCCCCCAGGTCACCTACGACGCGATCCAGACCGACGCCGCCATCAACCCGGGCAACTCGGGCGGCGCGCTGGTCGACTCGCGCGGCGCCCTGATCGGCATCAACTCGTCGATCCGCACCGAGACCGGCGGCTCCGTCGGCCTCGGCTTCGCGATCTCCGGCAACCAGGCCCGCAAGATCAGCCAGGAGCTGATCCGCAACGGCCAGGTCAAGCACGCGGACATGAACATCAACGTGAAGTCCGTGTCCGCCGAGACCTCCGAAGGCGCCCAGGTGCAGAACGTCCCCGCAGGAGGTGCCGCGGCGGCCGCCGGCATCCAGGAGGGCGACGTCATCACCAAGGTGGGCAACCGCATGGTCCGCAACGCGGCCGAACTGGTCGTAGCGGTCCGCGAGCACGAGATCGGCGAAACCGTGCAGGTCGTGCTGGCACGACAGGGCCGTGAGCTCAAACTAGACGTGACACTCAAGAGCGACTGACAAGTAGGCTGGGGCCCGTGTTCGACAGCATCGGATGGGTAGAGATCCTCATCATCGTCATCGCGGGTCTCTTCATCCTGGGCCCCGAACGCCTGCCCTCGGCCGCGGCCTGGCTGGGCAAGACGGTGAGGCAGGTCCGCGAGTACGCGACCGGCGCGCGAGAACAGCTGAAGCAGGAGATGGGCCCGGAGTTCGAGTCACTCCGCAAGCCCCTCGAAGACCTGCGCGAACTGCGCAACTTCGACCCGAAGCGCGCGGTCACGAAGCACCTCTTCGAGGACCCCGAGCCCACCACGAAGTCCAACGGCTACCCGACACCGTCGACCCCGTCCACGCCCGAACAGCGCCCGCTCGCACCGGGCGAGCGCCCGCCGTACGACCCGGACGCGACCTGAGCTCGTTCTGAAACGCAAGCGGGGACCTTTCGAGAGTCGAGAGGTCCCCGCTTGCGTTCGGGCGAATGCGGTCAGCGGCCAGCCGGGGAGACGTTCAGAAGGCGGCCGGCCAAGCCGCGGGAGCGGACGGAGAGCTTCGTCGCCACCTCGGACAGGACCTTGGCAGCGGCCGAGTCCGGCACCGCCTGAACGATCGGCGTCCCGGAGTCGCCGTTCTCCCGCAACCGCGGGTCCAGCGGCACCTGACCGAGCAACGGCACATCGGACCCGATGGCCTTGGTCAGCGACTCGGCGACGGCCTCGCCGCCACCGGTTCCGAAGATCTCCATGCGTGAACCGTCGGGCATCTCCAGCCACGACATGTTCTCGATGACCCCGGCCACCCGCTGGCGGGTCTGCAGGGCGATCGACCCGGCGCGCTCGGCCACCTCGGCGGCGGCCTGCTGCGGTGTCGTCACGACGAGGATCTCGGCGTTCGGCACGAGCTGGGCGACGGAGATCGCGATGTCGCCGGTGCCGGGCGGCAGGTCGATCAGCAGCACGTCCAGGTCGCCCCAGAACACGTCGGCCAGGAACTGCTGCAACGCGCGGTGCAGCATCGGCCCGCGCCACACGACCGGGGTGTTGCCCGGCGTGAACATGCCGATCGAGATGACCTTCACGCCGTGCGACTGCGGCGGCATGATCATCTTCTCGACCTGCGTGGGGCGGCCTTCGACGCCGAGCATGCGCGGGATCGAGTGGCCGTAGATGTCCGCGTCGACGATGCCGACCGACAACCCGCGCGCGGCCATCGCCACGGCGAGGTTCACGGTCACGGACGACTTGCCGACGCCGCCCTTGCCGGACGCGACGCAGTACACGCGCGTCAGCGAGCCCGGCTGGGCGAACGGGATGACCGGCTCCTCGGCGCCGCCGCGCAGCGTTTTGCGGAGCTCGGTGCGCTGGGCGTCGCTCATCACGTCCAGGTCGACGCGCACGGACGAGACACCGTCCAGAGCCGTGACGGCCGCGGTGACGTCCTTGGTGATCTTGTCGCGCATCGGGCAGCCCGCGACGGTGAGGAAGATGCCGACCACGACGACACCGTCCGCGCCGACCTCGACGTCCTTGACCATGCCGATCTCGGTGATCGGGCGGCGGATCTCGGGGTCCTGCACACCGGCGAGCGCCTTGCGGACGTCCTCGATGGTGGGGAGGGGCTGTGTGGTGGTCACCGATCCATGCTACGTCCGGTTCGTGCCGGTCCTACCGGCCGGTCACTTTCCAGTACAGGGCCAGGTCGTAGTGGAGAGGGCGCTGTCCGTAACATCGACGCCCGTGCCGGAATCGGGTAGTTCCCGGTTGCCCACCCGTGTCGAGCTCGGGGTGTGGCGATCGTTCCTCCGCGCGCATGCACGGATCACGAGGGTCCTCGAGGCCGAACTGATTGCTGAGCAGCGCCTATCGCTCGCGGCGTACGACGTGCTGGTTCAACTGGCCGAGACGCCTTCCATGCGCATGCGCATGACTGAACTGGCCGATGCCGTCCTGCTGTCCCGGTCTGGCGTGACCCGCCTGGTGGACCGTTTGGAACGTGCTGGGCTCGTCGGGCGGGAACGCGCCGACGGTGACGGACGCGGCATCGTGGCCGTGCTCACACCGCTGGGCGCCGAACGCCTCCGCAGTGCCTCCGCAACCCACCTCGCCGGCGTCGCCGAGCACTTCGGGGAGAGCTTCGGCCCTGGTGAGCTCGAAGCGTTCGGCCGCACGTGCGACCGCCTCGCCGCGGACGACGTGTTCCCGTGACCGCATGATCACGGTGGTGGGACTCGTGCACGTCGAGGCTGGCCGTCTCCTCGTTGTGCGCTCACGCAACAAGAAGGCCTTCTACCTGCCCGGCGGCAAGATCGAGCCCGGCGAATCCCTCGAAGAGGCTCTGCGGCGCGAGGTCTCCGAAGAGCTCGGCGTCGAAGCCGGACGTCCCCAGGTCCTCAAGCGCTACGTCGCTCCAGCCTACGGCGAGGGGGAGGGCGCGATGGTCGACATGACCTGCTTCACGGCCGACCTGCAAGGCACACCGCGGCCGGCGGGCGAGATCGCCGAACTCACCTACGTGACCCGCGACGAGTACCGCGAGCACGCCGAGACCGCTCCCGCGATCCACGAGGTCCTGGACGACCTGGTCGCGAGCGGCCAGATCAGCCCGTGAGCCGGCGCGCTTCCGCCAGCACCTCGGCGTCCACTTCCGTGTCGCTCGTGACGCCGATGTCGTAGGCGTCGTCCAGTTCTGACAGACGTTCGCCCTCATGCTCGTGTCCGAAGACCCGGTGCGCCCACGCGGCCAACTCGCGAGGAGTGAGGTCGCCGGACTCCACGCGCACCGCCATCGCCCGCAGGCCCTCCTCCTTCGCCGCGACCGAACCCCTGGCGTGCGCGACGAGTCCGAGTTCCCGCAACGCCTCCGGGAGCAGGATCGGCACCTCGATGTCGGCCTCGCCGCGGGACAACGCGGCCAGCCGCCCGACCGCATGGCTGTCGACGTCGCCCACCAGCAGGTCACACGCGGCGAGCACCACGTCGTGAGCGGTCTTCTCGTTCACCAGCCACAGCGCGACCACGTCCCGGAAGGTCAAGGACGGACCTTCTTGAGGTTGTTCTGCTCCTTCACCAGCTTCTCCAGCTCACCCCGGATGAAGTCACGCGTCGCCACCTCACCCAGGGCCAGCCGCACCGCCGCCAGCTCCCGCGCCAGGTACTCGGTGTCCGCCTTCGTCTGAGCGGCCCGTGTCCGGTCCTCCTCCAGCGACACCCGGTCCCGGTCGTCCTGCCGGTTCTGCGCGAGCAGGATCAGCGGCGCGGCGTAGGCGGCCTGCGTCGAGAACGCCAGGTTCAGCAGGATGAACGGGTACGGGTCCCACCGCAGGGACACGGCGACGAGGTTCACCGTGATCCAGGCGATCACGATGAGCGTCTGCCAGAACAGGAACTTGCCGGTGCCGAGGAAGCGCGCGAGTCGTTCGGACAACTGGCCGAAGGTGTCCGGGTCGATCGAGAACCGGAAGCCCCGCGGCCCTCGCGGCTGGTCGAGTCTGCGCCGAGGCAGCAGTTCAGGCATGGCTCAGTCCCGTCTCGCGCCAGTTGTCCGGCAGCAGGTGGTCCAGCACGTCGTCCACGGTGACGGCGCCGAGCAGGTGCTCGGTCTCGTCCAGCACCGGGGCGCACACCAGGTTGTAGGTCGCGAAGTAGCGCGTAACGTCGCTCAGCGAGGCGTTCGGCGACAGGTACGTCAGGTCCGTGTCGAGCACTCCGGCGACGAGGTCGAACGGTGGTTCGCGCAGCAGCCGCTGGATGTGCACGCAGCCCAGGTAGCGGCCGGTCGGTGTCGCGGAGGGGGAGCGGCAGACGAAGACCATCGACGCCAGCGCGGGCGTGAGGTCGGGATTTCGCACTCGTGCCAACGCTTCCGCGATCGTGGCGTCCGGGGTGAGGATGATCGGCTCGGGTGTCATCAGACCACCGGCCGTGTCGAACGAGTACTCCAGCAGCCGCCGGACCGGTTCGGACTCCTCGGGTTCCATCAGTTCCAGCAGGCGGTCCTTGGTGCCCTCGGACAGTTCGCTCAGCAGGTCCGCCGCGTCGTCCGGGTTCATCGCCTCCAGGATGTCCGCGGCGCGTTCCTCGTCCAGGTGCGACAGGATGTCCTTCTGGTCCTCTTCGGACAGTTCCTCGATGACGTCCGCGAGCCGTTCGTCGTCGAGCGCGTCCGCGACCTCGTGGCGGCGCTTGGCCGGCAGTTCGTGCAGTGAGTGAGCCACGTCCGCCGCTCGCATGCCCTCGAAGACCGCGACGAGCTGCTGCGCGCCCTGGGGCTGGCCCGCGATCTCGTTCACGCTCAGGCCGGTGACGTCCTCCCACCGCCACACCTGCACGGGGCCCTTGAGGCTGAACCGGCCGGTGCGCTCCCGGCCGGCGACGCGGACCATGCGCCAGTCGCGGGTGCGGGTCAGCTCCATCGCGGCGTCCACGACGACGGCCGTGGCGCCGTCCTCGACCGTGATCTTGGCGTCGAGCAGCTCGCCGATCACCATCACCTCGTTGACGCGCTGGTGGAACGGCCGCAGGTTCACCGATCCGGTCGCGAGCGTCACGGCGTTCGGCTCGATCGAGGTGACGCGCAGCATCGGCACGAAGATCCGCCGCCGCGTCACCAGTTCGACGACCATGCCGAGCACGCGCGGCGGTTGCCGGTCGATGCGGAGGCTGATGACGACGTCACGGGCCTTGCCTATGGGTTCACCATCGGGGCCGAAGACGGGAAGTCCGGCCAGCTGAGCGATGAAAACCCGGTTCACAGCCACCACATCACCAGGCTAGATCAGGCGCGGGCCGCCCACCCGGCGATGTGGGCGCAGATCACTGCGATGTCCTCCATGTCCTCTTCCAGACACCAGATCCAGTTGGCGACGGCCCGGTGCAGCGTCCAGTCGCGCGCCTTCGCGACGTCCAGCTCGCCCGCGTCGCACAGCGCGAGGAACCGGTCGTTGAGCCCCCGGTGGCCGTCCAGTTCGTCGAACCTGTTCCACAGCAACGGAATCATGCAGTACTCGGGATCACCGGACAGCGGCTTCGGGTCGATCACGAGCCACGGTTCGCGGTCGCCGCGCAGCACGTTCTGGTAGTGCAGGTCCTCGTTGACGAGCGTCGTGCCCATCGGCCGGGTGCCGGCCTCGCGGGCGGCGTCGAGCAGCTTCGCGGGGATCGCGGGATGGCTTCGGAGGGTGTTCGCGAACCGCCGGATCTCACCGGGGGCCTGGATCGCGCGGTGGCGGCGCAGCAGCTCGCCGATCACCCCGACCGCCAGGTCGATCGGCTCGTCGTCGAGCGAGTGCTGGTCGAGGCGTTCCAGCAGCAACGCGCCGAGCTCCTCGTCGTGGTCGAGCAGCTGGACGGCGCCGTCGCCGTTGTAGAGCTCGAGCGCCAGCGGCTCGTGCGCGGTCTCGTCGTCGACCCAGCTCAGCTTGAGCACGGCGGGATGGCCGTCGGCTCTGCGGACCGGCAGCACGACGGCGCAGAACCCGTTCATCAGTGCGCCGTCCGGCGTGAGCTGCCAGCGCGCGCACGCCTTGGTGGCGAGTTTCGGCAGCTTCGCGACCCATTCGTCGGCGCCGTCGCCGAGGCCCTCGCCGAAGCCGTCCGGGACGGTGATCATG
Source organism: Lentzea kristufekii (assembly GCF_033949925.1). Classification (NCBI taxonomy): domain Bacteria; kingdom Bacillati; phylum Actinomycetota; class Actinomycetes; order Pseudonocardiales; family Pseudonocardiaceae; genus Lentzea; species Lentzea kristufekii. Next base: position 114,249 of record NZ_JAXAVV010000022.1, read on the forward strand.
CGCTGAACTCCAGCCGGTACACCGCTTCCCATTCTGGCTTGGTGTTGAGCCGGGCTGTCTTCAGCGCCTGCGTCGTCTCGTCGTCGGGCTCGGTCAGGTGCGCGACGGCCTGGGCGTCGACGAGGTGCGAGTGCGTGCTGGGGGAGCGGACGGTGACGGTGACCTGCGCTCCATCGGCCAGACCGGGCACGTCCTGCTCGGTGCCGCCGGTGATGACCCACAGCGAGTCGGCACGCCAGTGCGCGTGCACGAGACGTGGACCGTGACCGGGCGAGGTGATCCAGACGGCTGCCGCCTTGCGCAACGCCGCGTCAAGCACTCGAGTGATCTCCACCGGTTCAGCCTGCCAGTGTTGGATGGCCGCTGCTCCGCAGACGGCGGCGAGTTCGCCGCGACGCGAACTCGCTTTGTGAAACGGGACTCAGCGAATATGCGCCCGGAGATGATGCGTGCCACTGTGGCGCTCATAGTTACCGGCCGGTACAAGGAGGTACTCCAGTGGTCGACCAGCAGCGTCCCCGTCGCTCGTGTCTGGCGGTCCCCGGCTCGAGCCAGAAGATGATCGACAAGGCGCGCACGCTGCCGGCGGACCAGGTGTTCCTGGATCTGGAAGACGCCTGCGCCCCGCTGGCCAAGCCCGATGCCCGCAAGACCATCGTCGCGTCGCTCAACGAGGGCGGCTGGGGCGACAAGGCCCGTGTCGTGCGCGTCAACGACTGGACGACGGAGTGGACCTACCGCGACGTCACCGAGGTCGTCGAAGGCGCCGGAGCGAACCTCGACTGCATCATGCTGCCGAAGGTCCAGACGCCCGAGCAGGTCGTCGCGCTCGACTTCCTGATCACGCAGATCGAGAAGACGATGGGCTACGAGGTCGGCAAGATCGGCATCGAGGCGCAGATCGAGAACGCCCTGGGCCTGAACAACGTCAACGCGATCGCCACCGCGTCCCCGCGCGTCGAGACGATCATCTTCGGCCCGGCGGACTTCATGGCGTCGATCAACATGAAGTCGCTGGTCGTCGGTGAGCAGCCGCCCGGCTACGACGTCGGTGACGCCTACCACTACATCCTGATGCGGATCCTGATGGCCGCGCGGGCCCACGACAAGCAGGCCATCGACGGCCCCTACCTGCAGATTCGCGACGTCGAGGGCTACAAGCGCGTCGCCGGTCGGTCCGCGGCGCTGGGCTTCGACGGCAAGTGGGTGCTGCACCCCGGCCAGATCGACGCGGCCAACGAGGTCTTCAGCCCGAAGCAGGACGACTACGACCACGCCGAGAACATCCTCGACGCGTACGAGTTCTACACGTCCGAGGCGGGCGGCAAGCGCGGCGCGGTGATGCTCGGCGACGAGATGATCGACGAGGCCTCGCGCAAGATGGCGTTGGTGATCTCCGGCAAGGGCCGTGCGGCGGGCATGTCCCGCGCGAACGTGTGGACGCCGCCGGAGGACTGATTCCGTTACGGATTGTGCGCTATTTCACCCTGAATGTCACTGGACGTGTTCGACCGTCACAGGTTGCATTCGAAACGGGTGAAGTGGCGCACAATCCGTCACCGAAGTTTGCGATCTTGCCCCTGGGTGGGGGCATGCTCTGGGGCATGTCACGTTCGAGTAACGGCAAGACGAGCAGACGGTTGCGGCTCTTCAAACGTCGCGAGGACGACCTGCTCGAGCGCAGCTTCCGCAGCTGCCCTGGATGTGCTGCCGACGTCCACGTGTTCGCCGACGTCTGCCGCCACTGCGGCGGCACCCTGGAGATCGCCCTCGCGGGCTGAGCTCTCCCGTTTCAGCGATAGCCGCCGTTGACGGCCGCGAAGATCGCGAAGACGTAGATCGCGACGAACAGCAAGTAGCCGACGATGACGACGTAGCCGACGATGATGCCGGCGAGCGCCATCCCGTGGCCTTCCTCCTCGCCCCGCTTGATCTTCCCCATCGCGATGTGCCCGAAGATGACGCCGACGATCGCCGTCGCGCCACAGGTCGCGAACCCCACGAGGGACAGCACCAGCGCCAGGATCGCGCTCGTCTGCTGCTTGGGCGCGGGCGGCGGGTAGCCGTAGCCGTACATGGGCTGCTGGCCGTACTGACCGGGCTGGCCGTAAGGCGGCTGCTGGCCGTACGGATCACCTGGCTGCTTCGGGTTGTACGGGTCGTAGGTCATCGCGAGTCCCCCTAGACGTGTGAGCGGGGATCTTAAGGTCCGGCTGCGCGGTTCGTCGCGTGCGGGTGCGCGAATACACCTGTCAGGGATGCTGTTTCGGTACAGCGGGAGCCCGCGTTGTTGCGGAGAGCACACCCCGGTCGCAAACGGGCGTTAACCGGTCCATACTCGCCGGTAACCAAAGCGTTGGAAGGGAAGTGCGATGGCGCGCCTCGCCCAGACCGCGGGTCTCACGGACATTCAGGAAGAAATCCTCGCGACCGTCCGCACGTTCGTGGACAAGGAGATCATTCCGCACGCCCAGACGCTGGAGCACGGCGACACGTACCCCACCGACATCGTCGAGGGCATGAAGGAGATGGGCCTCTTCGGCCTGACGATCCCGGAGGAGTACGGCGGCCTGGGCGAGTCCCTGCTGACCTACGCGCTGGTGGTCGAGCAGATCGCGCGCGGCTGGATGAGCGTCTCCGGTGTCATCAACACCCACTTCATCGTGGCGCACATGCTCAAGCAGCACGGGACGCCCGAGCAGAAGGAGAAGTACCTGCCGCGCATGGCCGCGGGCGAGGTGCGCGGGTCGTTCTCCATGTCCGAGCCCGAACTCGGCTCCGACGTCGCCGCGATCCGCACCCGCGCGGTCAAGGGCGAGTCGGGTTACACCATCAACGGCCAGAAGATGTGGCTGACGAACGGTGGCACGTCGAACCTCACCGCCGTGCTGGTGAAGACCGACGAGGGCGCCGAGAAGCCGCACCAGAACCTCACGACGTTCCTGGTCGAGAAGCCCGAGGGCTACGGCGAGGTCCTGCCGGGCCTCACCATCCCCGGCAAGATCGACAAGATGGGCTACAAGGGCGTCGACACCACCGAGATGGTGTTCGACGGCTTCGAGATCGCCGCGGACCAGGTGCTGGGCGGCGTCACCGGCCAGGGCTTCCGCCACATGATGGACGGCGTCGAGGTGGGCCGCGTGAACGTGGCCGCCCGCGCGTGCGGCATCGCGATCCGCGCCTTCGAGCTCGCGATCGAGTACTCCCAGCAGCGCAAGACGTTCGGCAAGGCCATCGTCGAGCACCAGGCCATCGCGTTCAAGCTCGCCGAGATGGCGACCAAGGTCGAGGCCGCGCACCTGATGATGGTCAACGCCGCGCGCCTCAAGGACTCGGGCCAGCGCAACGACGTCGAGGCCGGCATGGCGAAGCTCATCGCCTCCGAGTACTGCGCCGAGGTGACGCAGGAGTCGTTCCGCATCCACGGCGGATACGGCTATTCCAAGGAATACGAAATCGAGCGCCTGATGCGCGAGGCCCCGTTCCTGCTGATCGGCGAGGGCACGTCGGAGATCCAGAAGACGATCATCTCGCGCGGCCTGCTCCGCGACTACCAGTCGCGCGGTTAGGGCCTGTGTCGAAGTCTGATCCGCGATAGCCGGTCAAGCGCGACTCTCATCGAACCAGACTTCGACACAGGCCCTAGAGGCAAGTTGACGTTCGCCCGTTAGGGGCCAATCTTTCACGGGACTGGCCCCTGACGGTTTGTACCGGCGGGCCATAAGGTTCGCTCACTTTGAGCACAGATCTGACACTCCCCGGACCTGTGTCGCCGCCACACGTCGTCCGTCTTGAACTGGACACGTTCTCCGGCGTCGACCGTCCCGCGCTGGCCAAGTGGTTCGGCGCCCTGTTCACCGACCTGCTCGCACCCCTGTGCCCGGCCTCGGTCGAGGAGCTCGTGTCGGTGGCGCGCGACTACCACCCCTCCGACACAACGCCCTGGGGGCCGCCGGGATATGCCCGGCTGCTGCTCTCTTCGGGTGACTTCACCTTTCCGTCGTGGTCGGCCGTCCTGGCCGACCTGCCGTCGTTCCTGCGCGTGCAGCTGGTCCAGCTCGACTCCCAGGGCGTGCCCCTGGTCGATCACGGCTGGTGCGCGGAGATCCTGCTGAAGGACGACCCCGCGTTCCCGCACCAGGTCGTGGTCACGGCCTCGCGATCGCTGTTCGGCGGCTGGATTTCCCATGCGGTGCAACAGGAATGGCTGTCCGTCCTCCGGTCGGGCGCCTCGTTGGTGCAGGCCAGCGGCGGCTGGATCACGCTGGACCGCGTCGGCGTGCGGACCGCGCACGAGGTCGCCGTCGGCGTCGGCCTGGACGAATCCCTTTTCACGGCCGCGGAAATGGCGCGAGGCCCGCACTGGGCCACGTTGCTGGGACCGCGGCAGGTCGCTGCTTTGGGTGGTGTGCAAGAGGTCTGCGGGACGGCGCCGTGTTTTTCCGTTGAGCACCTCGGTGGCGGTCGCATACTTTTGCAGCTGACGGAACACCTCGACGAGGTGCCGCCGGACGTGGTGCGCAAGCTGGCCGAGTTCCTCGGGCCGGTGCTGCACTGAGGGGGAGCCATGCAGCCCGGAGACCGGCCTTTGCCGTTCGTGGGCCCGGTGCGCCGGCTCGCCATGCCCGCCGAAGCGCAACGCGCCTATCTGGAGGCCATCGGCACGGCGCCGTCGGCGGACGAGCTCGCGCTGGAGTTCGACGACGTCCGGCCCCACCTGATGCGCCTCGACGCCGAGGCCGCCGCGCTCACCGAACGCATCGACGCCCTGCTCGACGCCATGAGCGGTCCGAGTCCCGTCTGGCACGTCGACGCCCTGGCCGTCGCACCGCAGTGGGCCTCGCTCCGCGCGCTGGCCGCCGAACTCCTGCGGCTGCTGCCGTTCGAAGGCCCGCGCCCGCTGGCCCCGTCCGAACGCGCCGTGCTGGAGCGGATCCTCGCCGCGGACTTCCCCGGTGCCACCGCCCTGCACGCCCAGCTCGACCACGTCCGCGTCCTGAAGCCCTGGTACGAGGGCGCCCCGAGTCTCGATCTCAGCACGGGCGGCGCTGCCGCCGACGTCGCCGACGGCGTCCTGCCGGTGGACGCCCAGGTGCACGAATCAGGTGAGCTGGTCGGCGAGATCCTGCTGTGGATCGCGGACGGCCGGCTGTCCGCGATCGAGTACGCCTGGGTGACCGACGAGCCGCCGACGAGGCTGCCGCCAGTGGACCAGGTGACCGCGCGGCTCCGTTGACCAGCGGGATACGGCATCGTTTGGGACCCTGTGGCTCGTGAGGCCATCACCGAAAACCGACGCGCTCGTCGCCGTGGACACCGCCCTGCGCCCAGCGGGCTTCGTCCGCCGCGGCCACGTCTGGCTCCAGGAACGCGGTGGCGGAGTCTCCGGCTGGCTGGGCTTCGGCATCGCGGGCGCGCTCGACCTGACCCCGCTGGCCGGCGTCTGCTTCCGCCACTACGACGAGGTCTGCCGCACCCTGGGCGTCGGAATCCCGACCACACCGGTGGTGTCCGCGCCGCTCGGCCACCTGACGCCCGACAAGCCCGTCTGGAAGTGGACCTTCACCCCCGGCGGCGACCACGCCTCCGTCGCGGCGTCGCTGGTGGCCGCGTTCCTCAAGCACGGCAAGCCGTACATCGACAAGTACGCCAAGTGGGACACCCTCGCCCGCGAACTCGTCGCGAAGCCGGAGTCGTTGCTCGACTTCGAGCGGGCCCGCAAGCTGGCGATCATCCACCTGCTCGGCGGGAACGCCGGTGCGGCCCGCGAGGCGTTGCAGAAGGAGACGGAACGAGTGGCGGACAGGCGGGACGCGTACGCGCGCTCGCACCGCGCGCTCGTGCACCGGTTCGAAATCGCGTTTCCCGGCTGACGGTCCGCGGTGATGATGTGCCGGTGAACGACCTGGTGATCGACGCGGCGCGCCGGTCCCTGGCGGATCTGGTCGGGGCGCGGTGGCGCTACGCAGGCCGTGCCTGCGATCTCGTCTGGCTGGGGTTCGGGCCCGTTCTCGAGCTGCCCGATCACCGGGGTGCCACCCGCGAGGTCGCTGAGTTCGCCTTGCACCTGCAGGGGCCGTGGCGGGTGTACCTCGGCGACGAGCGCCTCACCGGGGCCTCCGACATCCACCTGCCACCACCGGGCTGGACCGGTGAGGGCGAGTTCGACTGGGACGTGCAGGGCGCCAACAGGTTCGACGTCCGTGCGGCGGCGCTGACCACGCACCTGGGCGGAGCAGAGGTCGTCGTGACGTCGGTCGAGTTGGACGCGGACGGAGATCTGACCGTGTTCCTCTCGGACGGCTTCCTGATCGAGGCGCGGTGCGGCGACTCGGGGCGTGAGGACTGGCGGTTCTTCCGGCCCGGCAACGACGACGACCACGTCGTCATGCCGCCCGAAGGCTGAAACCGGCAAAACACCTGTAGGCGTATCGGCACGCCGTACGGGGCACTGGCAGGATGGAACGATCAGCGCGTCCGACAGAGGTGGTCCCCGTGACGAGTCCGTTCGCCAACCCGAACCGGCCCGGCGTCCCTCCCCGCCTGCCCACTCCGCCGACGGGGTGGCCGATCGGTTCGTACGCCACGTACGAGGAAGCACAGCGCGCGGTCGACTTCCTGGCCGTCGAGGACTTCACCGTGCAGGACGTCATGATCGTCGGTGTGGACCTGATGCTGGTCGAGCGCATCACCGGCAAGCTCACGTGGAGCCGGGTGCTCATGACCGGCGCGGCGAGCGGCGCGTGGTTCGGTCTGTTCGTCGGTCTGCTGCTGACGTTGTTCAGCCCGGAGCCAGGTGTCACCGTCGGGCCGGTGCTGACCGGTCTGATCACCGGTGTCTTCTTCGGCCTGGTGTTCGCGGCGGTCGGGTACGGGTCCGCGCGCGGCAAGCGGGACTTCCAGTCGGCGAGTCAACTGGTCGCGAACCGGTATGACGTGCTCTGCCACCCGAAATCCGCCGAGAAGGGCCGTGACCTGCTCGCGAAGCTCGCGATGCGGCCGGTGAACCCGAGTTCTTAAGACTCACATAAGACCATTGGTTCTGAATCGTTGCTTCCCTTGGTTGCGGCTCGTGATCACCAGGCCTAGGTTCGGTTGACCGGTCCGCCCGGTGCGGCCGGTGGCACGACGAGGTGCCGGGCGCTGCGGTCTGGCTCCTCCGTGTAGTCGGGAAGGAGGCAGGGCCGATGGGTGCGACGAGGCGCTATCGACTCGCCGCCGGAGTGGGAGCCGCGATGCTCGCGGCAGGAACGCTCACGGCGTGCGGGTCTGGCGACCAAGGCATCACCGTCAACGTTTACAAGTATCCCCAGGAGAACTTCCAGGCCATCGTCGACAGCTGCAACGCGAAGGCCGGCGGGCGATACAACATCGTCTACAACAAGCTGCCGCGGGAGGCGGACGGTCAGCGCGAACAGATGGTGCGCAGACTCGCGGCAGAGGACGACAGCATGGACGTCCTCGGGCTTGACGTCACGTGGACCGCGGAGCTGGCCAAGGCGGGCTGGATCAGGGAGTTCACCGGTTCGGTCAAGTCGCAGGTGGAGACCGGCACGCTGAAGACGCCGCTCGACACGGCGACCTACGAGGGCAAGCTGTACGGGGCTCCGGACAACACCAACGTCCAGCTCCTGTGGTACCGCTCCGACCTCGTTCCCACGCCGCCGAAGACGTGGGACGAGATGATCTCCATGGCCGAGGCGCTGGTGGCGGAAGGGAAGCCCGGTCAGATCGTGGCGCAGGGAAAGCAGTACGAGGGACTCGTCGTGCTGTACAACACCCTGGTCAACTCGAACGGCGGCACCATCCTCGACGAGAACGGCACGAAGGCCATCGTCGACCCCAAGGCCGTGGAAGCGTTGGCGGCGTTGAAGAAGCTCGCCACGTCGAAGGCGATCGACCCGTCGTTCTCCAACGCGGCCGAGGACAACGCGCGCCTCGCCATGGAGGGTGGCAACGCGGCGTTCCAGCTCAACTGGCCGTACGTCTACGCGGCGGCGCAGAAGAAGCCGGACTTCGCGAAGAACTTCAAGTGGGCGCCGTACCCCGCGGTCAGCGGTGAGAAGGCGAAGGTCACCGTCGGCGGGATCAACTACGCCGTCAGCAACTACACCACGCACCCGGACGAGTCGTTCGACGCGGTGTTGTGCTTGCGCGGCGCGGAAAGCCAGAAGCTCGCCGCGTTGAAGGACGGTGTGCCGCCGACCATCGAGGCCGTCTACGACGAGCCCGAGATGGCCGAGGCGTACCCGATGCGCGACGACATCAAGGAGACGTTGAAGAACGCGAGTGTGCGGCCGCGCACGCCCGCCTACCAGAACGTTTCGACGGTCATCTCCACGATCCTGTCGCCGCCCGCGAGCATCGACCCGCAGGCCACGGCGGACAGGCTCCGCAAGGAACTGCAGGACGCTCTCGACTCGAAGGGGGTGCTGCCGTGAGCCAGACGACGACAGAGGACACGGCGACGACCGGGGCCACACCGGCTCCCGTCGCGCCCAGGAAGAAAGCGTTGAGCGAGGGCAAGAAGGCCGAGCGCAGGCTCGGCTGGCTGCTCTGCGCGCCCGCCGCGATCACCATGATCGCGGTGACCGGCTGGCCGATCCTCTACTCGCTGCTGCTGTCGATGCAGAGGTTCGACCTGAAGTTCCCGGACCGCACCGAGTGGATCTGGTTCGACAACTACGTCACCGTCCTCAGCAGCCCGTACTGGTGGGACGCGGTGTGGGTGACGGTGTTGCTGACCGTCGTCACCGTCGCGATCGAACTGGTGCTGGGCATGTCGCTCGCGCTGATCATGCACCGCGCACTGGTCGGCCGAGGCATCGTCCGCACGACGACGCTGATCCCGTACGGCATCGTCACGGTCGTGGCCGCGTTCTCCTGGCGCTTCGCCTGGACGCCCGGCACCGGCTACCTCGCCGAGGCGCTCGGTGGCGATCCCGTGCTCACGGAGAAGATCCCGGCCCTGATGGTCGTGGGTCTCGCGGAGATCTGGAAGACCACGCCGTTCATGGCCCTGCTGCTGATGGCGGGCCTGGCGCTGGTGCCCGACGACCTCCTCAAGGCCGCCGCGATGGACGGCGCGAGCGGGTGGCAGCGGTTCATCAAGATCACCGTGCCGATCATGAAGCCGGCGATTCTGGTGGCGCTGCTGTTCCGCACGCTCGACGCGTTCCGCATCTTCGACAACCTCTTCGTGCTCACCGCGGGTTCGCAGGGCACGTCGTCGGTGTCGATGCTGACCTACAACAACCTCATCAAGGGCTTGAACCTCGGCATCGGGTCCACCATGTCCGTGCTGATCTTCATCATGGTCGCGATCATCGCGTTCGTGTTCATCAAGCTCTTCGGCACCGCTGCCCCCGGCAGTGACGACGGAGGGAAGCGCTGATGGCGGGCATCGGAGGAGCGGAGACCCCGGCCAAGAAGTGGGGCTGGGGTGTGCTCAACACGGTCGTCGTGATCTACGCGCTGATCCCGGTGCTGTGGATCGTGTCGTTGTCGTTCAAGTCGTCGAAGACGTTGGCGGACGGCAACTTCATCCCTCGCGAGTGGAGCCTCGAGAACTACCAGAACATCTTCTCGACGTCCGAGTTCACGCGGGCACTGATCAACTCCATCGGCATCGCGATCATCGCGACCGCGATCGCCGTGGTGTTCGGCACGATGGCCGCCTACGCCATCGCGCGGCTCGACTTCCCCGGCAAGAACCTGCTGGTGGGCGTCTCGCTGCTGATCGCGATGTTCCCGCAGGTCTCGCTCGTGTCCCCGCTGTTCGAGATCGAGCGTTCGCTCGGACTCTTCGACACGTGGCCGGGCCTGATCCTGCCGTACATCACGTTCGCGCTGCCGCTCGCGATCTACACCCTCTCGGCGTTCTTCCGCGAGATCCCGTGGGAGCTCGAGAAGGCGGCGAAGATGGACGGTGCGACGCCGGGGCAGGCGTTCCGTCGCGTCATCGCGCCGCTGGCCGCGCCCGGTGTGTTCACGACGGCGATCCTGGTGTTCATCTTCTGCTGGAACGACTTCCTGTTCGCGATCTCGCTCACCTCGACCGAGCAGTCGCGGACCGTGCCGGTGGCGCTGTCGTTCTTCACCGGTAGTTCCCAGTTCGAGGACCCGGCCGGGTCGATCGCGGCGGCCGCCGTGGTCATCACGATCCCGATCATCCTCTTCGTGTTGTTCTTCCAGCGCCGGATCGTCGCCGGCCTGACCTCCGGCGCCGTCAAGGGGTGAGTTGACCAATGGCAGAGATCGTTCTGGACAAGGTGACCAAGCGGTATCCCGACGGCGCTTTGGCCGTGCAGGAGGTCAACCTGGAGATCGCCGACGGCGAGTTCATCATCCTGGTCGGGCCGTCCGGCTGCGGGAAGTCCACCACCCTCAACATGATCGCGGGCCTGGAGGACATCACCGACGGCGAGCTGCGCATCGGCGGGCAGCGCGTCAACGAGAAGGCGCCCAAGGACCGCGACATCGCGATGGTGTTCCAGTCCTACGCGCTCTACCCGCACATGACGGTGAAGGAGAACATGGCCTTCCCGTTGCGGCTGGCCAAGGTCGACAACGCCACGGTCGAGAAGAAGGTCAAGGAGGCCGCGGAGATCCTCGACCTCACGCAGCACCTCGACCGCAAACCGTCCAACCTGTCCGGTGGCCAGCGGCAGCGCGTGGCGATGGGCCGCGCGATCGTGCGCAACCCCAAGGCGTTCCTCATGGACGAACCGCTGTCCAACCTGGACGCCAAGCTGCGCGTGCAGATGCGCACCTCGGTGTCGCGCCTGCAGAAGCAGCTCGGCACGACCACGGTGTACGTGACGCACGACCAGACCGAGGCGATGACCCTCGGCGACAGGGTCGTGGTCATGCGCGGCGGTGTCGTGCAGCAGATCGGCGCGCCGCAGTTCCTCTACGACCAGCCGGCGAACCTGTTCGTCGCGGGCTTCATCGGTTCCCCGTCGATGAACTTCGTGCCGGCGACGCTGGAGAACGGCGCGCTGCGGTCGGTGATCGGCGACGTGACGCTGACGGACCGGGTGCGGCAGCTGGTCGAGGCCGCTGACGCGCCCCGCGAGGTGATCATGGGCATCCGCCCCGAGCACTTCGAGGACGCGGCGCTGGTCGACGCGGCGGCGTTGTCGTCGGGCGGCAAGTTCACGCACCAGGTTGACGTGCTGGAGTCGATGGGCTCGGACAAGTACGCCTACTTCAACCTCACGGGCGAGCAGGCGGCCTCGGCGGAGCTCCAGGAGCTCGCGCAGGACGCGGGAGCGGACGACGTGCCGGGTGACGGCATCTCGCTCGTGACGCGACTGTCCTCCGCGTCCGAGGCGGTGGAGGGCGCGTCGGCGAACATCTGGTTCGACGCGGACAAGGTGCAGCTCTTCGACCCGTCCAACGGCAGGAACCTGACTTACACGGAACGGTGAATTCTCGTTTTACGGGCCGTCTTCCCCTCTCGGGAAGGCGGCCCGTTTGTGTCACTCGATCGAGTGAGGACGAAAGTCCTCGTGCACCTGGGACTGATTAGTCCCGCCCTATCTGCTCTGCCGAACTCGGTTCGCCATTGGGCGCTCGGCAGCGACATCTCATCGAAACGTGGTCTTCGCTTCTTCGGACAGTCCGCACGCTTGTCGAAGGCGGGTACAGGACCACAGGGGGGTTCCCGTGAACCGCCGCCGAGTGAAAGAGAGCGTGCAATGGGGATCCTGGACGGAAAAGCGGTAGTCATCACGGGGGCCGGCCGAGGACTGGGCGAGGCCTACGCGATGCACGCTGCCCTCGCGGGCGCGTCGGTGGTGGTCAACGACAACGACAGCGACCTCGCGGAACGGGTCGCCGAGCACATCCGCGAGTTCGGCGGCCGCGCAGTGGCCTCGAACCACACGGTCGCGGACCCGAGCGAGGCGGCCAAGATCGTCGACCTGTGCGTGGACGAATTCGGCCGCGTCGACGGTCTGGTGAACAACGCGGGCCTGAACTACGAGACCGCACCGTGGGAAGACGACCCGGAGACCATCAAGCACGTGGTCGAGGTGAACGTCCTCGGCGTCATCTACACCGGAATCGCGGCGATGCGCGCGATGAGGGCCACCGGCGGCGGTTCCATCATCAACATTTCCTCCGGTGCGTCATTCGGTCAGCGCAAACTCGCCACCTATTCGGCGACCAAGGGCGCCGTGGCCTCGCTGAGCTACTCGTGGGCCCTCGACCTGGAGGCCGAAGGCATCCGCGTGAACGCCGTCTGCCCCGTCGCGCACACGCGGATGGTGTGGAAGTCGGAACGCTCCCTGCGCGCCATTCCGGCCGACCGCACGCCCGGCAAGGTGGCGCCGTTGGTGCTGTTCCTGCTCTCGGACCGCGCCGAGGGCATCACCGGGCAGGTCATCCGGTGCAACGGCAGGCAGCTGCACATCGTGGGTCAGCCGTACTTCAAGCAGCCGATCCTGGAGAGCGACAACTGGGACACCGCTTCGGTGGAGCGGGCGTTCACGGGCGTGCTGCAGGCCCACCTCGAACCGTACGGGCTGGAGAAGAGGATGCCTCCCCGGCTCCGTGCGCTGGTGGAGCCTTCGCAGACCGCCTGAGCGGGTGGGGGAGGCGTCGCCCGGTGCCCTGTGCGGCGCCTTCCCCTCTGGTCGGCTGCGGACGGCCGAGCTCGACCCGGTGTCAGCTTCCGCGCGTGGTTTCCCCGCTCCCCGCCTACGTCGGCACCGCATTCGACCGGCCGCTACTTTCCGTGCGGTGCGCCAGACGATCACGGACTGAGGTGTTCGGGTGACGTTTGCGCACGTCACACGGATGGCTGCGGAAATTGTCGGACCCTCCTGTCACCATCGGGACATGGCCGAGCGCAAACCCAGAGTCACCGACTGGAGACTCGTCGTGCAGTCCCGGTTGGACCGGGTCCGCGCGGATCTGGCTGCCCTCGGCCCGTCGGATCCGGTCGATCCCGAGGGCGACGTGTGGCGTCGCACGGCCGAGGTGCAGGCCGATGTGGTCGAGGCGATGCTCAACGCCCGCGAGCCGTGGTGGCGCATGCTGCCGTCGTGGTGGTCGGGCTGGCACATCGAACGTGCCTGGCGCGCCCTGCACGAGGCCGAGGTGGCCACGATCTCGGCCGAGCGCGGGTTCCTGGGGCGGTTGCCCGGTCTGCGGGCGCGGGTGGCGCAGTACCTGGACGACGACGATCCGCGCCGGCGTGCCCTGGAAGCGTTGCGGCCGGGGGAGTTCACGCCCGCGGTCGAGCGCGCGATCGTGGTGGACGCGCTGCGGGCCGCCTACGACAACTCGGACTTCGCGCACGCCGGCTCGCGTGCGCTGCGCAACAAGCTGATCGCCGCGTCCCTCGTGCTGTTCGTGATCAACACGGTTCTCGGCGTCGTCGGCATCGTGAAGCCCGGCATCATCCCGCTGTGCGTCGACCCGAAGGAGAACGCGTTGCCCACCGTCTGCCCCGGCGGCACGGTGAAGGCGTCCGGTGTGGACGTGTGGCTGGTGCAGGTGCTCGGGTCGTTCGGCGCGGTGCTGGCCGCGGTGGTGCTGCTCTTACGCCGCCGGCCATCGCTCTCGCCGTACGTGATGATCGGGTACCAGGCGCTGATCAAGATCATGCTCGGTGCGGCACTGGCGGTGGTCGGCATCCTGGCGCTGGGAGCGGGGGTCACCAGCGGGCTGATCGGCATCCCGTCCGCGGCGGCCCTGCTGCTGTGGGCCGTGATCTTCGGGTACGCGCAGCAGATCGGCACGCGGCTGCTCGACAAGTACACCGACGAGGTGCTGGACCAGGCGCGGCCGCTGCCGGACGCGGACGGGCCGAGGGTGGCGCCCCGATAACCGGGTTCGGAGCGGATCGCCGCGAGAGTGCGCACGGACTTCCACGCCGACCTCGTCGACGAGGTGCTGGGCCGGCTCGTCGGCGCGTTCACCGGCAACCAGGACGTGGAACGCGTCCATGCCGCGGTGGTGCTGGCGGCCGCCGGCGACGTGTCGGTGCTGCGGGCGCAGGTGCGTGCGCTGCGGGTGGACTGGCGTGACGTGCTGCCGAACGGTGGCCTCGGGCACGGGGACTGGCCCGAGGTGCTCGACCGCGAGTGCGGACCGGTCAGCCGACCGTGCGCTGGTAGCTGATCAGCTCGTCGGTGCTCGCGTACCGGGTGAAGCCCGCCTTCTCCAGCACGCGGGCGGAGGCCGGGTTGGCCACCTCCACGTTGGCGTGGACGGTGTGCACGTCGTTCAGTTCCAGCGCGAACGCGGTCAGGGCGGCGGCCGCCTCCGAGGCGTAGCCGCGTCCCTGGCGTGAGGGCACCACGCCGTAACCGATCTCCACCCGGCCGTCGGAAGGAGGCCAGAACAGACCCAGGGATCCCACGACCTCATCGGTCGACCGCTCGATGATCAGGCGATGGCCGAACGGCGAGAGCCAGTCCGGGTTCGAGGCGAGGAGTCCGGCGATCACCGTGTCGCCCTCGGACGGGAAGTCGGCGGCCCACGCCGGTTGGCGTGCGTCCGCGACCACTGCCTTCACGTCGAGCTCGGACCACTGGCGCAAGATGAGACGTTCGGAAACAAGATCAGTCACGCGCGCACGCTAGCCACGTGGGCTGCGTCCGTGCGACTGACTTTCCTCCCGCACGGCGTTGATGACGTCAGCGTCCCATCGATGCGTGCGAATCAGCCGGTACCGCTCGGCCGCGACCCACATGTACGCCTCGGTCTCGGTGCGGTCGCCGATCATGTCGGCCTGCCGCAGCATCGCCACGACCGGCTTGTACTCGTCGGCGTACCAGCGGCGCGCCACCTCGGAGCGGTCCAGGAACTGGCCGCTGTCCTGCATCAGCCGGAACCCCCACGCCTCGACGTGCTCGCCGAGCTGGGCGTAGTGCCACGGGTCGGACAGCACCACGGCGGCGCGGGCCTCGCCGCTCAGGGGGACGCGGTCGAGGAACAGGCGGCGGTAGTCCTTCACGATCAGGTCGCCGCGGTAGCGGATGCCGGACGAGTTGATCCGGGTGATCACCTGCGTGACGTACGCGTCGATCACCTCCAGGCCCATCGCGTGCGCCACCGACACCCGGTGGTGGCCGTCGATGATGAAGTGCAGCTCGCCGACCCGGTACACCTCGATCGGCGGCAGGCTCTCGCCGCGGCGCGCGGCCAGGGCCAGTCGTTGCCAGCGTTCCCGGACGCGGCCGGAGGTCGGGCGGAAGCGGCGGTCGAAGTCTCGGGTGCGGTCGACGCTGCCGACGATCGAGTCCAGGCGGATCGTCTGCAGGCCCAGGCGCTTCTCCGAGGCCATGCCCAGGGCGTCCACGACCTCGTGGAACGGCAGCATGATGTTCACGTCGTCGGGCTCGCGGCGCAGCCAGGCCGCGAGGCGCGACATCACCTGACGGCGGCGAGCGCGCAGGAAGTCGCTCTCGGCGTCGGCCACGGGGAAACCGGTGTCACGTCTCATCACGACCTCCCGAGATCTCCAGCACCTTCTGCGGAACGACGTTGATCACGCGTGTGGCGCCCAGCGAACGGTCTGGGCGCGGCACGCCGTGCGGATGAATGTGGCCGTGCAGCATGAACGAAGGCTGCAGCCGCGAGACAAGTCCACGTAAACAGTCGAAACCGCGGTGCGGTCCGTCGGGCTCGTCGCCGCAGTCCAACGGCGGTGAGTGGGTCAGCAGCACGTCCACGCCACGTCCGTCCCGCAGCCTGCGCCACCCGGCCAGCCGGGACACCCGGCGGGCACGGCGGGCCTGCTGCCGTTCCGTCCACTGGTTCGGGCCCTTGTTGTAGCGGATCGAACCACCGAGACCGGCGATCCGCAGGCCGGCGACATCGACCACGCGTTCGTCCGCGTTCACCGCACCGGCTGGTCCTGGCCACCGCACCGGCACGCCCGCCTTGGTCCACAGGCCGCGCACGTTCGAGTAGCCCGACAGGTCGGTGTCGTGGTTGCCGGGGACGAACACCAGCGGCTTGTCCAGGGCGTTGGCCAGGTGTTCCAGGTAGTCGAACGGCAGGTCGCCCGCCGCGACGATCAGGTCGACGGCCGAGTGCTGGTGCACCTGATCGGTCCACAGCTGTTCGACCACCTCGTCCGCGACAGCCAGAATCCGAGCCATCCCAGCACTGTAATGAGGTCTTTCCCCACATGACGCGGGACAGCGCTGCCATTAGCGTGTTCACCGTGCTTGCCGAGCTGTTCGCCGCGGCCGCCCACGGATGCCGCGACCGCAGTCCGCTGACCCAGCGACTCCTCACCGACGCTGCCGACGACCTCCGGCAGGGCGGTGTCACGGCCAGGATCATGGCCGGCTCCGAACGCGACCGGGAGGGCACCGTGCCTGGGCTGCGGTTCGCGGGCGCCGTCCACCGGCTCGTGCTCGAAGGGCGCGCGCCGGGCCTTGCGAAGCACTACCCGTCCGTCGGCGGCCAGCCCCACCTGCCGACGCTGTGGGAGGACGCGCTGCCCGCTCTCAACGCGCACGCCGACGTCCTGAGGCAACGCGTCCTGGCCACGGTCGTGCAGACCAACGAACCCGGCCGCAGCGCGCCCCTCTACGGCGGCCTGATGGTCGCCGCGCAGGAGGCCGCGAAGGCCGCCGGCCGGCACGTGCCGTTCTGCGTGCGGCTGCTGGAGGTCGGTGCGAGCGGCGGGCTCAACCTGCGTCCGCACCACGTCGGCTACCAGCTGGAGGACACGGTCCTGGGTGATCCGGACAGCCTCCTGGTCCTCGACCCGGAGTGGACCGGCAGGCCGTCCGCCGACCTGAGCCACCGGCTGCGCGTCGTCGGCAGGGCGGGCTGCGACCTCAACCCGGTCGACCTGTCCACAGAGGACGGACGGCTGCACCTGAGCTCGTTCGTCTGGCCGGACCAGCTGGAGAGGTGGAACCGCCTGCGGGACGCGCTCGACCTCGCCGCCACCGACCCCGTCAGGGTCGACCGGTCGGCCGGTCCGGAGTGGCTGGCGAAACAGCTCGCCCGCGTCGAACGGGACGTGCTCACCGTCGTGTGGCACTCCGTGGTGTGGCAGTATGTCTCGCCCGCCGACCGGGCGATGGGCAGGGCCGTGCTGGCGGACGCGGCCGCGAAGGCGACGCCCACGACACCGTTGGCACTGCTGGTCTTCGAGCCGCGCCGCACGGACGACGACTACCGGTTCGAGCTGCTGCTCAAGCTCTGGCCGGCCGGGATCTCGCTGAACCTCGGCCACGGCGCGGGCCACGGCACGCCGTTCACCTGGAACGTCACCCCCTGGGAGTGACGACCGGGTTCACCACGTACCGGCCGTCCTGCATCTCCACGGGCAGCCGGAACTCCGCGCGGGTGCCGTCGTGCGTGTACTCGACGACGATGGCGCCGTCGCGGTAGACGCCACGGTCCACCTGCGCGGTCTGGAACTGGTCGGTGGTCGTCTTCGCGACGTCCTCGCCGCCGACCGCGAGCAACGGCTCCAGCTTGTGGAAGTCGTGTGCGCGCAACGCGTTCGTCACCTCGGTGGCGAGCTCGTCCGGTGACGCGGCACCGGGTGACGGCCAGATCGCGATGGACACGAAGACCATCGCGAGCCAGCCGATGGGGAACACCAGCAGCCAGAACCGGAGGTTCGTCAGCCGCGCGTACACGTCAGGGGGTTCCGCTGATCAGCACGAACACGGTGGTGATCCAGCAGAGCAGGAACGCGAGGATCCAGAAGCGGATGTTGGTGAGGATTCTGGTCATGACAGGGCCCTTCTACAACGAAGAAAGCGGGCGAAACCGGGACTAGAGCCAGCGATTTCGGCGCAGTATTCGGTAGAGCGTCAGGCAGGCGATCAGGACCAGACTCATGATCAGCGGATAGCCGAACTTCCACTTCAGCTCGGGCATGTAGTCGAAGTTCATGCCGTACACACCGACGACCATGGTGGGCACGGAGATGATCGCGACCCACGAGGTGATCTTGCGCATGTCGGTGTTCTGCTGCAGCGTGATCTTCGCGAGCGTCGCGTCGACCAGCGTCGTCAGCAGTTCGTCGAACGCCGTGACGCGCTCGGACACCTCGGTGAGGTGGTCGTCGACGTCGCGGAAGAACGCGCGCACCTGCTCGGGGATGAGCGGCGTGTAGCCCTCCGCCAAGCGGCGCAACGGGTTCGCGAGCGGCATCACCGCGCGGCGCAGCTCCACGACCTCGCGCTTGAACATGTAGATCTGCTCCGCGCTCACCTCGGTGCGCGGCGCGAAGACCCGTTCCTCCATGCGGTCGATGTCGTCCTCGATGTGGTCGGTGACCTCGAGGTAGTTGTCGACGACCTGGTCGGCGATCGCGTGCATCACCGCGGACGGGCCGATCTCCAGGCGCTCCGGGTCGGCCTCCAGCACGTGCCGCAGCTTGGAGAGCCCGGAGTGGTTGCCGTGCCGCACGGTGATGACGAAGTCCTTGCCCAGGAACACCATGATCTCGCCGGACTCGACGATCTCGTTGGCGGTGTCGGGGGATTCGTTCGTCACGTAGCGGACGGTCTTGAAGACCATGAAGAGCGTGTTGTCGTACCGCTCCAGCTTCGGGCGCTGGTGTGCGTGCACCGCGTCCTCGACCGCGAGCTCGTGCAGGCCGAACGTCTCGGCGATGCCCTCGATCTGCTCGGCGTCCGGCTCGTGCAGTCCGATCCAGACGAACCCGTCCTTGCGCTTGCTGACCTCTTTGACGGCGTCGGTGTGAGTCCACCGGCCGGGCAAGCGCTTGCCGTCGACGTAGACCGCGCAGTCGACCACGTAGTGCGACAACGGCACGGAGATGTGCGGCGTCGGGCGCTGCTGGGCGCCGCGTCCGCGGATCGAGGGCAGGCTGGGCATGGTGAGTTCCTCCAGGGCCACACGTCGTCGAAGTGCACGAAAAGCACGACGGGCGTCCTACCGGTGGGACTCGGCTGACTAGAACGATCTAGCAGGCCACCTCGGTGAGGACGCGCTTGGTACTGGCAGGGTGGGGGTCCTTGCTCATTTAGGGGTCCTCACCTCCTCGGGGCGAAGTCACTGGTGGTGGAAATCCTCACACACCGGTTGCCGAGGGTACTCCCTCCGCGTAAAGACTGTCTCCCCACCTAAGGCAGATCTCGATCACACGTAGTTGGAGGCGCGGTGCAGTTCGGTCGGTACTACGAGGAGTTCGAGGTCGGAGCGGTCTACAAGCACTGGCCTGGCAAGACGGTGACGGAGTACGACGACCACCTGTTCTGCCTGCTCACGATGAATCACCACCCGCTCCACATGGACGTGAACTACGCGGAGAACACGACGGACTTCGGCAAGAACGTCGTCGTCGGCAACTACATCTACTCGTTGCTGCTGGGCATGTCCGTGCCCGACGTCTCCGGCAAGGCGATCGCCAACCTGGAGATCGAGTCGCTGCGGCACGTGAAGCCGACGTTCCACGGTGACACGATCTACGGTGAGACCGAGGTGCTCGACAAGACGCCGTCCAAGTCGAAGGACGACAGGGGCGTTGTCTACGTGGAGACTCGCGGCTACAAGCAGGACGGCACGGTCGTGTGCATCTTCAGGCGCAAGGTCATGGTGCCGAAGCAGTCCTACGGCGAGGCCCGCGGTGGTGAGCAGCCGGGGCGGCCAGAACCTGTGTCCAATTGATTGTGGGGTAGTGAAGTGACTTCTCTGGATCTGGCACAGCGACGTCTGCGCGCGTTCGCCGAGGAGGCCGCGGCGACCTCGCCGCTCTACGAGCACCTCGCGTCGCGTGCCGCCGCAGATCCGGAGGTCGCCGACCTGCTGACCGCCGCCAGCGAGGACAACGCCACGGGCGAGCTCCTGCTGGCGGCGGCGCACCGGCTGGTGCAGGCCGAGCCGTTCCACCAGCTCTCGAACTACTACCCGTCGCTCGGCGGGACGTACGGCGCGGACGAGAGCACCTGGCCGTTGTTCCGGGACTTCCTGCTGGAGCGCGGCGACCGCGTGCGGGCGCTGGTGTCCAGCCAGGTGATCCAGACCAACGAGGTGCGGCGCGCGGCTCTGCTCTACCCGGCCGTCGCGGCCGCGGCGAAGCAGGCGGGCGGGCCGATCGGGCTCGTGGAGGCCGCGACGACGGCCGGTCTGCTGCTCGGGCTCGACCAGTACTCGTACCGCTACCAGACCGCGGAGGCCGGCCAGCTCGTCGCCGGGCCGGCCAAGGCCGCGCTGGGACTGCACTGCGCGTTGGAGCTCGCTCCCGGCGCCGCACTGCCGAAGCTGCCCAAGACGGTCAAGGTGGCCGCGAAGGCGGGCATCGGGGTGGCGCCCGCCGATCTGGCCGACGAGGACGCCTACGCGTGGCTGGAGGCCTGCGTGTGGGCCGATCAGCCGGAGCGGCTGCGGCTGTTCGGAGTCGCGTGCGGGGTGCTGCGCAAGAACCCGCCGCGCCTGGTGACCGGTGACCCGGTCGCGGACCTCGCCAAGGCGGTCGAGCCGATCGACGCGCCGCTCGTCGTCATCACGAGCGGGTCCGGCCTCGACCTCGTGCCCGCGTTGTCGGCCTTGGGCAGACCTGTCTGGTGGGCCGCGCACGAGGCCGGTGAGCTGCGACTCATCCGTGTCGGTGAGTCAGGCGTGGAGACGACCACGCTGGCGACCACCGAGGCCCACGGGCAACGTCTCGTTTGGCGTTGAACGCCCGCCCCTAACGCGTGAACCCTGATCAGGCCCTGGGCAGGCAGTTCCAGCCGGAGAGCGCTTCCACGAGCCCTTCGGTGGTCGGAAGTGTGTCCAAGGTCGCACGGTCGACCCAAGCGACATCCGATGCGTCGTCGCCCGCTCGGAGCACACCCGACGTGACCTGGCATTCGTAGTCGAAGATCAAGAAAACCCCGTTCGGGGCCGGTCGCTCCACGTGGCCGACGAGGCGGCCGACGGTGACGGAGAGTCCCGTCTCCTCGGCTAGTTCCCTAGTCACAGCCGCCTCATCCGTCTCATCCGGCTCCACTCGCCCGCCCGGTATCGACCACAGGCCCTCACCAGGTGGATTAGCGCGCCGCACGAGCAGTAGTCGCCCGTTCGAGTCATGAACCACGGCTCCGACGCAACGGATCGTGCGCTTGCTGCTGGGCGTCACGATCACGAAGCGTAGTCACACCGGATCGGCGGTGCTGTCCGCTACCCCGGCTGCGGTACAAATCTCCCAAGGTGCTGAATCGTGCTGTACAACGGTCACGAACGGCGCCAAACGGGTGCGACGCGGACGGGGTGGACACCGTGAACTTGAAGAAGATTCTCACTTTCGCTGGAATCGCCTTGCTGTTGTTCTTCCTGATCGCGGAGCCTCAGCAGGCGGCTCAACTCGTGCAGAACATCCTCAACTCGCTGCGAACCGCGGCCGAGGCGCTGATCACGTTCGTGCGTTCCGTCTTCTAGTCTGGTAGCAGCCACCCGCGGGGTGGCGGGAGCAGGTCAGACAGGGCACTGCCTGGTACCAGGAAAGGGCTGGTAGCGCATGTTCGCACCACGTGATCCGGACGACTACCTGCTGTCGAGCGAGCGTCGGGTCATCCGGGTGCGCAGGCACTGGTCCTACCTGATCTGGGACGTCCTGGAGGCGGCGGCACTGCTCGCCGGCTTCATGATGATCTCGTACCTGCTCCCGGCGGACGCAGGCGTGATCCAGAACGTGCTGTGGTACGGAGCGCTGCTGGTCCTGCTGCGGCTCTCCTACTTCATCATCGAGTGGTGGGTGGAACGCATCGTCGTCACCGACAAGCGCTTCATGCTGACGTCGGGCGTCTTCGAGACCAAGGTCGCGATGATGCCCATCAGCAAGGTCACCGACCTCACCTACGAGCGCACCGTGGGCGGACGCATGTTCGGCTACGGCACGCTCATCGTGGAGTCGGCGGGTCAGATCCAGGCGCTGAACCGCCTGGAGTTCCTGCCGGACCCCGAAGAGGTCTACGACGCCATCTCGGAACTGACCTTCGGCGACAAGAAGGCACAGGCCGAGCGGTTCTCGATGATCAAGGCCCAGCGCGCGGCGCGCGGGAAGAAGATGGTCCCGTAACACGGGTCGTTCGCCACGTCGTCCACACTGGACGACGTGGTCATCGATCTGCACACCCATTCGTCCGAGTCCGACGGCACCGACAGCCCCGCCGAACTGGTGAGGGCGGCGTCCCTCGCGGGACTCGACGCGGTGGCGATCACCGACCACGACACGGCGGCCGGGTGGGCCGAGGCCGAGGCGGCGCTGCCGTCCGGCTTGAAGCTGGTGCGCGGCGCCGAGCTGTCGTGTTCCTCGGCCGACGGCTACGGCCACACCATCACCGTTCATCTACTGGCGTACCTGTACGACCCGACGCACGCCATGCTGATGAAGGAGCAGTCGCGCCTGCGTGAGGAGCGGCGGACGCGGCTGCAGAAGATGGCCGAGATGATGCAGGCCGACGGCTTCCCGATCGACCCGGTCGACCTGATGTCCCGCCTGCCGTTCGACGCGCCGGCCGGACGCCCGCACCTCGCCCAGGCGCTGATCCGCGCCGGGGTGGTGACCTCGGTCGACGAGGCGTTCGCGACGTTCCTGACCGGCGGCCAGTACTACGTCGGACGCACCGACACCCCCGTCGAGCGCGCGATCGAGATGATCACCGAGGCCGGCGGCGTCACCGTGCTGGCCCACCCCTTCGCCCGCTCCCGCGGCCCCGTCGTGGCGCCCTCCGTCGTGCGCTCGCTGGCCGCCGCCGGCCTGTTCGGCGTCGAGGTGGACCACCCGGACCACGACCAGGAGACGCGGCGGTCGCTGCGCACGCTGGCCGACTCGCTGGGCCTGATCGTCACCGGGTCGAGTGACTACCACGGCACGAACAAGACGGTCCGGCTCGGCGCGGAGACGACGGCACCGGAGATGCTGGATGCTCTGGCCGAGAGGGCGACAGGCTGCAAGATCCTCGTCGGATAGGGCGGTGTTCCCGTGTTCAACCTGCGGCTCTTCATCGAGGCCTCGATCACGCTGCTGGTGATCATGGACCCGCCCGGGACCGTGCCGGTCTTCCTGGGGCTGGTCGGCCGCAAGTCGCGCGAGGCCCGCAAGCAGGCGGCGCGGCAGGGCGTGCTGGTGTCGTTCCTGGTGATCACGTTGTTCGCGGTGGCCGGCAACTCGATCCTGGCGTACATGCACATCGGCATTCCCGCCCTGCAGGGTGCGGGCGGGCTGCTGCTGTTGCTGATCGCGCTGGACCTGCTGACGGGCAAGGGCGCGACCAACCACCCCGAGGTCGAGGACGTGAACATCGCCCTGGTGCCGCTGGGGACGCCGCTGCTGGCAGGGCCAGGTGCCATCGCCGCGACCATCGTGTTCGTGCGTCAGGCGAACGGCGACTGGGGCTCCTACCTCGCGCTGGCCGCGGCGATCGTGGCCGTGCACCTCGTGCTGCTGGGGACGCTGAGGTCCGCCGGCCTGCTGATCAAGGTGTTCAAGGAGAGCGGGATCCTGCTCATGGCCAAGATCGCCGGTCTGCTCCTGGCCGCGATCGCCGTGCAGCTCGTCGCCTCGTCCGTGCAGGGCTTCATCTCGTCCGGGGTCTAGCGCTCGATGTGGGCCTCGTCCCCGTCGATGATGATCGGGCGCTCGATCAGGCTCGGGTTGGCGACCGTGTGCGCGATCCACTGGGCGCGGTCGTGTTCGAGCAGCTTCGGGTACGCGGCTTCCTTGGTGCGTGCGATCTCCCACGGCTCCTTGTTCAGGAGCTTCAGGACGTGGTCGAGCTCTTCAGCTGACGGGGCGTCGTCGAGGTAGCGCCGTTCGGTGTACTCGATGCCCTCGTCGTCGAGGCGTTGCTTGGCGGCGCGGCTCTTGGAGCAGCGCGGGTTGTGCCAGATCTCCATGCGGCGAATGTAGCGACCGACTTCCCGACGAACTCGCCGCCATCTGCGGAGCAGGGGCAATCAAAAACTGTCAGGGTGCCTGAGTAACTTTGTTTGGGTGGAACAACTCGGCTTCGACTTCGGCACCGCGGCACCCCGCAGGCTCGTGCGCGTCACGCCCGCGAAGCTGTCGACGTGGACCAGCTGTCCGCGGCGCTTCCGGATGACCTACCTGGACCGGCCTTCACCTCCTCGGGGCGGTGCCTGGGCGCACAACACGCTGGGCGCCGTGGTCCACAACGCCCTGAAGGCCCTGTTCGACCTGCCGCCCGACCGCCGCACCCCGGACCAGGCCGTCGCACTGCTGAACCGGCAGTGGAAGTCCGAAGGCTTCCGCGACGTCGACCAGGCCGCCGAGTACCGCACCCGAGCCCAGGGCTGGGTCCACGAGTACGTCTCGTCGCTGGACGTCGACTTCGAACCGCTGGGCGTGGAGCGCTGGGTGTCGTCGCCGACGGAGCGCATCGTGGCCGAGGGCCGGGTCGACCGCATCGACTACCGCGACGGCGAGCTCGTCATCGTCGACTACAAGACCGGCCGTCACGTCCTGACCTCTGACGACGCCCGCGGCTCGCAAGCGCTTGCCCTGTACGCCCTCGCGGCCCGGCGCACGCTGCGCAAGCCTTGCCGCCGGGTCGAGCTGCACCACCTGCCGTCGGGGTCGATCGCGGAGTGGGAGCACACGGAGGAGTCGCTGGCCCGGCACGTCCGGCGGGCGGAGGAGGCCGCGGACGAGATCGACCTGGCCACGGAGACGCTGAAGGCCGGTGGTGACCAGGAGGTCCTGTTCCCGCCGGTGACGGGGCGGCAGTGCCAGTGGTGCGACTTCCGGCGGAGCTGTCCGGAGGGGCAGGAGGCGGCGCCTTCCCTGGACCCCTGGGCGTTGCTGGCGCCGTAGCCGGCGGGACCGCAAGGGGGCACGGAGTGCGGCTTTTGCCGTACGCGGCTGCCGGGGCGTCCGGGCCATGACTGCTCGCGCATCCCCGGACCCGTAGGGTGGCTGGAGTGGACGTGGAAGCAGCGAAGCGACCGTCGCGGACCTACGGATTCCTGCGCGCCGTGAGCGGAGTGCTCGCGGTGGGCATGGTGCTGCTCGCTTTGGGGAACATCGGCGTCCAGTTCTACGCGAACTCCCGCGATCTGCCTGGACCTGGGACGTTGTCCGTCGTCGCGCACGTGGTGGCGGCGTTGCTCGTGGTCGGCGGGCAGATCGTGGCGGACTGGTACGCGGACTGGAAGGCGCCGGTCGCGTCGCTGGCGGTGCTGGTCGTGAGTGCCGCGACGCTGTGGACGTTCTGGTGGGCCTGACCCGATGGGGACCGGGTGGTCAGGCGGTCGCTGCGTCGCTGTGGATCAGGCCGATGCGCAGGGCCGTCATCAGGGCCTGGGCGCGGTTGGAGACGCCCAGCTTCTCGTAGAGGCGTGAGACGTAGGTCTTGGCCGTCGACGGCGAGACGAACAGGGTTCGCGCGATCGTCGGGATCGACACGCCCTGGCCCAGGAGGTGGAGCACCTCGCGTTCGCGCGGGCTCAGCGTCAGGTGGGCGGCGTGGCGGCGGGCCATGGCGGTGGCGAGGCCAGTGGCGGTGAACGACGAGGCCGCCACGGACGCGTGGCGGATGGCGCAGAGGATCTCCTCGATGGGGGCGGACTTGCCCACGAACGCCGAGGCGCCGGTCTCCAGTGCGCGGAAGAGCACGTCGTCCTCGCCGTGTGAGGTCAGGACGACTATGCCCAGTGCCGGATGGCGGTCTCGCATTTCGCGGGCCAGGCGCAGGCCGTTGCCGTCCGGCAGGCCCACCGCCACGGTGACCACGTCCGGAGCGAACTCGGCGATGAGCGCGGGGGCCTCGGCCGCCGTGCTCGCCTCCGCGACGACCTCCAGGTCGGGGTACGCGGCGGCGAGCATTTTCAGGCCGAAGCGAGTGAGTGCGTGTCCGTCGACGACGACAACTTTGATTCCCATGAGCCGCCCCCTCGTTGAAGGTTCAACCCGCATGTCGTTCCGGACGTACGAATTGGTTACACCGAAGGGACTAACAGAGTCCTCGGTCCTCGATGGACAGGGACCTACAGATTCATCAGCACGCGGGCGATGCTGATGGCGCCAGGGCCGATGATGATCACGAACATGGCCGGGAACAGGCACGTGATCAGCGGGAACAGGATCTTCACCGGCACCTTCTGGGCCTGTTCCTCGGCGCGCTGACGGCGGCGGACACGCATCTCGCGAGCCTGTTCGCGCAGCACGGAGGCGATCGGGACGCCCAGCTCGCCCGCCTGGGCCAAAGCCGAGACGAAGGAACGGAGCTCGTTGACGGTGGTGCGCAGGGTCAGGGCTCGCAGGGATTCGTTGCGAGACTTTCCTATTTGCATCTCCTGCAGGACGCGGGCGCATTCCTGGGCGAGCGGGCCGGAGGTGTTGCGGGCCACCTGGGCCATGGCCGCGTCGAAGCCGAGACCCGCTTCCACGCACACGGTGAGCATGTCGAGCGCGTCGGGCAGTGCACGGCGGATCTTCTCCTGGCGTTTCTGGCCCGCGTTGAGCAGCAGCAGGTCGGGCAGGAAGAAGCCGAACACGGCGCCGAGCACGAGGCCGACGACGAGCCAGCCCGCCGAACCCATGCCGAGCAGGCCGCCCAGCGCGAGACCGAGCAGCAAACCCAGGCCCTTGGCGGCCAGCACGCGGTCCGGCGTCCACGTGGCCGGGTTGCCCGCGAGGTCGAGGCGGCGCTGCAACCGCGACGCGATGCCGGCCGGGGACAGCCGCAGAGCGATCGACCGCAACCAGCTCGGCGAGACGACCGCGTCCGGTTTCGCCGCCACGGCGGCCGAGTAGCTCGTCTCGATCAGCGCGAGGGAACCGGCGGCAGTGACCCGTGGCTTCGCCACGAGAGCGAATGCCACGAGGAACACCGCGAGCAGCAGGCAGCCAATACCGAGGTACAGCGCCATGTCACACCTCCACGCGCACGAGCTTGCGCATCCACAACGAGCCGAGCACGACCAGGACGGCGGCACACGAGAGCATCACGACGCCGATCAACGTCGTGTAGAGCGGCCGCATGTAGTCCGCGCGGAAGAAGAAGAGGAACGCCGCGAGGAAGATCGGCAGCCCGACCAGGACGTAAGCGGACAGGCGGCCTTCCGCTGAAAGAGCGCGGACGTGCCGGCGGGTCTGCGAACGGTCGCGCATGGTGGAGACGGTGTTCATCAGCACCTCGGCGAGGTTGCCGCCCACCTGGCGCTGGATGCGGATCGCCATCACCACCCACGCGAGGTCGGCGCTGTGCATCCGGGCGGCCACGCGGTCGAGCGCGTCCTCCAGTTCGGCACCGATCCGGGTGGCGGCCAGCGCGCGCGAGAACTCGCCCGCGGTGGGCTGGGTGTCGTCGCGGACGACGGCGTCGATCGACTGCGCCAGCGAGAAACCGGACCGCAGCGAGCTCGCGACCAGCTGCAGCACGTCGGGGAGCTGGTCGGCGAACGCGGCACGGCGCTTCGAGGTCCGCGCCCGCACCACCAGCGCCGCCAGCAGCCAGCCGAGCAACGCGCCCAGCGGCACGCCGATCCACCACGTCGTGAGCAACGTCAGCAGCGCGGCGAGCCCGGCACCGGCGCAGAGCCGCAGCAGGGTCCACTCGGCCGGACTCGCCTTCATCCCGGCCAGGTCCAGCCGGTCGGCGAGACGGGCGGCGCCGTCGTCGCTCATCACCCGGCGCGTCCAGACCACGGCGGTCTGCGCGGCCTGACTCTCCTCCTGCACAACGGGTTCCTGCGCGCCGTAGTGCTCCAGGTGGCGTTCGAGCCCGCGGCCCGCGGCGGATCGGCGCGGCGTCAGCAGCATGATCACGACGAGGAACACGACCAGGAACGTGCCCACGATCAACACCACGGCCGCCCAGTTCTGCCCAGGAGCCGGCGCAGGTGCGACGGCCGGCAGGGGCGCGGGAGCGGTGGCGGAAGGCGCGGCGGTGACGGAGGTCGGCACGGCCAGGGCAGCGAACGCGGCAGCCAGGGCGGGGGCGTCGGAAGCGGTCAGCAGCCGCCCGCCGGCAGCGGCGGAGATGCGGCGCAGAGCCTCGTCGCTGTACTGGAAGCCGATCACGTCGGTCGGCACACCGGCGGACGCGACCGCGGAGACGGCCGCGTCCACAGTGGAGCGGGAGACGGTGTCCTCGCCGTCGGACACGATCACCATCCGCCGCTCGGAAATCCCCTGCAGCGCGGACAACCCGACCGGCACGGCATCGAACAACGACGTGTCACCCTTGGCCTGCAACGAGTCCAACGCGCCGGAGAAAGCAGCTCGGTCCGAGGTGGGCGCGAGCACCAGCGAAGGCTGCGACGAGAACGCCACCAGCCCGACTTGGACGTCAGCGGGCAGAGACGACACGTACGTGGAGATCGCCTGCCGTGCGACGACGATCCGATCAGGTGCCATCGACCCGCTGGTGTCGAGCAGCACCACGACCCCGCGAGTCGGTGCGGCGAAGGCGAAAGCGCTGAACAGGAACGTCAGCAGCACACCGGCGACGAAGCCGGCCACCACACGGGTCATCGCGGACCACCTCCGAACAGGTGCGGCGGAACGTCGATCCCGCGGTCGCGCAGGCGCTCCACGAAGTGCGGCCGCAGCCCTGTCGACTGCAGCGTGCCCCGGTAGAAGCCGCGCTCGTCGACCCCGGCGTGGAAGTCGAACGTGAAGATGTCCTGCAGCGTCACGATCTCGCCCTCCATCCCGATGACCTCGGTGATGTGGGTGATCCGCCGCGTGCCGTCCTTCAACCGCGACTGGTGCACGATCAGGTCGATCGCGGACGCCATCTGCTCGCGGATCGCCCGCGCCGGCAGGTCCACGCCCGCCATCAGCACCATCGT
Source organism: Lentzea kristufekii (assembly GCF_033949925.1). Lineage (NCBI taxonomy): Bacteria > Bacillati > Actinomycetota > Actinomycetes > Pseudonocardiales > Pseudonocardiaceae > Lentzea > Lentzea kristufekii. The sequence goes on from NZ_JAXAVV010000022.1 coordinate 143,010, forward strand.
CTCCAGCCGGGACAACGAGTCGCGCGGCGAGTTGGAGTGCACGGTGGTGATCGAGCCGTCGTGGCCGGTGTTCATGGCCTGCAACATGTCCAGCGCCGCGCCGTCGCGCACCTCGCCGACGATGATCCGGTCGGGCCGCATCCGCAGCGCGTTGCGCACCAGGTCCCGCACGGCCACCTCGCCGCGCGACTCCACGTTCGGCGGCCGGGCCTCCAGGCGCAGCACGTGGTCCTGGCGCAACTGCAGCTCGGCGGCGTCCTCGATGGTGACGATGCGCTCGTCCGCGGGTACGAACGACGACAGCACGTTCAGCGACGTCGTCTTGCCCGAGCCGGTGCCGCCCCCGATCAGGATGTTCATCCGCCCCTGCACGCACGACTGCAGCAGGTAGGCGGTCGCGGGCGTCAGCGTGCCGAACCCCACCAGGTCGTCCACGGTGAACGGGTCGGCGGCGAACTTGCGGATCGTCAGCACCGAGCCGTCCAGTGCGATCGGTGGCACGACGGCGTTGACGCGGCTGCCGTCGGGCAGGCGCGCGTCGACCATCGGGGACGCCTCGTCGACCCGGCGCCCGACCTTGGCGACGATCTTGTCGATGGTGCGGCGCAGGTGCGACTCGTCCGCGAACGCCACGGGCACCGGTTCCAGGCGCCCGGCGCGTTCGACGTAGATCTGGTCGAACCCGTTGACCATGATCTCGGAGATGCCGGGGTCGCGGAGGTAGGGCTCCAGCGGACCGTGGCCGAGGATCTCGTCCAGCACCTCCAGCGCGATGCGGGCGCGGTCGGCGTTGGTCAGTGGCGTCTCGTCGCGCTCCAGCACCGCCTGCAACGTCTGGCGCACACGGGTCTCCAGCTCGCGCTGGTCGAGGTGCGCGTCGTAGAGCTTGGGGCCCAGCACCTCCAGCAGACCGGCGTGCACACTGCGCTTGACCTCGGCGAACGGGTCGGCGGCGCGGTTCTGGCGGCGCACCGGCGGCGTCGGTGACGACGATTCCCGTTGCGCGGCAATGCGATTGGCCAGGCTCATCGGAACCACCTCTTCGAGGGTCTGGAGGCGGCGACGGGCTCGGCGAGCACGTGCTCACGGGCGAACCGCGAGATGGCCTCGCTGACCGGGTGCCTGGGCAGGTCGATCACGATGGGGTTGCCCTTGTTGACCGAGATCGGCACGTCGCGGCTGGACGGCACGTGCGCGCGGATGTCGCTGCGCACCACGCGGTCGATGTCGTCCATCGAGAGCCCGACCTTCGCGTCGGAACGGTTGAGCACGACCGACCGGATGTCGTGCGCGTAGGAGAGCAGGTCCAGCATGTCCAGCGTCACGCGCAGGTTCTTCAACGCCGGCACGTCCGGCGTGGTCAGCAGCACGTGGTGGTGCGAGGCGTCCATCGCGGCCAGCACGTGCTCGCTGAACGCGGACGGCGTGTCCACCACGACGAAGTCGAACATCGTCGGCAGCACCTCCAGCAGTTCGCCGACGAGCGACGCCGGAATCCGTTCCGCGTCACCGGGCTCGACCGGCGCGAGCAACGCGCTCAGCCCCGGCCGGCACGCCGTGAGCAGCGACGACGCCCCCGCCGCGTCGACGTGACCGACCATCCCGAGCCCGTGCACGATCGTGCGGACCGGCTCGGCCCGCAGGCAGATGCCGACGTCGCCGAACGCGAGGTCGAGGTCCACCAGGCACACCGACCGCGTGCCACCGGCCGCGAGCGACGCGGCCAGGTTCACCGCCAGCGTCGTCTTGCCGCAGCCGCCCTTCGCGGCGAACACCGTGATCACCTGGCCGCTCCTGCGCTCGTCGGCCCGGGGCAGCGGCACGCCGGTGACCTGCAAGGACAGGGCCCGCGACCGGGTGCAGGCGTCCACCAGGGCCGTGAGGTCGTCCCGCGCGACGACCTCCCGCACCCCGGCTCGCAACGCGCGGGTCAGCACCGCGACGTCGAGCACGTCGCGCAGCAGCACCACGCCGGCCGACGGACGTTCGACCCGCAGGCCCGCGGTGAACGCCAGGGCCTCGTCCAGGTCGATGGCGGAACCGATGACGACGAGGTTCTCCAGGGGGTCGGTGGTGAGCAACCGCGAGGTGTCGCCCAGGGTCTCCACCGAGCGGACGTCACCGCCGAGCGCGGGGGAGAGCTGTCCGGCGAGTGCGGCCGGTTCGCACAGGATCGTCATGGCACGCCTCAGTTTCCGAACAGGGAGCGGTTGTCGACGCCGTTGCCGGGCGCGATCTCGGACTTGCCGCCGAGCAACGCGAAGTAGAGCGTTCCCGTCTGCTGGCCGTGGATGAGCTTCTCCGCGTCCGCCTGCTTCACCGCGACCGTGACGATGGCCTTGCCGACGTCGCCGTCCTCGGCCGCCTTCTTCTCGTCGACGACGGAGAGGACCTCCAGGCCGGTCAGCAGCAGCCGGGTGGACTGGTTTCGTTCGTACTGCTTGGAAAGACCGTCACCAGACGGGGTGTTGCCCTTGCCGTCCATCACGGTGAAGGTGTCGAAGACAGCGACCTTCGAGCCCTTCTGGATGAGCCCGCCCGCGCGCTGCCAGGCCTCCGTCGGCACGGTCACCGCGATCATGCCGTCCGGGATCGAGATCCCCTTGGCCAGTGACGCCTGCTCGGTGAACAGCGTCTTCGTGAGCAGCTGCCCCTCGGTGATCTCCGACGACGTCACGAGCGTCGCCACCGAGGAGTCCACTTCGGACATCGTGTTCGCGGGAACGCTGCTCTTGGGCATCTGCTGCTGCTCGACGAGGTCCTTCAGCGAGTCGGCGCTCGTACCGGCGGGGATGCGTTCCTTCGCGACGAGCACCGTGACGGCCTGCTGGCCCGCGATCGCGCGGGTGTCGGCACTGCGGACGTAGAGGAACACCCCGGCGCTGCCGCAGACGGCCAGCAACACCGCCAGGATGATGACGACTGCGCGGTTCTTCATGACGACTCCTGGGTTTCAGCCGGTGAGCTGGACGATGCGGGCTCCGAGGTCGGGGCCGCCGATGGTGCCGGTGTTGGGCATGAGGCCCTCGACGAAGTAGCCCGCGACGCACTTGTCCGAGCCCTTGCACTCGTTCTTGTTCGTCAGCCAGTCCTTCTGGCTCGCGCCGGGCAGCCAGTAGCCGGTGACGACGAACCCCGCGAAGCCGGCCAGCGCGTACGTGCCGCCGGTGCCGGTGCCGGTGACCTTGGTGTAGATGGGGAAGTAGACGGCCTGGCGCGAGCTGAACGCGGCGGCCAGCGCGGTCTTGCAGTCGCTGCCGGCCGAGGCGCCGGTGTCCGCGCTGTAGGTGTTGTTCAGGATGTCCACCGAGCAGTCGGAACCGGTGTCATCGACCCAGCCGAACATGCCGGGGCCGTCCGACCCCGACGGGCCGCTGGGGCAGGTGGTCCCGGTCGTGGTGTGCAGTTTCAGCACGCGGTGCACCGAAAGCGGCGGCGTGGTGGGCGGTGTGGGGCCGAAGTTCGTGCCGCCCGACGTCGCCTCGTCCCACTCGCACCACGAGATCGTCAGAGCCATCGTGGTCGCGGTCTTCGGCGGGCCCCACCTGGCGCGGGCGCACGCGGCGACCCGCGAGCCCTCGTAGGAACCGTTGTCCAGCAACGAGCGGGCGAACATCGGCGGCAGCAGGGTGCCGCCACCGGACGTCTGCGTCGAGGTGTGCACGTCCACGTACGTGATGCCGGCGGCGGGCTTCGCGGGGCAGTCGGTCATCGTGCCCGTCGTCGCGGGACAGGAGGGCAGGACGCCGCCCTTGTCGTATCCGCACACGACATCCACAGTGGACACGCCGTCCTTGGCGTTGTGGTTGGCGAAGTAGTTGGACTTGTTGACCATGCAGGGCTCGGCGGCGCAGCTGTGGGCGACGGCCAGTGCTCCGGCGTCGGCCCCGTTCTGCAGTTCGGCACGCTCCTTGAAGAGGAAGCCGACGTCGATCACGATGGCGCCCATGCCGAGCAGGACGCCGAACCCGAGCAGGATGCTGATCAGCACGCCGAGCGCTCCCCGGTCGTCACCCGTGTTCATCCGCATGGCATGACTCCCTCGGCGCTCAGCGTGATGGGGGAGCCGAAGCCACCGCCGCCGAACAGTCCGGCGAGACCGCCGACCGGCGTGATGAAGTCGTACGTGTGGGTGACCACGACCTCGGCGCTGTCTTCGCCAGGGGTCCCACCTGCGGGGCAGGCGTCGACCGCGACGTCGACGTCGTCGAGACCGGTCGCGGCGAGCACCGCGCGACCGGCGGGGTCGGGCTGGCTCAGCGCGGCGACCCGGACGCCTTCACGCGCGGCCTGCGTCAGGGTGATCTGGGCGCGCACGGCCCAGCCGAAGTCGACGATGCCCATCACGAGGACGAGCACGATCGGCATCAGCAGGGCGACTTCGACAGCGGTCGCGCCGCGATCGCGAGCAAGGTTCGTCATGACCGCTCCGAAGAAAGGCGCGCGGCCGGCGGAGGGGAGCGCCGGCCGCGCGGGACAGGAGACTTCAGCCATCGATGACGTCGGCGACGAACTCGAACATGGCGGCCATGTTCTCGCCGACCGCGGTGATGGCCACCAGGGCGGTGACCGCGATCAACGCCAGCATCAGGCCGTACTCGACGGCGGTGGCGCCACGGTCCGATTCGTGCGGACGCTTCACGGTCAGAGCAGTTCGGCGGCGATCTCGTTGAACAGCGCCAGGAGGTTCACGCCGACCGCGGTCACACCGACGATGATGACGATCGCGATCAGGGCGACCATCAGGCCGTACTCGACGGCGGTCGCGCCTCTGTCGTCGTCTTCGCGCTTGGTGCGGGTGAGGAACGTCTGCACGTAGCTGAGGAAGGTGAGCATTGCGGTCTCCTGTGGGATGTGTGATCCAGGTCGGGACGCCGCAACTCTGCGTGATGTGAGGTGGTCGCCGGTATCGGGCGATGAGGTGTAACGAAAGCGCAGATCGGAGGACATTGTCGGTCGATCGGGGGACACGCTGTAGGCCCCTCGGCCAGATCTGCCGTCGTCACGTTCCGTTGTGGTCGTACGCGCTCTACCGTCGGCCGCATGATGGTTCTCTGGGCCGCCGGCGGTGCCCTGGGCGGGCTCGCCTCGGGTGTCGCCCTGCACGGCACGGTCAGCCGGTTCACGCGTGCCGGCATCGCCCTGCCGTTGGTGTCAGCGGCCGTTCTCGCCGTGCTCGCGCTCAAGTTCGCCGGCTCGGTCGAGGTGCTCGCGTTCGCGTGCCTGGGGGCCGTCGGCGTCGCACTCGCGTTCATCGACACGGCCGTGCACCGGCTGCCGGACGTGCTGACGCTGCCCGCGTACCCGCTGGTGCTGCTCCTGCTCACGGTGGCCGCGCTGACCGGTGGCACGTTCGGCGCGCTCGGCAGGGCCGTGCTCGGCGGGCTCGCGCTCGCGTTCGTCTACCGCGTGCTGGAGTTCGTCAACCCGGCCGGGATGGGCTTCGGCGACGTGAAGCTGTCCGGCGTCATCGGCATGGCGCTCGGGTGGCTCGGCTGGCCGGTGCTGCTGTTCGGCGCGGCCTTCGCGTTCATCCTGTCGGCAGTCGTGTCGCTGGTGCTGTTGCTGCTGCGGAGGGTCACGCTCAAGAGCGCGTTGCCCTTCGGGCCGTTCATGTTGCTCGGCGCGTTCGCCGCGGTTCTGATGTCCTGACTTCAGGAAGTCAGCCAGGCCCGCCACGTCGGCAGCAGCGTGGCGATGAGGTCCAGCGGTGCCTCGGTGTTCGGCGAGTGCATCACGCCGGGCAGCACGGCGAAGTCCGCGTCCAGCCGCTCCGCCATGTCGCGCTGCGCGGCGGGCGTCCACGCGTCGTCCGCGTCGCCGCACACCACCAGGCAGGGCGTGCCGGACGAACGCAGCGCGCGTGCCAGCTTCGCCACCTGGTCCGGTTCGTAGCGCAGGCCGTTGCCCATGCCGAGCAACGCCGCGGCCTGCGACTTGAGGAACCTGGTGCGGTAGAAGTCCTTCAGCTCCTGCGGGAGCACCGCGTACGCCGGGTTCTGCTGCGCCCGCAGCTCGTTCAGCCGCTGGGTGCCCTCGACGCCCTGCTCGGCCAGCACGTGCTCGCCGACCTCCAGCACCGTGCGGCGATCTCCCGCGGGCAGTTCGGACGGGCCCGACGACATCAGCGTGAGCCCCGCGATCGGGGCCCCGGCGAACACCGCCGCACGTGACACCAGACCGCCGTAGGAGTGGCCGAGCAGCAACACCTTGCGGCCGTCCGCCGCGATCTTCCCGATCAGCTCGGCGAGCACCGACCCCAGCGGACCCGGCCGGTACAGCGCCTCGTCGTCCGGGCCCGGTGAGTCCTGCTGGCCCGGCAGGTCGATCGCGACGACCTCGAAACCCGCGTCCGCGATCGGGTCGATCATCGGCGCGAAGTCCTCTTTGGAGCCCGTGTAGCCCGGCACGAGCAGCACGGTCGTGCGCATCGCGTCGTCGCCCATCGCGGGCGCACGCAGCGCCGCGATCGTGCCGTAGCGGCCCGGGAGGTCGACGCGTTGCGCCCGGTGAGGGCTGATCTGCGAGTGCACGAGCTGAACTATCGCAGTGCGACCAGGGTTTCGCCACGCTGCTCGAGCACGACTGGACCGGCTGTGGCCAGTTGCACAGGGCCCGTGTGGCCCTCGCGGTTCAGCCGGATCGTGCCCACGACGGCACCGGTGGCCTGCTCGTACACGCGCAGGCCCTCCTTCACCGGGATGACCGCGCGGCCCGCGAGCGTCGTACCGGCGCCCAGCGCACCCTCGGCAGTCCACAGTGGAGTGAGCGTCTCCAGCGACAGCGCGACCGTGCGGGAACCGGTGAACCAGAAGGCGTTCGTCTTCGTCGTGAAGACGCGTGCCACGTGGTTCGGCGGGTCGGTGAAGTCGGCGTCGGGGATGTCGAGCGGTGCTTCGCCGACCTGGTTGCCGCTCTCCGCGTCGAAGATCAGCAGCCGGCTCGGGCTCGGTGCGGCCACCGCGACGAGCTTCTCGGTGACGGCAACGACCTGCACGTTCTTCGCGCCGGTGAGGGGGCTGCCGAACACCTTCGGCTCGTCGGACTTGTCCGGGTTCGGCTTGAGGATCGTCACCCGGTCGGACGCGTCGTCGGGACAGCGTTCGACCATCGCGAACCTGCCGGAGGCGACGGCGACCGAGCCGTACGTGCAGCCGGCCCGCGGCTGCTTGTTCGGGTTCACGATCGCGCGCAGAGCGCCGTACTCGAGCGAGCGCACCAGGTCGTCGCGCCGGTAGACCTCGACGAACTTCGAGCCGGTGGTGATCAGGTGTGAACCCTCGTTGAGCAGTGCCGTGCCCGGTTCCGCGTCGCCGTTGCGCTGTGCCCGCCGCTCGCCGGTGACCCCGTCGAGCGAGGTGAGCTCGGAGCAGTTCGTGCCCTTGGAGTACAGGGCCATCGCCCGGCCCCAGCCCGTGCTGACCACGCACAGCGGCAGGTCGCGCTTGTACCTCCACCGCACGTCACCTGTCAGCGGGTCGCGCCCGTTGACCTCGCCGCCGTCGCCGGTCACGACCGTCGACGGCTTCTCCTCGCCCGTGTCCTTCAACGCGGTCTGCACGACCACGGGGGACAGCGAGGCACCGCTTTTCGCCCGCCACACCTCGGCGAGCGACGGAGGCAGCGTGGTCACTTCGGGCAGCTGCTCCCACGTCGACGGCCCGGTGACCGACGTCGTAGCGCGAGCATCGCTGAACGCCCAGGTCAGCACGGACGCCGTGACCGACACCACCGCGATCAGGGCGATCGCGATGAAGTCGGCGCGGGTGCGCCAGGACCGGGCGGGCGGACGTTCTGCGACGGGTGCGGCCTCGTGTGCGGGCTCGTCGAGAACGTCCTCGACATCCGTGACGTCGGAACCGGGGGACGACATGTGATCAGTCTGCCGAAGGAGCGGCCTGTTCGGCAGAGCTTCGGCGACGCCGACGCCTGCGCGGCTTGTCCGAGGCCGGCTTCTCGGTGGCTTCGGGGCCCGTCTGCGTCTGCTCGCCCTCCTGCGTCACGCCGGCGCGGCTGCGCGTGCGCGAGCGGGACCGCTTCGGCCTGGTCTCCTCGCTCGACTCCGGCGCCTGCTCGGCACCGGCGGGGGCGGAGCCCGTACGACGACTGCCGCTGCTGCTGGTGCTGCTGCGGCGCTTGCGCTTGCCCGTGTCGAGCTTCTCCTCCTCTTCGGCGTCGAGGCCCGCGCGGGTGCGGTGGCTCAGCGGCAACCGGCCCGTGGAACCGGACGGGATGCCCAGGTCGGCGTAGAGGTGGTCCGACGTGGAGTACGTCTCGACCGGCAGCGGCTGGCCGAGGCCCAGCATGTCGTTGACCGACGCCCAGCGGTGCGTCTCGTCCCAGTCGACGAACGTGACGGCGACACCCGTGCGCCCGGCACGGCCCGTGCGGCCGATGCGGTGCACGTACGTCTTCTCGTCCTCGGGGCACTGGTAGTTGATGACGTGCGTCACGTCGTCGATGTCGATGCCGCGCGCGGCGACGTCGGTGGCGACCAGCACGTCGACCTTGCCGGCGCGGAACGCCCGCAGCGCCTTCTCACGCGCGCCCTGACCCAGGTCGCCGTGGACGGCGGCCGCGGCGAACCCGCGCTCGGTCAGGTCGTCGGCGACCTTCTGCGCGGTCCGCTTGGTCCGCGCGAAGACCATCGTGAGACCCCGGTCGCGGGCCTGCAGCGCGCGGGCCAGCATCTCCGGCTTGTCCATCGAGTGCGCCCGGTAGACGAACTGCGAGGTGTTCTCGTGCGTCTGACCTGCGTCGTTCTCCTCGGCACGGATGTGCGTCGGCTGGTTCAGGAACGTGCGGGCCAGCGTGATGATCGGGCCCGGCATGGTCGCCGAGAACAGCATCGTCTGACGCTCGTCCGGAACCATGTTCAGGATGCGCTCGATGTCGGGCAGGAAGCCCAGGTCGAGCATCTCGTCGGCCTCGTCCAGCACCAGCATGCGGACCTTGCCGAGCACCAGGTGGCGCTGTTCGGCCAGGTCGAGCAGGCGGCCGGGCGTGCCGATGATGACATCGGCGCCCTTGCGGAGCTGCGCGATCTGCCGCTCGTACGGGATGCCGCCGTAGATGGCGGCGACCTTCACACCGAGGTGCCTCGACGCGTCGGTGAGGTCGTGCGAGACCTGGAGACACAGCTCACGGGTGGGCACGACCACGAGGGCCTGCGGGGTGCCGTCGCCGGGCAGGTCGACGCGGTGCAGCAGCGGCACGCCGAACCCGAGGGTCTTGCCCATGCCGGTGCGCGCCTGGCCGATGAGGTCGTCACCGGCGAGTGCGATGGGGAGCGTCAGCTCCTGGATGGCGAACGTGCGCTCGATGCCGGCTTCGCCGAGCGCCTTGACGATCTCGTGACGCACGCCGAGCTCGGCGAACGTGGGGGATTCGGACTGCACCGGGGCGTCTGCCAGCAACGGGTGCGACGTGTCTTCTTCGGGAACTCCGGCCTCGCTGTGTTCCAGGAGAACCGGGTCCAGATGTGCTTCTACTTCAGCGGTCAGGGTGATCAGCCTCTCTCGTACCAAGCGCGTACGAGCCCTGGCCGGGCCTCTCGACCGCGCTCGATGAGCAGCTGCGGGAAAGGTGTACGCGCACCATTCTGGCGCCTGCCCAAGAAAAAATTGGGCCACTGCGTGGTCGTCACACTCGTCACGCCGGGCGTCCGCCCCCATTCTACCTGGCAAGACACTTTTGACCACCTAGCGCGCACTAGAGTTCGGTCTCATGGGTGTTGCAGAGGGTGTTGTCGATCTTCTGGGAGCGCTTGCATATGGCGAGCTCTCGGCTTTCGACCGGATGACGGAGGACTCGCGCACGGCGCCGACCTTGGCGGGGCGTGCCGCTCTCGCGCAGATGGCCGCGGCCGAGATCGGCCACTTCACGCTGCTGCAGAAGCACCTCGCCGCCGAGGGCATCACCGTCGAGGACGCGATGACGCCGTTCGTGAAGGGTTTCGACGCGTTCCACGAGTCGACGAGCCCCAAGTCGTGGCTCGAGTCGCTCGTGAAGGCGTACGTCGGCGACGGGCTCGCGGCCGACTTCTACCGCGAGATCGCGGAGTGGCTCGACGCACCGACCAAGGAGCTGGTGCTCCACGTGCTCGCCGACACGGGTCACTCGGCGTTCGCTGAACGCGAAGTCCTGGCCGCCGTCGAGTCCGATCCGCGGGTGCGCGACCGGCTCGCGCTGTGGGGCCGGCGGCTGCTCGGAGAAGCGTTGACGCAGGCCCAGTACGTGGTGGCGGAACGGGACGGCCTCTCCGAGCTCATCATCCGGGGCTCCGGCGACCTCGCCGGGATCGGTCAGCTGTTCCGCCGCCTTCAGCAGTCGCACGCGCGGCGCATGACGCAGCTGGGTCTGGGCTAGTGCGGCGACCACTAACCGCCGGCAGGTGATTCCCGCTGGTCAGACGGGTGCATCGCGGTGTCGACCCCCGCTCCTCATATCGGGCATATGGGGAGCGGGGGTCGACACCGCGAGGTGCCCTGCTGAACACCGGGAGCGCCTGTCGGTGATTGTGGTCGCCGCACTGGGTAGGCTCGGCATCAGATTTTTCTCTTGAGCACGGAGGTCAGCGTGGAGGTCAGGATCGGCGTCGCGGACAGCGGGCGCGAACTCGTCGTGACCAGTGAGCTCAACCCTTCCGAGGTCGAGACTCTGGTTTCGGACGCGGTGTCCGGCAAGTCCAGCGTGCTGTCGCTGGTGGACGTCAAGGGTGCGCGGTTCGTCGTGCCCGCTGGCCGCGTCGCGTACGTGGAGATCGGCCCGCAGGACTCGCGCAAGGTCGGGTTCGGCGCCTGAGTCGTCAGCACTGAGAAGGGCCCCGGTCATCGCGACCGGGGCCCTTCTCGTTGCGGTCACGCAGTATCGGGCCGGGTCGCCGAACCCGCAGCACGGCCGCGCGTCGAGGTCGCCTGAAGCGGTGACTTCGCTGGTAGATGGGTTTACGTGCACCTAGCGTGACGGAGTCGTCACGCTGCTGAGGAGTGCTATGCGCGCCGCCCTGCTGGCCCTGTTGCTCGTGGTCTCGGTAACGACGTTCTCGCTACCCGCGCAGGCGTACCAGACGCACGCGGCCGGGTCGTGGTCCACGAGTTCCGCGTTGCCGGCGGTGAACGCGTCGGCGCGTTCGACGTTGCCGTCCGGTGCGGTGGTCACGGCGTCGGTGTCCGGCGCGAACCTGCGGCTGACCACGCTGAACTCGCCTCCCGGCGACCGCGGGGCGGTGCCCGGTAACTTCCGGCCGCAGATCCCCGCGAACACGGCGCTGATCGGCCTCACCGCCGCCGGTGCGGGATGTGCCGCGTTCGTGGACTGCTTCAACCGGGGCACGCTGACGTTCTCCTTCAACCGGCCGGTGCGCGATCCCGTGCTGCACATCGCGGGCAGCGGCGCGACCGTCGGCAACACCGGCAGCACGCACGTCGCACACACGCTGACCACGCCAGGAGTGACGCTCGACGGGCCGCTGGCGGGCGCGACGAACATGCAGATCGGGCAGAACGGCACGCGCGTCGAGGCGCCGAACCGCAACCTCAACGTCCTGTGCAACTCCAACGGTGCGAGGCAGGCTCCCGCGTCGTGCGGCAGCGTGCGCATGAACGGCACGGTCAGCTCCGTGAGTTTCCAGGTCGACATGCTCACCAACAGCAGCAACGCGACCGACGACTTCTACGTCGCGGGTGTCTCGGTGGACGAGGACTTCGGTGACGCGCCCGCGAGCTACGACGCCGGTGCCGCCGCCAGCCACGTCGTCGGCGATCTCGTTCTGGGCTCGGGCGTGTCGGCCGACAACCCGGCGACGATCAACACCGGCTCGACCACCCCGAGCCCCAAGGCCGTCGCGGCGGGCGCCGACAACAACCTTCCCGGCGGCGACGACCTCGACGACGGCGTGGCGGCGTTCCCGCGGCTGGCCCGGTCGAACGCCGGTGACGACTACTCGGTGCCCGTGACGCTGTCCGGTGCCTCGCAGCCCGGCCGGGTGTGCGCGTGGATCGACTTCAACGGCAACGGTTCCTTCGACGCCGGCGAACGCGCGTGTGCGAGCTTCGCGGCCGGCGCGCGATCCGCGACGATCACCTGGAAGATTCCGCAGAACGTCAAGTGCGGCAACACCTACGCGCGGTTCCGGGCGAGCTACGACACCGACCAGGCGGCCAGCGCGACGGGTCTCGCGGACAGCGGTGAGGTCGAGGACTACCGGCTGCCGGTCGAGTGCCTGGACATCAAGAAGTCGACGACCAGGACCACCGCGAATCCTGGCGACCAAGTGCCGTACACCATCACCATCACCAACTCCGGCGCCACGGACGTCACCGGTCTGACCGTGTCCGACGACCTGACGCAGGTGCTGGACGACGCGACGTTCAACGACGACCAGGCCGCGACCTCGGGCTCGATCTCCTACTCAGCACCGAAACTCACGTGGACCGGTGACGTCGCCAAGGGCAGGACGGTCACGCTGACCTACTCCGTCACGGTCAAGAACCCGATCACGGGCGACCACCAGCTGCGCAACGCGGTGGTCGGCAGTGCGGGCAACTGCCCGCCGGGCTCGACCGACCCGGACTGCTCGACCACGGTGAACACGCCGGGCCTGAAGATCGAGAAGTCGGTCGACCGGCAGGCGGCCAATCCGGGCGACACGGTGAAGTACACCGTCAAGGTCACCAACACCGGCAAGACGCCGTTGAACGCGATGTTCGCCGACGACCTGACCAAGGTGCTCGACGACGCGACCTGGGGCAGCGCGACGGCGTCCTCCGGCACGGCCACGTTCGCCTCGCCCACGCTGACCTGGACGGGTGCGCTGGCCGTCGGGGCGTCGGCGACCGTCACCTACACCGTCGTCGTCACCGGCAACGGCGACAAGCAGCTCATGAACGTCGTCACCTCGGACACGCCCGGCAACAACTGCGTGCCGAGCTGCACGACCGACACCCCGGTGTCCGGCATCAGCTTCGAGAAGCAGGCCGACAAGCAGTCGGTGAACCCCGGCGAGACCGTGACGTACACCGTCACCGTCACGAACACGGGCAAGACTCTCTGGCAGGGCGCCACTTTCACCGACGACCTGACGAAGGTGCTCGACGACGCGGAGTGGGTTTCCGCCACGGCTTCCTCAGGTGTGGCGGACTTCGTCTCGCCGAAGCTGACGTGGACCGGCAACCTGCCCGTCGGCGGCTCCGCGACCGTCACGTACTCGCTGAAGATCGCGAACCCCGTCAAGGGCGACTTCCAGTTGGACAACGCGATCACGTCGAGCACGCCGGGCGGCAACTGCCCGCCGGGGTCGACGGATCCGAAGTGCGGCACGACCACGCCGGTGCCCGGCCTGAAGATCGAGAAGTCGGTCGACCGGAAGTCCGCCGATCCTGGCGACACCGTGACGTACAAGGTCAAGGTCACCAACACCGGCAAGACGTCGCTGAACGCCGCGTTCAGCGACGACCTGTCGAAGGTGCTCGACGACGCCGACTGGGTTTCCGCCGGCGCTTCCACCGGCACGGCCACGTTCGCGGCACCGAAGCTGGACTGGACCGGCACGCTCGCGGTCGGTGGATCGGCGACGATCACGTACACGGTGAAGGTGACCGGCAAGGGCGATCACCAGCTGGACAACGTGGTGACGTCGCCGACGCCGGGCAGCAACTGCCCGCCAGACTCCACCGACGCGGACTGCCGCACGTCGACCCCGGTCTCCGGGGTGGAGATCAGGAAGGAGGTCGACCGGCAGTCGGCGAACCCCGGTGACACGGTGAAGTACACGGTCACCGTGCGGAACACCGGCAAGACGCCGTTGAACGCCTCGTTCGCCGACGACCTGACGCAGGTCCTCGACGACGCCGGCTGGGGTTCGGTCAGCGCTTCCTCGGGCACGGCGTCCTTCGCGGCTCCGAAGCTGACCTGGAACGGCCCGCTGGCGCCCGGCGAGTCGGCCACGGTGACGTACACCGTCGTCGCGAACGGCAAGGGCGACAAGCAGCTCACGAACGTCGTCACCTCGGAGACCCCTGGCAACAACTGCGTGCCGAACTGCACGACCACCACGCCGGTGTCCGGTGTCGAGTTCGAGAAGGCGGTGGACCGGCAGTCGGCCAAGCCGGGCGACACGGTGAAGTACACCGTGACCGTGCGGAACACCGGCAAGACTCCGTTGCAGGGCGTCACCTTCACCGACGACCTGACGAAGGTGCTGGACGACGCCGACTGGGTTTCCGCCGAGGCCTCCACGGGCTCGGCTTCCTTCACGGCCCCTCGCCTGATCTGGACCGGTGATCTCGCGGTCGGCGGCACGGCCACCGTCACGTACGCGGTGAAGGTCGGCGACCCGGCGGACTTCAAGCTGGACAACGTGATCACGTCGACCACGCCCGGCGCCGACTGCCCCGGCGGCGACAAGTGCTCCACCAGCACGCCGATCGCCGGGCTGCGCATCGAGAAGTCCGACGACCGCGACCAGGTCGTGCCCGGTGAAACCGTGACCTACACGGTCGAGGTCACCAACACCGGCCAGACCGTCCACACAGGAGCGTCCTTCACCGACGACCTGACGAAGGTGCTGGACGACGCGGTCTACAACGACGACGCGCAGGCCACGACAGGCGCGGTCACGCTGGTGTGGCCGAGGCTGGAGTGGAAGGGCGACCTGCCGATCGGCGGCACGGCCACGATCACCTACACGGTGACGGTGAAGAACCCGAACCCCGGCGACAAGAAGCTCAACAACAAGATCACCTCGGACACACCCGGCAACAACTGCCCGCCCGGCTCCACGGACCCGTCGTGCAGCACCGAGACGCCCGGCCGTGAGCTGACGATCGAGAAGAAGGCCGATCGGCAGTCCGCGAACCCCGGTGACCAGGTGACCTACACCGTGACGATCACCAACACCGGTCAGGTGCCGTTGACCGGCGAGAAGGTGACGGACGACCTGTCCGGCGTGCTCGACGACGCGTCGTGGGTGTCCGTGCAGGCTTCCACGGGCAAGGCGGAGTTCGCCGCGCCGACGCTGACGTGGACCGGTGACCTCGCGGTCGGTGCTTCGTCGACCCTGACCTACGTGGTCAAGGTCGACGACCCGATCAAGGGCGACCACAGGCTGGCGAACGTGGTCAGCAGCGAGGTTCCCGGCAACTGCCCGCCAGGCTCGACGGACCCGAAGTGCTCGACCACGACCCCGTTGCCCGGCATGGAGATCGTGAAGGAGGCCGACCGGAAGTCCGCGAACCCCGGTGACACCGTCACCTACACCGTGACCGTGCGGAACACCGGGCAGACCGAGCTGAACGCGTCGTTCCGCGACGACCTGACGAAGGTGCTCGACGACGCGACCTGGGGCGGCACGACCGCGGGGACGTTCACGTCGCCCGTGCTCACCTGGTCCGGCACACTGCCGATCGGCGGCTCCGCGACCGTGAAGTACACGGTCGTCGTGACCGGCAAGGGCGATCACCAGCTGACGAACGTCGTCACGTCCGACACCCCCGGCAACAACTGCGTACCGAACTGCACGACCGACACCCCGGTGTCCGGTGTGGAGATCAAGAAGACCGCCGAGCCCGCGTCGGCCAAACCGGGCGACACCGTGAAGTACGCGGTGACCGTGCGCAACACCGGCAAGACCGTGCTCGACGCGTCGTTCGCCGACGACCTCACCGGTGTGCTGGACGACGCGACCTGGGAGGCGGTGAACGCCTCGACGGGCACGGCGACCTATGCGGCGCCGAAGCTCTCGTGGTCCGGGCGGCTGGGTGTCGGTGAGACGGCGACCGTCACGTACGCGGTGAAGGTCACCGGGGCGGGCGACAAGCGGCTGAAGAACGTCGTCACGTCCGAGACTCCCGGCAACAACTGCGTCGACGGCTGCACCACGGACACACCGGTCGCTTCGCTGAAGCTGGTGAAGAAGTCCGAGCCGGCCACGACGAAGCCCGGTGACACCGTCAAGTACACCGTGACGATCAGCAACACCGGCCAGACGGTCCACAGTGGAATCTCGGTGGCCGACGACCTCACGGGTGTGCTGGACGACGCGAGCTGGAACGGTGATCAGGCGGCGACCGCGGGTTCGGTGTCGTTCGAGGAGCCGAAGCTCACCTGGACCGGGGACCTGGCCGTCGGTGCCTCGGTGACGGTCACGTACTCGGTGAAGGTGACGGGTGCGGGGGACAAGCGGCTCAAGAACGCGGTGTCGTCGGAGACCCCTGGCACCGACTGCTCGGAGGGCTGCGCCACGGACACCCCGGTCGCGGGTCTGGAGATCGTGAAGAAGGCCTCGCCGGAGAAGCCTGTGCCGGGTGACGTCGTGACGTACACCGTGACCGTCCGGAACACCGGGCAGACGTCGCAGAACGCCTCGTTCAGCGACGACCTGACGGGTGTGCTGGACGACGCGACCTGGAACGGCGACCAGGCCGCGACCGTCGGCGAGGTGACCTACGCGTCTCCGAAGCTGACCTGGACCGGTGGCCTGCCGATCGGGTCGCAGGCCGTCATCACCTACTCGGTGAAGGTGACGGCGGCCGGCGATCACCGGCTGAACAACGTCGTCACCTCGGACACACCCGGCGGCAACTGCCCGCCGGGATCGACGGACCCCAAGTGCTCGACGTCGACTCCGTTGCCGGGCCTGGAGGTCAGCAAGAGCGTCGACGTCCAGAGCGCCAAGCCGGGCGACACCGTCACCTACACGGTCAAGGCGCGCAACATCGGCCAGACCGAGCTGGCCGGGGCGTCGTTCTCCGACGACCTGAGCAAGGTGCTGGACGACGCGACGTTCGGCACGTGGACGGCGTCGAGCGGCACGGTCTCGTTCGCCGCGCCGACGCTGACGTGGACCGGTGACCTGCCGGTCGGCGCGACGGCGACCGTGACCTACACCGTCGTCGTGAAGAACCCGGTGACCGGCGACTTCAGCCTGGACAACGTCGTGACGACAGGCACGCCGGGCGGCACCTGCGTCGAGTGCGCGACGGTCACGCCGATCGCCGGGCTGAAGCTGGTGAAGACGTCAGAACCGGCGTCAGCCAAGCCGGGTGACGACGTCGGCTACACCGTGACGATCACCAACACCGGCAAGACGGTCCACAGTGGAATCACGGTGGCCGACGACCTCACGGGCGTGCTGGACGACGCGAGCTGGAACGGTGATCAGGCGGCGACCGCGGGTTCGGTGTCCTTCACGGCGTCGAAGCTCACGTGGACCGGCGACCTGGCGGTCGGCGCGTCGGTGACGGTCACGTACTCGGTCAAGGTGACGGGTGCGGGGGACAAGCGGCTCAAGAACGTCGTGTCGTCTGACATCCCGGACACCGACTGCGCGGACGGCTGCACCACGGACACCCCGATCGCCGGCTTCCAGATCGTGAAGAAGGCGGACCGGACCGAGGCCAGGCCCGGCGAGAAGGTCACCTACACGATCGTCGTCACGAACACCGGCGCCACGATGCTGCGCGACGCCGCGTTCGCCGACGACATGACCGACGTGCTCGACGACGCCACGTACAACGGCGACGCGGCCTCGACCTCGGGTCTCGCCACCTACGCGGCACCGAAGCTCACGTGGAAGGGCGATCTGGCGGTCGGGGCATCTGCGACGGTGCGGTACTCGGTGACCGTCACGAGTAAGGGCGACCTGCGGCTCAAGAACGTCGTCACGTCCGACACCCCCGGCTCGAACTGCCGCGAGGGTTGTTCGGTCGAGGTGCTGGTGCCGCGCCTGGAGATCCTCAAGAAGGCCGACCGGACCTCCGCGAAACCCGGCGACCTGGTGGCGTACACCGTGACGGTCACGAACACCGGCCAGACCCCGTTGCCCGCGGCCGGTTTCGTGGACGACCTGAGCGGAGTGCTGGACGACGCGTCCTTTGTGGACACGAACGCAGGTTCGTTCGCCGAGCCGAAGCTGACGTGGACCGGTGAGCTCGCGATCGGGGCCACGAAGACGGTGACGTACCGGGTGCGCGTGAACGACCCGCCGACCGGCGACTTCACGCTGCGCAACGTCGTCACGTCGGACACACCGTCGAACTGTCCAGGCGAGGCGTGTGGCACCGAGACCCCAGTGTCGGGCCTGGAGATCGTGAAGAAGGCGGACCGGGCGGAGGCGAAACCGGGCGAGAAGATCACCTACACCGTGACCGTCCGGAACACGGGCCAGACGCCGGTCACCGGGTCGTTCAGCGACTCGCTGGCGGACGTGCTGAAGCACGCGAGCTGGGGCGGCACGGACGCGGGCACGTTCACGTCGCCGGTGCTGACGTGGTCCGGTGAGCTGGCGGTCGGAGCCTCGGCCACGGTCACGTACCGGGTGACCGCGACCGGGCCCGGTGAGCTGCGCAACGTCGTGACCTCGGACGAGCCGGGCGCGAACTGCAGGCCCGGCGGCTCCGACCCGAGGTGCTCGGCGACCGTGAACGTGCGGCAGGACCCGCCGATCGCGTGGACCGGCTTCCCGGCCCTGCCGCTGGCGGCGTTCGGCCTGCTCCTGCTGCTCGCGGGCGTGGTGTTGAGGCGCCGGGCCTAGGCC
>NZ_JAXAVV010000023.1:0-154331 GCF_033949925.1 Lentzea kristufekii
TATAAGAGACAGGACGAAAAGCGTGTCCGCTTGACACCCCTCCTCTCATGCAGCAAGTGCTATGGCGCGACTCGTGACGGGACCCCACCGCCCGGCCCGTATGGAAAGACGGCTCGCCTTCGGCTTCGCTTGGGTGGGGGCTCGCCTTCGGCTTCGCTTGGGTGGGGGCTCGCCTTCGGCTTCGCGTTTTGTCAGAGGCGTACTGCGTCGCCTGTTGTTGCTGACTGCTTTGCTGCCTCGATCACCTCTAGGCCCGCTACTGCGTCTTGGGGTGAGACTGGGGGCTTTCCTGCTGCTACTTGGGCGTAGAAGTCCTGGTATGCGCCTGGTTCTGTGCGGTGGGGTTTTCCGGCCAGCGTGCCCCAGGCCTCTTCTGGTTCTTCGCCCCAGCCCGGGCCTGCTGGGGTTTCGCCTGCCTTCAGGCGGTCTTCCTGGGGGTCCATGCCGTACTTCACGTAGGCGGCGTCGTGGCCCAGCACGCGGAAGCGGGGGCCCAGGTCTGCTGCCAGGGCGCTCATCCAGAGGTGGGAGCGGACGCCGTGTTCGTGCGTCAGGGAGAGGAAGACGTCGTCGTCTGCCTTTGCGCCTGGGCGGACGGTGGCTATTTCGGCGTGTACTGACGTTGGGCGGCCGAAGAGGGCCACTGACTGGTCTACCAGGTGGGTGCCCAGGTCGAAGAGGATGCTGCCCAGGTCTGCCGGGTCGCCCGATTCCTTCCAGGAGGACTTGATCTCTGGGCGGTAGCGTTCGAAGCGGGACTCGAACTTGTGGACTGTGCCCAGGGTCTTTTCGGCCAGCAGGCGCTTCACCGTCAGGAAGTCGCCGTCCCAGCGGCGGTTGTGGAACGGGACGAGCATCAGGCCTTTGGAGGAGGCTATTGAGGCCAGGGCTCTTGCTTCCATCGCTGAGCCTGCGAAGGGCTTGTCCACCACCACGTTGAGGCCGTGTTCCAGAACCTGGCGGGCGTGCGTTGCGTGGAAGCGGTTCGGGGTGGTGATGACCACCAGGTCGAAGTTGCCCGTCCAGACTTCGTCCAGAGAGGACAGAAGGCGGGTGTTCGGGTAGCGGGCCGCCACCTCTGCCTGGCGCCTCGGGTTCGACGTGACGACGGCGGAGAGGTCCAGGCCTTCCGTTGCCTCGATGAACGGGGCGTGGAAGGCCGCCCCACCTAGTCCGTAGCCGACCAGAGCTGTGCGCATGCGATCAGCCTAAGCGGTCTCACCTGGTGGACGGGGTGTCGGAGGGACCGTCTGGCCCCCTACCTTCATCGACTATGACCATGCCGTTGGTTAGCCGGCGCTACGTCGACTACGTGCGCGTCACCAGCATGGCTTGTCGTCGCTCCCGCTGATCCCAGACCCCCGCATCTGCGAACGTTGGAGCACAGCCATGTCCTGGTCCTTCGAGACTGCTCAGATCCACGCGGGCGCCGCGCCCGATCCGGCCACTGGTGCTCGTGCCACGCCGATCTACCAGACCACCTCCTACGTCTTCAGGGACACGCAGCACGGTGCTGACCTCTTCGCGCTGGCTGAGCCCGGGCACATCTACACGCGCATCAACAACCCCACGCAGGACGTGCTGGAGCAGCGGGTCGCCGCGCTCGAAGGGGGCGTTGCGGCTGTTGCCTTCGCGTCCGGGTCGGCCGCGGAGACCGCCGCGATCCTGAACCTGGCGCGGTCCGGGGACCATCTTGTGTCCAGTGCGTCGTTGTACGGCGGTACGTACAACCTGTTCCACTACACGTTGCCGAAGCTCGGCATCGAAGTGTCGTTCGTGGACGACCCGGACGATCTTGACGCCTGGCAGGCCGCGGTGCGGCCCAACACCAAGCTGTTCTTCGCGGAGACGCTGGCCAACCCGCGTTCTCACGTGCTGGACGTCGAAGGGGTTGCCGGGGTCGCGCACGCGAACCAGGTTCCGCTGATCGTCGACAACACGGTGCCCACGCCCTATTTGCTTCGGCCGTTGGAGCACGGGGCGGACATCGTGATCCACTCCGCGACCAAGTACCTCGGTGGGCACGGGACGGCCATCGCGGGCGTGGTCGTGGACGGCGGGAAGTTCGAGTACGGCGCGGAGAAGTTCCCGGACTTCCACGAGCCCGACCCCAGCTACAACGGGCTGCGGTACTGGCCGGTGCTCGGGCACGGGGCGTTCGCGGCGAAGCTGCGGGTGCAGGGGCTGCGGGACACGGGTGCGGCCATCGCGCCGTTGACCAGCTTCCTGGTGATTCAGGGCATCGAGACGTTGTCGCTGCGGATCGAGCGGCACGTGCAGAACGCGCAAGCGCTTGCGGAGTGGCTGGAGGGACGGGACGAGGTCGAGAAGGTCCACTACGCGGGCCTGCCGTCGTCGCCATTCCACGACAACGCGCGGAAGTACCTGCCGAAGGGTGCCGGCGCGGTCGTGAGCTTCGAGCTGCGTGGTGGTGTCTCGGCCGGCCGGGCGTTCGTCGACGGCACGAGTCTGTTCAGCCAGCTGGTGAACATCGGTGATGTGCGGTCGTTGATCGTGCACCCGGCGTCGACCACGCACAGCCAGCTCACGCCCGAGGAGCAGCTCGTCACGGGTGTCTCGCCCGGCCTGGTGCGGCTGTCGGTCGGACTGGAGGGGCTGGAGGACCTCAAGGCGGACCTGGAGGCGGGCTTCACCGCGGCGAAGTCCGAGTTGTAGTGGGCGGCTGGCGGTTCGGCGATCCGAACGGCCGGCGGAAGTGGTTCAGCCACGCCGGGAAGTTCGGGGAACTGCCGGGTTTCCAGCTCGCGTACGAGACGTGGGGGACCTTGAACGCCGAGGCCTCCAACGCGGTGCTCGTGCTCCACGCCCTGACCGGGGACAGCCATGTCGCCGGGGGCGTGGAGCCGGGTCACCCGACGCCGGGCTGGTGGGACTCCCTCGTGGGGCCGGGTAAGCCGCTCGACGCGTTCTTCGTCGTCGCGCCGAACGTGCTGGGAGGCTGTCAGGGCAGCACCGGGCCCTGGCAGCACCCCCGGTTCCCCGACCTCACGATTCGCGACCATGTCGCGGCCGAGGTGCACCTCGCGGACCACCTGGGCATCGGGCGGTGGGCCGCCGTGCTCGGCGGGTCGATGGGTGGCATGCGGGCCGTCGAGTGGGCGGTGAGCGAGCCGGAACGGGTCGAGTCGCTGTTGTTGCTGGCGACCACTGCCGCGGCGTCCGCCGAGCAGATCGCGCTGGCGTCCGCGCAGCTGCACGCGATCAGGGCCGATCCCGTGGAGGGACTGGGGATCGCGCGGCGGATCGCGCACATCAGCTACCGCAGCGAGCGGGAGTTGCAGGCCAGGTTCGGCAGGAGCAGGCAGGACGACGGACGGTTCGAGGTGGAGTCCTACTTGGACCACCACGCGGCGAAGCTGACCCGGCGGTTCGACGCGGCCAGCTACGTCACGTTGACGGAGGCGATGAACTCGCACGACGTCGGATACCGGCGCGGTGGGATCAAGGCGGCGCTGCGGAGGGTCACCGCGCGCACGATCGTCGCCGGTGTCGACTCGGATCGCCTGTACCCGTTGGCACAGCAGGAAGAGCTGGCGGCGGGCATTCCCGGGGCCGACGACGTGAGGGTGATCGAGTCGCCGTACGGGCACGACGCGTTCCTGATCGAGAGCGAGCAGGTCGGCGCGCTCGTCACGGAGCTGGTGCCCGTGCGGTCAGGTAGTCGTTGAGACGTGCGGAGGCGGCCAGCATCGCCAAGCCCCGTGCGGTGAGGCGGCGGCGCCAGTCGGCGAGGGCGGCGCCGAGGGTGTCGGTGCCGCCCGCCGTGCGGATCTGGTCGACCACCAAAGCGATGCGCGCCAACGGGTAGCCGCCGCGCCGCAGCAGGTGGGCGAGTTCGGCGTCGCGGACGTCCTCGGCCCGGAACAGGCGGTAGCCGGTCGGTTCGCGGGACGGCACGAGGATGCCGGCCTCCTCCCACGCGCGCAGCGTCGCCGGGGTCACGCCGAGGCGCCGGGCCAGTTCGCCGATCGTGCGCGGCTCCAGGACCGGTTCGAAGTCGGTCAGGTCCTGCACCGCGCGGCTGACCGAGTCGAGGGTGGACCGGTCGCGCAGCAGTTGTTCGTGGCCCCGGTCGATCGTCGCGAGCACGTCGTCCAGCGAGCCGGCGTGAATCGCGTTCATGATCTGGCCGGCGGTGGCGTGCCCGAAGGCCGGGATCAGCGCGAGGAACGTGCGCAGCGCGGCGGCGTGGACCTCGGTGTAGACGCGGTAGCCGGACGGCGTGCGCTCGGCGGGCGGGAGGAACCCGGACTCCTCGTAGTTGCGCACCGCCTGGGTCGACAGGCCGTGCTCACGGGCGAGGTCGGTTGGTCGCACAGTTGAGACTTTAGGCGTGAATGCCGAGAAGATCGCGTGAAAGTATCAACTGAGCTTTCAATGTTACGGTTGAACCACATGAGCCAGGACATTCGCGAGTTCATCACCCCCTTCACCGAGCTGCTGGGGTTCGGCGAGCCGACGCACCTCGAGCACGCCCACACCTGGATCCGCAACGAGCTGTTCGAGCAGCTCGCGGGCCTGGGATTCCGCTCGATCGCCCTGGAGTCCTGCCGGATCAGGGGCCTGGGCGTCAACGACTACGTCCACGGCGGCCCCGGTGACCTCGACACGATCATGAAGGAAGGCTTCTCCCACACGTTCGGGGAGAACTGGCCGGCCAACCGTGAGCTCGTGCAGTGGATGCGCGAGTACAACGCGGACAAAGCGCCTCAGGACCGCCTGTCGTTCCACGGCTTCGACTTCCAGACCGAGACGGCCAGCGCGCCCAGCCCGCGTCCCTACCTCGAACACGCCCGCGACTACCTGGGCGAGGACGTGGATCTGACGATCGACGACGAGAAGTGGAGCCGCGACGAGGCCGTCATGGACCTCACCCAGTCGCCGGGTCGGTCGGAAGAAGCGATCAGGCTGCGTGAGATCGGCACCGGGATGCTCAGGCGGCTGCACGAGCGCAGGACCACTGACGAGGCCTGGGCCCGCGCGGAGACGCACCTGGAGGCCGGACTCAGCCTGCTCCAGTACCACCGGGAGTGCGCGGAACCGAACCCGCTGGGCGTGCGCCTCAACCGCCTGTGCCAGATGCGGGACGGCGTGATGGCGCGGAACCTGCTGGAGATCCGGCGCGCCGAGGCCGCGAACGGGCCGACGTTCGTGTTCGCGCACAACGCCCACCTGCAGCGCACCAACAGTTCGATGGAGATGGCCGGCGAACGCGTCGAGTGGTTCTCCGCGGGCGCGCTCGTGGCGCCGATCCTCGGTGACCAGTACACCGTGATCGGCGGCACGCTCGGCCGCAACGACTCGATCGGGCTCGGCGAACCGGACAAAGCGACCTTCGAAGGCCGCCTGCAGGACAGGTTCACGACCTGGGGCATCACGAAGGACAAGCCTGTGGGCTCACCTCGCACCGACACGGGCGCCGACCCCATGCTGGCGATGGCCTACTTCCCGCTCGATCAGCACCTCATGGACGGTGCGGACGCTCTGCTGCACATCAGGGTTGGTCGTCCAGCGACGCGGTGATCCACGACGCGACGGGCAGGTCGCGCGTCTCACACTCGATCGCCAGCTTCAGGGTCCACCGCAGGGCTTGCAGGACGACTGTCGCAAGCTCCTGCGGTTGCCCGTTGGCCAGGGCGATCTCGATCTGCTCCGCAGCCGCGTCCTGGTCGCCGTGCACCTCGGCCAGCAACGCGCGAATCGCCGTGCGGACGGGTGGGTCCGCGTCGTCGATCTGGACCTCGTTGCCCTCCTCGTCGAAGACCTGCATCTTCACCGGGGTGGCGCCGCCGGAGCCGAGCGCGCTGACCATGCTGCTGCACTCGGCGAACAGCAGGAGCACGAGCTCACGGATCTCCTCGTTGCCCTCGGGCGACCCGCTGAGGTACCCGGTCACGAGGTCTACCGCCACAGCGTCTTCCCCGGCCCTGGCCGCAGCCAGCGCCTCGCCGGCGACGGCCGTCAGCCGTGACCAGCGATCTGGATCCTGTGGTGGTGTCACAGGTACTGCCTACCGCGCGGTGTCACGCATTCGCAATGCCCCATCTTGATCAGAGTGCTACCGGGGTATGTCACTCCGCAGGTCAATGTGCGAATCAACGGATCCACCTAGCATCGGCTGGTGTTCCGCGCGCTGTACCGGACCGTTCTCGGTCCTGATCGCACCCGAGTGCTCGCCAAGGCACTGGGGCGGTGGCGCATCCCGGTGCACGGCGCGCTGATCATCTACGCTTTCGTGTGGGCGATCGTCGCGAGCGCCGGCTACGTGCGCCAGGAGGACTCGGACGGCTGGTGGGTCGTCGTCTTCCTGGTGACGGTCGTGCCGTACGTGCTGCTGATCTGGTCGCCGCTCTACGCCTGGCGGCTGGCGGTGCCCGGCTTCTACCTCGTCAGTCTCCTGTGTGCCGGTGACGGCGCCGAGACCTTCCAGTACTGGACCGCGGTACCGCTGTTCGTCGCGGTCGCGGCGTTCTACTCGCGCGCGATCGTGATCGTGGCCACGTTGCTCAGCGGCGCGCTCATCATCGCGTCCGAGCCGCAGGCCGCGGACACGGCGTTTTTCGTGCCGATCGTGGGTACGGCGGTGTTCCTGTTCGGTGCGCGTGGCAGAGCGGAACGCGAACTCGAGGAAGAGCGCGACGCCAAGGCCGCGCTGGAGGAACGTGCCCGCATCGCACGCGAGATGCACGACGTCGTGGCGCACCACATGTCGCTGGTGGTGGTCAGGTGCGAGACCGCGCCCTACCGTCTCAAGGGACTGAACGAGGAAGCGCGGCAGGAGTTCGCGGAAGTCGGAGAGGCCGCGCGTGAGGCGATCACCGACATGCAACGGCTGCTGGGCGTGCTGCGGACGAACGGCGAGGCTCCTCAACGGGAACCGCAGCCGGGCATCAGCCGCATCCCGGAACTGGTGAGGCCCGGCGACGAGGCCGAGGTCGACGTGGACGAGGTTCCGGAGGCGGTCGGCCTGACCGCGTACCGGATCGTGCAGGAGGCGCTCACGAACGCCACCAGGCACGCGCCCGGCTCGAAGGCGTCCGTCCACGTGCACGAGAACAAGGGTGTGCTCGAGGTGGTGGTGATCAACACCGCCGGCGGGCCGTCCAGGGGTGGCGGCGGCGGGCAGGGCCTGGTGGGGATGCGAGAACGCGTCGCCGTGCACGGTGGCACGCTGACCGTGAAGTCGACCGAGGACGGCGGGTTCCTGGTCAGGGCGAGAATTCCGTTGGGGGACAAGTGATCAGGGTGGTCGTGGTGGACGACCAGGAGATGGTGCGCGAGGGGTTCTCCGCGCTGCTCGACTCGCAGGACGACATCGAGGTCGTCGGCGCCGCGGGCAACGGCGTGCAGGGCGTCGCGCTGGCGCGTACGGTCAGACCGGACGTCGTGCTGATGGACATCCGCATGCCCGAAATGGACGGACTGACGGCGACGCGGTTGTTGCTGAACGGGTCGGACGACCTGAAGGTCCTCGTGCTGACCACGTTCGACCTCGACGACTACGTCTACGAGGCGTTGCAGGCAGGCGCGAGCGGGTTCCTGCTCAAGCACGCGCCGGCCCGCGAGCTGCTCAACGCCGTCCGCGTGGTGGCCGCGGGAGAGGCCCTGCTCGCACCGTCGATCACCAAGCGCCTGATCGAGGACTTCGTGCGGTCGCGCCGGTCCGACCGCGTCCGGCCCGCGCAGCTGTCGGTCCTGACCGACCGCGAGACCGAGATTCTCGTGCTGATCGCGCAGGGCCTGTCGAACACGGAAATCGCCGCGCACCTGGTGCTGGCCGAGCAGACCGTCAAGACGCACGTGAGCCGCGTGCTCACCAAACTCGGCCTGCGCGACCGCGCCCAGGCCGTCATCGCGGCCTACGAGAGCGGGCTCGTGATACCGGGGTAGCAACGGGAAAACGGCACGCCGGGGTGACGATCCGGGGTCCGTGGTCTTCCTAGCGTCGGTTCATGCGCCGAGCCGTCCTGTTCCTCCTGCTGATCGCCCTCCCGTCGGTCGCGCCGTCGATCGCGCAGTGGCGTTCCGACGTCGCCCGCCGGGTCGCGATCGTCGGTGACCTGAGCACCGCGCGTGACGTCGTGGTGCTCGTGCCGGGGTCCGACGTGGACGTCGGCAGGTTCGAGCGCACGGTCGGGCGGATGGCGTCCAACCTGTACGAGCAGGCGCGGCGGGACGACCTCGCGGTGATCGCCTGGCTCGGGTACCGGACGCCGCAGGGGCTCGGCGTGGACGCGATGACCGGCTCGCTGGCGCGTCAGGGCGCTGCGGCGCTCGTCGACTTCGTGCGGTCGTTGCGGACGCAGGCGCGCGTGCACGTCGTCGGCCACAGCTACGGGTCGGTGGTGGTCGGTCTCGCGGCGCACGAGCTGGACGTGGCGGACATCGTGTTCACCGGAAGCCCTGGTGTGCGGGCGGATTCCGTCGAAGAGCTGGGGACCGGGGCTCGGGTGTGGGCGCTGCGGTCGGGCGGGGACTGGATGAGGTTCGTGCCCAACGCGCGGCTGTTCGACCTCGGGCACGGCACGGATCCGGCCTCGGACGGCTTCGGTGCGACCGTGCTGCGGTTCGAGGGCGGGAAGCACGACACGTACTACGAGCCGGGCAGCGAGACGTTGAACGCTCTCGTCCGGATCGTTTCGGGTTCGGGGGAGAAGCTGTGAGAAATCCGTTCATCGACGCCGTGCGGGCGATCGCCGTCGTCACGGTCGTGCTGGGCCACTGGCTGGTGACCGCGCTCGTCGACACGCCCACCGGCATGTACATCGACAGTCCGTTGAAGCACTTGTCCTCGCTGACACCGGTTTCGTGGGTGCTGCAGACGCTCGGCCTGTTCTTCTTCGTGGGCGGGTACGCGGCCGCGTACTCGAAGACGTCGTTCCTCGTCCGGCTGAAGCAGCTCGCCGTGCCCACGGTGCTCATGCTCGGCTGCTGGGCCGCCGTCCTCTTCGGACTGACGTTGCGCGGCGTGGACCAGGGCACCGCCTGGAACATCGGGTTCCTGGTCACGACGCCGCTGTGGTTCTTCGGCGTCTACCTGGTGCTGCTCGCGATGAAACCGTTGGTGCGCAAGCTGGACGAGTACTCGTGGGGTGTGCTCGTCCCGGTCCTGCTGGTCTTGGTCGTGCCGTACGCGGTGTGGTGGGCGGCCTGGCAGCTCGGCTGCTCGCTGGCGCGCAGGAGGATTCCCGGACCGCCGCTGCTGGTGCTGGGCGTGCTCGGGTACGCGCTGCTGACGACGTTCGGGGGCTATCCGCTGTCGGCGGTGGGCATCCCCGGCGAGGCCGTCTCGAACCTCAACCCGCCGAACTACGCGACGCTCGCGCTGGCGTTCGCGCAGATCGGCCTGGTGCTCATGATCGCTCCGCTGCTGACCAGGCTCGGCACGGCGAAACCCGTGGCGTGGCTGAACAAGCACGCGCTCGGGATCTTCCTGACGCACCAGAGCGCGCTGATCACCGTGACGCTGGCGCTCAGCGCGTGGGGCTCACTGCCGGGGCTCCAGCAACCACCAGACCATCCGGACTGGGTGTGGCAGCGACTGCTGTGGCTGCCGGTGTGCGCGGCCGTGACCTGGGGATGGCTCCGAGCGCTGCGAGGCCGATCGCCACGGCGTGCAGCACCACCACCGGCGGCGCCGGGTCCAGCGCCAGCATCGGCGGTACGCACGCCAGCGCCGTGAGCAGCCACGGCAGGCGGGTGTCGCAGCTGCCGGTGCGGGCGGTGTGGATCAGGTACCAGCCGAGCAGCAGGTGGATGAGGTTCTGCAACGGGTCCACGGGCAGCAGCACCAGCACCCCGTCGCCGAGGAACCCGCTCACCACGAACCCGAGCACGCCGAGCGTCCCGAACGACACGCCCATGGCCGTCGCGAGGCGGGTGCGGTGCGACTCGTGCGGCAGGCGCTGGAGCCGGACCAGGCGCCGTTCGAACCGGTGGAACAGCAGGATGAGCGGCACCAGCCCGAACACCAGCCAGACCGGCGCCTGCGTCAGCCCGAGCAACCCGACCAGCGCGCCGACCCCGGCCAGGTACGCGAGGTACACCGTCATCGGGGCGCGGCGGGCGAAGTCCACGACGTGCCACGACCGGCCGTCGAGCCACGAGGTGACCCGCCCGCGGGCCAGCAGCGCTAGGCACACCTGCGCCACCCCGAGCACCATCATCGAGCGCGGGTAGTCGCTGAAGAACACCAGCGCGGGCAGCGTGACGGCCCCCAGCGCGGCCAGCAGCCTGCGCGAGAGAACGGTCAGCGTGCCGTCCGCGTAGAAGAAGCCGATCTGCTGCATCAGCAACGCGCCGACGATCAGGTTCGCGTACCCGCCGGTCTTCCAGTCCGTCGACGTGCGCGCGATCTCGACCGCGAGCGTCACCAGCACCAGCACGAACGGCGTGGTGCGGCGGAAGTGCTCGTGCAGCCACGCGGCCGCCGGCGTCGCGGCCACGGCGAGCAGGTAGACCCCGAGGAACCACAACGGATGCGTGATCAACCGGCTGTACGCGTCGACCTTCACGTCCATCAGGTTCAGCGCCGCGAACAGCACGACCCACAGCAGCACGAACGCCAGCACCGGCCGCAGCAGCCACGACGTCCGGCTCGACACCCAGCAGCCGAAGCCGCCCTGGTGCGCCTGCCAGCTGCGCAGGTTCGCGTGCCCGCCGGCGAAGAAGAACAGCGGCACCGCCTGCAACGCCCACAGCCACGACGTGCCGAACCCTCTGAGGTGCGCGAGCGTCGCCACCGTCTCGCCGAGTACGAGCAGCGCGAGGCTGAAGAGCCGCAGGAACGTCGCGTACCGGTCCTGCTCCGCGTGGGCCAGCACCAGGGGCAGCGAGTTCGCGGTCGTGCTCTCGCGGCGCCGGCCGTGCAGCCGCGCCAGCAGGAGGAACACCACGACCGCGCTGCCGAACGCCCACGCCACCACGGGTTCGTGGCCGGGCGCTCCCCACCGCTGCCGCCAGGAGTTGAACTTCAGCCCCATCGCGTAGGTCTCGGCCACCGCGTGACAGCTCTGCTCGGCACCGCGCGGGTTCAGCCGGCACTGCGCGTGCAGGTCCGTCGTGAGCCTGTCGTCCAACGCCTTGCGCGCCTGCGGCCCGAGCGGTTCGCCCTTGTGGTCGGCGTAGCGCAACAGGTCGTAGCCGAGGTCGTGCGCCCGGCACGCGGCGCTGAAGTCCCATTGCGTGTCACCGGCCGGCCCGGAGCACCCGCCACCCGCGTCGACGACCCGCAGCGTCCCGTCCGGTGCCGTGATGGTCTTGGGATCGCGGCCAGTCTCGCGCGCGAAGTCGCTCGGCAGGTTGAGGTACGGGTCGTGCGTCGCGGACGGCGCCACGAACGCCTCGACGGCGTTGGCCGCGGCGATCACGTCGGCGCTGGGCGGAATCCCGTTGTCCCCGGTCGCCGGGCGGGAGGCGACCACCCCGCAGACGAACACCGCGAGCGTGATCACGGTGAACCGGAACCAGGCCGGAAGCCGGAGGAGGAGTTTGCGCGCGCCCATTGTCGGGCAAGGTTACGGAAGGGTCTCGGCTGATCGCCAGTTCACCAGGTCAGGCGCACGCCATCCGTCGATCGGTGGATCCCGGACCCACCCCGGCGGAGGCCGGGGTGCACGACACGGCCGATGCCGCCCAGCCGGTCACGACGCACCTGCAGCACGTCTACGCCGAGCTGGAGGTGCCGGACAGGGCCTCCGCGGCGTCCGCCGGACACCAGCGAGGGCTGATCTGGTGGCGTGACCCGGCCCGTTGGCGAGCGGCGACCTTCCGGGTCACACCACTCAGGACGCCACCACGGCGGGCGTGAGCGAGGCGAGCGCCATGCGGGAGAGCAGCGCGGCCATCTGGTCGCGGTCGAGGTGGGCGCTGTGCGGCGTCGAGTTGATGAGCCCGAACACGGCGTGCGCGGCGGCTCGCGCGGTCGGTTCGTCGAAGCCCGGCACCGTGCGCCGGATCGTCTCCACCCACACCTCGACGTACCGGCGCTGCAAGGCGCGCACGCGCCGGCGGTCCGGATCGGTGAGGTTCGCCAGGTTGCGCATCTGCACGGTGATGAGCGCGGGATCGTCCAGCGCGAAGTCGACGTGCCAGCCGATGAGCTCCCGCAACGCCTCCTCGGCGTCCGAGGCGGCGTCCACCCGAGCCTGGCCGCCGTCGAGCAGCCGTTCGGAGATCGACGTCAGCATCTCTCCGAGCATCGCGTCCTTGCTGCGGAAGTGCCGGTAGAGGGCCGGGCCGGAGATGCCCACGGCCGCACCGATGTCGTCGATGCCCACGCCGTGGAAGCCGTGGCGCGCGAAGAGCTCGGCCGCGGCGTTGAGGATCTGGTCCCGACGTGAGGGTTTGTCGACCACGGAAGGAGGTTAGCAGCCGTTTACATGAGGCCGTGTCCTGCAGATCTGCCCGCGATAGTCGCGCCCGAAGGGGCTTCTGGCGGCACCGCCGCAACCCCCGAATACGACCCGGTATGAGGGGGCCGCGGCGGCACCGCCAGAAGCCCTCTCGAACGTGACTCTCATCGAGCCGATCTGCAGGACACGGCCTCGCCCGATGGGTGGAATTTCCGCAGGGTGCAAGGCCTGATCGTTGACTCTTGACCAATACTTCACACAGGCCTTACTCGTGGGTAACCATTGACGCGCAATGCATCACACCCCTGCGGCCCCTTCGGGAGTCTTCGATGCGTCCTGCTCACCTCATCGCCTCGGTGGTCACCGCCGCCGCGGCAGTCATCGCGCTCGCCAATCCCGCCAGCGCTGCCCCGATCAACTACGTCGCGCTCGGCGACTCCTACGCCTCCGGGCTCGGGACCGGCAGTTATGACGGTGCCAGCGGTGGCTGCAAGCGCGGCCCGCTCGCGTATCCGGCCCTGTACGCGGCCGCGACAGCACCCGCGACGTTCAAGTCCGTGGCCTGTTCAGGCGCTCGAACAGGTGACGTCATCACCCAGGCCAACAACCTCACGGCGGCGACGAACCTGGTCACCGTGCAGGTCGGCGGCAACGACGCCGGCTTCACCGACGTCATCACCACGTGCACCTTCGGCTCGGACCAGGACTGCGCCAACCGGGTGAACCAGGCCAAGACCTACGCCGCGAACACGCTTCCCGGGCTGCTCACCAACGTCTACAACACGATCAAGTCGAAGTCCCCGTCCGCACGGGTGGTCGTGCTCGGCTACCCGCGCCTCTACAAGGTGCCGGGCTCGTGCAACGTCGGTCTGAGCGACACCAAGCGCGCCGCGATCAACTCCGGTTCCGACGCGCTGCACAACACCATCGCCGCTCGTGCGGGCGCGGCCGGGTTCGGCTACGTCGACGTGCGCGGGGCGTTCACCGGGCACGAGATCTGCTCGTCCAGCTGGTGGCTCAACAGCCTGAGCTGGCCGGTCGAGGAGTCGTACCACCCGAACCGGGCAGGGCATCAGAGCGGCTACCTGCCCGCTCTGCGGTCGGCCATCGGGTAGCGTTTTCCGGAACGTGAGAGTGCCTGAAAGACTGCTTGACCTGCGTTCGGGTCACTCTCGAGGCGTTCCTGTGGACCGCTAGGTTAGCGGGCGCTAACATGAGGATGTTAACGCCCGCTAACCTGAGGTCTGGGGAGCATGGACGCACCTGTCCTGCGCAGCGCAGCCGAGCCGTCGGACCGCTACGCCAAGGAGCACACCGCGCTCGTCGACGAGCTGCGCGGCAAGCTCGCCACCGCCGCTCTCGGCGGTCCCGAGAAGGCACGTCAGCGGCACGTCGACCGCGGCAAGCTGCTGCCGCGGGAGCGCGTCGACACGCTGGTCGACCCCGGTTCGCCGTTCCTGGAGCTGTCGCCGCTGGCGGCCAACGGCATGTACGGCGACGAGGCACCGGCCGCGGGCATCATCACCGGCGTCGGACGTGTCTCCGGCCGTGAGTGCGTGATCGTCGCGAACGACGCCACGGTCAAGGGCGGCACCTACTACCCGATCACGGTCAAGAAGCACCTGCGCGCGCAGGAAGTGGCGCTGCAGAACAACCTTCCGTGCATCTACCTCGTCGACTCCGGCGGCGCGTTCCTGCCCAAGCAGGACGACGTGTTCCCGGACCGCGAGCACTTCGGCCGGATCTTCTACAACCAGGCCACGATGTCGGCGCGCGGGATCCCGCAGATCGCCGCCGTGCTGGGTTCGTGCACCGCCGGTGGCGCGTACGTGCCGGCGATGAGCGATGAAGCGATCATCGTCCGCAACCAGGGCACGATCTTCCTCGGAGGTCCGCCGCTGGTGAAGGCCGCGACCGGCGAGGTCGTCTCAGCTGAAGACCTCGGCGGCGGCGACCTGCACTCGCGCACGTCCGGCGTCACCGACCACCTGGCGGAGAACGACGCGCACGCGCTGCGGATGGTCCGCTCGATCATCTCGACGCTCGGCCCGCGCGCGCAGCGTCCGTGGGACGTCGCGCCCGTCGAGGCGCCGGTGGTCGCGGACGACCTCTACGGCGTCGTGCCGACGGACTCCCGGACGCCCTACGACGTGCGCGAGGTGATCGCGCGGATCGTCGACGGCTCGAAGTTCCAGGAGTTCAAGAAGGAGTACGGGCAGACGCTCGTGACCGGCTTCGCACGCATCCACGGCCACCCGGTCGGCATCGTCGCCAACAACGGCATCCTGTTCGGCGAGTCGGCCGTGAAGGGCGCGCACTTCATCCAGCTGTGCGACAAGCGGTCCATCCCGCTGGTGTTCCTGCAGAACATCACCGGCTTCATGGTCGGCCGCGAGTACGAGGCGGGCGGCATCGCCAAGCACGGCGCCAAGATGGTGACGGCCGTGGCCTGCGCCCGCGTCCCGAAGTTCACCGTGATCATCGGTGGCAGCTTCGGTGCCGGCAACTACTCGATGTGCGGCCGGGCCTACTCGCCGAGGTTCCTGTGGATGTGGCCCAACGCCCGCATCTCCGTGATGGGCGGTGAGCAGGCGGCGTCCGTGCTCGCGACCGTCCGCCGCGACCAGCTCGGTGACGAGTGGTCCGCGGAGGACGAGGAGGCGTTCAAGGCGCCGATCCGCCAGCAGTACGAGGACCAGGGCAACCCGTACTACTCGACCGCGCGGCTCTGGGACGACGGCGTGATCGACCCGCGTGACACCCGCACGGTGCTGGGACTTGCCTTGTCCAGTGCGGCGAACGCCCCCATCGACGATGTTTCCTACGGCGTCTTCCGGATGTGATCATGTTCGACAGCGTTCTGGTGGCGAACCGCGGGGAGATCGCGGTCAGGGTGATCCGCGCGTTGCGGTCGCTCGGGATTCGTTCCGTCGCCGTGTACTCCGACGCGGACGCCGAGGCGTTGCACGTCAAGCTGGCTGACGAGGCCGTGCGGATCGGACCCGCCGCGGCCCGCGAGAGCTACCTGTCCATCGAGAAGATCGTTCAGGCCGCCGCTTCCACTGGCGCGCAGGCGATCCACCCCGGCTACGGCTTCCTCGCGGAGAACACCGCTTTCGCCGCGGCCTGCGACGCCGCGGGAATCGTGTTCGTCGGGCCGCCCGCGTCGGCGATCGACGCGATGGGCGACAAGATCCGCGCGAAGCTGACGGTGTCGGCGGCGGGCGTTCCCGTCGTGCCGGGCCGCACTCGCGCGGGCATGTCCGACGACGAGATCGTCGACGCCGCCCTGGAGATCGGCTTTCCGGTGCTGCTCAAGCCTTCCGCGGGCGGTGGCGGCAAGGGCATGCGGCTGGTGCACGAGGAATCGGCGCTGCGCGAGGCGATCGAGTCCGCACGGCGCGAGGCGCGCGGGTCGTTCGGTGACGACACCCTGCTCATCGAGCGGTTCATCACGAACCCGCGCCACATCGAGATCCAGGTCCTCGGTGACGCGCACGGCAACGTGATCCACCTCGGCGAACGCGAGTGCAGCCTGCAGCGCAGGCATCAGAAGATCATCGAGGAGGCCCCGTCGCCGTTCCTCACGCCCGAGATGCGCGAGGCGATGGGTTCCGCCGCGGTCGACGCCGCGAAGGCCGTCGGGTACGTCGGAGCGGGCACCGTCGAGTTCATCGTGGACGGTACTTCGGGCGACTACTTCTTCATGGAGATGAACACCCGGCTGCAGGTCGAGCACCCGGTGACCGAGATGGTCACGGGCGTCGACCTCGTCGAGTGGCAGCTCCGCGTGGCCTCCGGCGAAGAACTGGATCTGAAGGTCGAACTGAACGGCCACTCGGTCGAGGCCCGCGTCTACGCCGAGGACCCGGCGCGCGGCTTCCTGCCGACCGGTGGCCGCGTGCTGGCGTTGAGCGAACCGGCCGACGTGCGCGTGGATTCCGGTCTGTACGAGGGACTTGTCGTCGGCTCGGACTACGACCCGATGCTGGCCAAGGTCATCGCGCACGGCCGCACTCGCGAGGAAGCTCTCAGGCGTCTCGACCACGCGCTCGGCCGGATGGTGCTGCTCGGTGTCACGACGAACATCCCGTTCCTGCGCGCACTTCTGCGCGACGAGGACGTGCGTTCGGGCGCCCTCGACACCGGCCTGGTCGAGCGGAAGCTGGACTCGTTGACCTCCGCCGAGATCCCGGACGACGTGTACGTGGCGGCCGGTCTGGAGCGCTCGCTGCAGCCGCACGGTGACGACCCGTGGGACCAGCCGGGCGGCTGGCGTGTCGGTGAACACGCCTGGACGACCTGGCGGATCAACGACGTCGACGTGCGCGTGCGCGGCGAGGAAGTCGTTGTGGGCGCTGGAGAACCGGTCCGCGCTCGGGCGCGCCGGGAAGGCGCCGACCTGCTCGTCGGCTCCCGCCGCTACGCGATGGCCCGCGACGGCGACGTGCTGTGGCTGGGCCACGACGGCGCCTCCTGGGCGCTGGTCGAGGCCGAGTTCCTGGTCGGCGCCGCCGACGGTGCCGCCGCCTCCGGTGGCCCGGTGAAGTCGCCGATGCCCGGCACCGTGCTGGTGGTTCGAGCCCAGCAGGGCGAGGAAGTGACCGCCGGTCAAGCGTTGTTCGTGGTCGAGGCCATGAAGATGGAGCACACCGTGACGGCACCCGTCGACGGCGTGCTCGCCGAAGTGAACGTGCAAGCAGGCCAGCAGGTCGCACTCGACCAGGTGCTGGCCCTCGTCGTCTCTCACGAGGAGTGACAGCAATGTTGGACTTCAGGCTCCCGAGCGAGTACGAGGACCTGCGCAAGACCGTCGAGGAGTTCGCCCGCGACGAGGTGGCGCCGGTCATCGGCGACTACTACGAGCGCTGCGAGTTCCCGTACCCGATCGTCGCGAAGATGGGGCAGATGGGCCTGCTGGGCCTGCCGTTCCCCGAGGAGCACGGCGGCATGGGCGGTGACTACTTCGCCCTGTGCATCACGCTCGAGGAGCTCGCGCGCGTCGACTCGTCGGTCGCGATCACGGTGGAGGCGGCGACGTCGCTGGGCGCCATGCCCATCTACCGCTTCGGCACCGAAGAGCAGAAGGCCGAGTGGCTGCCGTCGCTGACGTCCGGCCAGAAGCTCGGCGCGTTCGGTCTCACCGAACCGGGCTCCGGCTCCGACGCGGGCGCTCTCGCCACCACCGCACGCCTCGACGGCGACGAGTGGGTCATCAACGGCACCAAGGCGTTCATCACGAACTCCGGCACGGACATCACCGGCCTGGTGACGGTCGCCGCGGTCACGGGCACCCGGCCCGACGGCCGCAAGGAGATCTCCTCGATCATCGTCCCGTCCGGCACCCCGGGCTTCACGGTGTCGAAGAAGTACTCCAAGGTCGGCTGGAGCGCCTCCGACACCCGCGAACTGTCCTTCCAGGACTGCCGTGTGCCCGCCGCGAACCTGCTCGGCACGCGCGGCCGCGGCTTCGCCCAGTTCCTGCGCACGCTCGACGAGGGCCGCGTCGCCATCGCCGCGCTGTCGGTCGGCCTCGCCCAGGGCTGCGTGGACGAGTCGGTCCGCTACGCCCACGAGCGCGAGACGTTCGGCGCGAAGATCGGCACGTACCAGGCGATCCAGTTCAAGATCGCCGAGATGGAGGCCCGCGTGCACACCGCGCGCCTGGCCTACTACGAGGCCGCGTCCCGGATGCTGCGCGGCGAGCCGTTCAAGAAGCAGGCGGCCATCGCGAAGCTGGTCTCGTCCGAGGCGGCGATGGACAACGCTCGTGACGCCACGCAGATCTTCGGCGGCTACGGCTTCATGAACGAGCACCCGGTCGGCCGGTTCTACCGCGACGCCAAGATCCTGGAGATCGGCGAGGGCACCTCCGAGGTGCAGAAGATGCTGATCGCGCGGGAACTGGGCCTTTAGCGGCGTGGCCCGGAACGTGCCGGGCGAATTCGCGGTCAGACGGGTGCGTCGTGGTGCCGCCCCCACGTCTTCATACTGGACGTATGGGGGCGTGGGGGCGGTGCCACGAGGCGCCCTGCTGAGCGTGAATACGCACGCCAACGGGCCGGGTCACGTCGCTGGTCCGTTCCATCTAAATAGTTTCAAAGCGCCTGTTCGAAACGGTCTGTCCGGCTACCGTCGTTTGCCTTCCGCACGAGTGTGAGGGTGCAGATGACAGGTAGCCGGACAGAACCGGTTTTTCCGGGGTTGCGAGTTCTTCTCGAGGTCATCCACGGGCTTTGCGACAGGCCGGGGTTCTTCTACCGGAGCAAGACCGAGGAAGTGGTCGGTGACCAGCCACTTCCGTTGCTCTACCTGGAGAGCGAAGCCAGTCCGACGCCTTTTCTGCACGCGCTGGAGCACAAGCTCGACGAAGGACGCCCGGCAATACCGCACGCTTATGTCGACGTCTCCTCCGTAGGTGCGGAAGTGGACAAAAGATGGCCACCGGAAGCACGGGAGACTCCGCCGCTGCTGCCGTTGCTGGACGTGCTGAGCCATCGGTTGTCGGAGGTCCACGTCGGCAGCGAACGGTTGACGCGGTTCGACCACTACCGGCTCGTCGACTGGCTCACGAGCAAGCGGCTGCCGCGCAAGCCCGGCCGTGACGACCGGGCGAGCGTCATCGAGCTGTTGCGGCAGTGGACGGGGCGTACGGGCCAGGACGGCGACGCGCTGAACCGGGCCGTCGACGCGTTCATCCCGAACCTCGTGACGAGGCTGGGGCTCGGCCTGGTCGCGTGGGTCGGCAGCAAGGCCGGCTTCCGGTGGCTCGGCAAGCGGGTGCCGGGGCTCGCGCGCGAGTCGAAGTGGTTCATGCGGGGGCAGAACTTCGCACTGCCGAACCACTCCATCGAGTTCCTCGGATTCGCCGAGCGGCTCACGCTGGGCAGGCGCGAGTCGGAGAACGAGGAGCAGATCAAGCTGCTGCTCGTGCACGCGTTCCTGGAGGACCTGCGGATCTCCTACCGGCGCCGCCGCCGGTTCCTGCCGCGCAGGGCAGGGTTCCGCCGCACCGCCTACATCCCCGTGCTGCTCGATGGCGTGACGAAGGACAACGGCGGCTGGGAGCTGCTGGAGCTGATCAACGACGTCCGCAACGAGACGGGTGAGGCCGACCCGTTGCTGGTGATCGCGGCCAGCTCGGTGCAGCCGGCGTTGTCGGAGCGGCTCGGGACCACACCGGTCGCGCCGGAGGAGACCGCGGACGCGCTGGCGACGTGGCGGGAGGAGCTCCCGCGCAAGCGGCAGATGCTCGCACCGGACGCGCGCTACCTGATGATCAGACTGCCGTTCCCGAGCCCGGACAGGAAGAAGTGGAAGGGTGCGCCCGCGTTCACGGCGGCCCCGGTGAAGTGGCTGGCGCGGCCGCGGCGCCTGGAGACGATCATCGCGGCGGTGGCCGCGGTGTTGCTGCTGCCGGGGTTCGTGACCGTGCAGAACCACATCGACGCGAACTGCTCGATAGTCGGCTCAGCGGTCTCGCCGGGGGTGTCGACGCGGCTGATGGACGTCGACGGGCACACCGAATGCGTGGGTTACAGCGACAACGACAGCCAGGTGTTCGGTTCGAACGAACGGCTCCGGTGGACGCAGCAGGCGGTCTTCGCGCAGAACGAGGAGGCCGAACGACTGCGCGCCTCGAACCGCGAACGTCCGCTCGTCTCGTTGCTCTACTTCTCGAGCCTCACCCACCGGGACAGCAACCCCGACGCCGACCACTCCAGGGCCGAGGAGCTGGAGGGGATGCTGCTCAAGCAGCGGCAGCAGAACGACAGGTCGAGCTCAGGGCCGTTGCTGCGCATCGTGGTCGCGAACGGCGGCGCGAAGATGGATCGCGCGCACGACGTCCTGACGGAGATGCTGACACCGTTGCTGGAAAGGGATCCGAGCATCATCGGGGTGATCGGGCTCGACCGCAGCGTCGAGCAGACCAGGAAGGTCATCACCTCGCTCGGTTCGCTCGGGGTGCCGACCATCGGCACGACGCTCACCGAGGCGTCGCTGCCGAAGCTCTCGACGATGTACTTCCAGCTGATCCCCGGCAACGTCCGGCAGGCCGACCTCGTGCGGCAGTACGCGCAGCACGTCCGCGCTACCAAGGTGACGATTCACCACCCGAAGCTGGGGCAGGAGGACGTCTACCTCGACAACCTGGTCGCCGTCCTGGGACAGGAGCTGGCCAGGACGGGTGTGCCGTTCGAGGCACGCGAGTGGGCCAACGGCCCGCAGGAGGTGCCGTCGCAGTGCGTCGAGAACCACTCCAGCGAGCTCGTGTTCTTCGCCGGCCGCGAGGAGCACTTCGGCGAGTTCCTGCAGGCGGTCGGCAGGAACTGCTACGACAAGACGCGCCTGCCGCGCATCCTCGCGGACGACGCGATCATCCGGTTCATCGCGCAGGAGGCGAGCCGCAAGCGCGACTCGCTGGCCGGTATGCGCGTGTCCTACGTGAGCATGGCCGGACTCCTCGTGCTCGCGGGCAAGTCCTGCGTCGACGGCAAGCCGGACGACAAGGTGCGCGGTGGTCTGCCCCTGGACGCCTTCTGCGCCGGCTACAGCAAGCTGGCCAAGGAGGTCCAGGACTCCGCGCTACCGCGGGAGGACAAACCGGCCAAGCCGTGGCCCGGCGAGCACATGGCGGTCGCCTACGACGCGGCAGGGCTGTTCCTCGACGCCGTGCGCAACGCCCAGGCCCGCCTGGCCGGGTACACCCCGCACCGCGGGGCGATCGGCGGGGAGCTGCGTGAACTGGAGTTCTTCGGCGCCACCGGACGCACGAACTTCAAGGTGTCGAGGGTCGGTGAGACGAGGAACTTCACGATCCTCGAGCTCGCCGACATCTACGACTTCGAGCAGCAGCCCACGTGCGTGTTCCTGACCGGTGACCTGTACGGGCCGGACTCGCCACGCCTGCCGAACGGGTGCCCTGCCTAGACGCGTCTGCAAGTACTACCAACTGGAGGTTGGTAGTACTTGCAGACGCCGAAACCTAGACCTTGGGCACCGCCCGGTCGATGATCGAGGCGAAGTCGGTGGACTTGGGGAGCGTGCCGAACGCGACTCCCCAGTCCCCGCCCAGCCGTGAACCGAGGAACGCGTCCGCGACGGCGGGGTGCCCGTGCTTCACCAGCAGGGCACCCTGCAGGATCAGCGCCATCTTCTCCACGACCCGGCGCGCCTGCGACTCGTCCACATCGGACAGCGCGGTGCCGAGCTCGTTCAACGCCCTGTCGACGCGCTGGTCGACCCCGGTGACGGCGGCGAGGAACTCCTGCACCGAGTCGGGTTCCTTCTTCATCGCGCGCAGGACGTCGAGCGCGGCGACGTTGCCGGAGCCCTCCCAGATCGACATCAGCGGCGACTCGCGGAACAGCCGGGGCATCCCGCTGTCCTCGATGTACCCGTTGCCACCCAGGCACTCCAACGCCTCGGCGGCGTGCACCGGGCCGCGCTTGCACACCCAGTACTTGGTGACCGCGAGCCCGAGCCGCGGCCGGTGCTGTGCGAGCCACATCGCGGTCGTGGTCGCCGCCTCGGACTCGATCGCGAGATCGGCCAGCACGTTGCGCATGGCGGGCTGGTCGATCAGGTAGCCGCCGAACGCCTTGCGGTGCGCGGCGTGGTGCGCGGCCTGCCTGAGTCCGGCGCGCATGCCCGCGGCGCTGCCGAGAACGCAGTCGAGCCGGGTCATGTTGACCATCTCGATGATGGTCCGCACGCCGCGGCCCTCGTCGCCGACGCGGTGCGCGAACGCCTCGTCGTACTCGATCTCGGCGGAGGCGTTGGACTTGTTGCCCAGCTTGTCCTTCAGGCGCTGCAGGAAGAACCGGTTGCGCGTGCCGTCCGGGAGCACCCGCGGCACGAGGAAGCACGTCAGCCCGCCGGGTGCCTGCGCGAGCGTCAGGAACACGTCCGACATCGGCGCCGAGGTGAACCACTTGTGCCCGGTCAGCACGTAGCCGTCGGCGACCGGCTTCGCGACGGTCGTGTTCGCGCGGACGTCCGACCCACCCTGCTTCTCGGTCATGGACATGCCGGCGATCAGGCCCTGCTTGGACAGCGGTGCGCGCAACCCGAAGTCGTAGTTCCGCGCAGTGAGAAGGGGTTCGTAGCTTTCGGCCAGATCTGGCGCGACGCGCAAAGCGGGCACGGAGGCGTAAGTCATCGAAATCGGGCATCCGTGGCCGGCCTCGACCTGGGACCACACGTAGAACTTGGCCGCGCGCTCCAGGTGCCCACCGTCGACATAGGCGTGCAACCCGTGCGAAACCGCGACGTCCATCAGCTCGTGCCAGGCAGGGTGGAACTCGACCTCGTCGATTCGGTTCCCGAATCGGTCGTGGGTGTGCAGGACCGGCGGGTAAGCGTTTGCGAGCCTGCCGCGCTCCTGCCACTCGTGGCTGCCCGCGAGCCTGCCCAGCGCGTGCAGTTCGGCGTCGTCGACCCAGCTGAGCAGGGCCGGATCGTCCGCGACGTCGTGGCCGCTCAGCAGCGGGACCTGGTTGGTCACCTCGTGCGTAGCCATGCCCCGCACGTTACTACTCGCAAGTAACTTTGGGCAGGGTGCCGGTGAAGATCGCTGGCCCATTCGGGCTTTTGGGCGTGCCAAGGACGCTGACGAGGAATAACGTCGTTCTGGTGAGTGACCATGGGCACAGCTCGGCCGTGGCTGCGCTGAGCGCGCAGTACGCCGCGATGCGCGAAGGTGCGCCAGTGCGGCTCGCGAAGAAGACGTCGAACCTCTTCCGGTTTCGGGCCGACCAGTCCGGCGGGCTCGACGTCGGCAGGTTCGACCAGGTCCTGTCCGTGGACCCGGTCGGACGCACCGCACAGGTGCAGGGCATGACCACCTACGAGAACCTCGTCGCCGCGACACTTCCCCACGGCTTGATGCCGTTGGTGGTGCCGCAGCTCAAAACCATCACCATCGGCGGTGCGGTCGCCGGACTCGGCATCGAGTCCACGTCCTTCCGCAACGGGCTGCCGCACGAGTCCGTGCGGGAGCTGGAGATCCTCACCGGCGACGGCGAGGTGGTCGTCGCCAAACCGGACGACGACCTGTTCCGCGCGTTTCCCAACTCCTACGGGACGCTGGGCTACGCGCTGCGGCTGGAGATCGAACTGGAGCCGGTGCGCCAGTACGTCCGGTTGCGGCACGTGCCGTTCGGCTCCTTCGCGGAGTGCGCCGCCGTCATCGAGGAGGTCTGCGAGGACGGCTCGGCGGACTTCGTCGACGGCACCGTGTTCTCACGGGGTGAGATGTACCTGACGTTGGGCCACTACGCCGACATCGCGCCTTACACGTCGGACTACACCGGCAACCAGATCTACTACCGGTCCATCCAGAACCGCCGCACGGACCACCTGACGATCCACGACTACCTGTGGCGCTGGGACACCGACTGGTTCTGGTGCTCGCGGGCGTTCGGCGCGCAGAACCCGGTCGTCCGTCGCATGTGGCCGAAGCGGTACCTGCGTTCGGACGTGTACCGCAAGCTCGTCGCGAAGCATCGGCAGCTGAGGCCGCGCACGGACGTCGAGCCGGTGATCCAGGACGTGGAGATCCCGGTCGCCGGACTGGCCGACTTCCTCGATTTCTTCGACCGGGAGATCGGCATCTCGCCGGTGTGGCTGTGCCCGGTTCGCCTGCGCGACACCACGGGCTGGCCGCTCTACCCGATGGACAGGGACACGTTGTACGTCAACGTCGGGTTCTGGTCGGAGGTCCCGGTACGACCGGGGGAGAAGATGGGTGACCGCAACCGGCTGATCGAGCGCGAGGTGGCGCGGCTGGGCGGCCACAAGT
Source organism: Lentzea kristufekii (assembly GCF_033949925.1). Lineage (NCBI taxonomy): Bacteria > Bacillati > Actinomycetota > Actinomycetes > Pseudonocardiales > Pseudonocardiaceae > Lentzea > Lentzea kristufekii. Next base: position 24,178 of record NZ_JAXAVV010000023.1, read on the forward strand.
CGCTGTACTCGGACTCCTACTACACCGAGGACGAGTTCTGGCGGCACTACAACGGTTCGCACTACCGGTCCGTCAAGGCCCGGTACGACCAGACGAACCGCCTGCCTGATCTGTACGCCAAGTGTGTCAGGGGACGATGAATGCGGTTGGCCTCCATTTTCCAGAGCATCACAGGTGGCAGCGACGTTCGCTTCCAGGCCTACGACGGCAGTACCGCCGGGCCGTCGGCGGCACCGGTGTCCATCGACATCAAAACACCGGAAGCCTTGTCCTACCTGGCTTCCGCGCCGGGTGAACTGGGTCTGGCCCGTGCCTACGTGACGGGTCACCTGGAGATACTCGGCGACGTGCACGCCGGTCTCTCCCGGCTGTCGGAGTTCTCGCTGCGAGAGCTCCCGTGGCTGCAACGGGTCGAGCTGCTGCGGTTCCTCGGCCGGATCCGGTTGTCGCACAAGGTGACCCCGCCGCCGCAGGAGACCCGCCTGCGGGGCCTGCGGCACTCCAAGGCCCGCGACTCGCAGGCCATCGCGCACCACTACGACGTCTCGAACCAGTTCTACGAGTGGGTCCTCGGCCCGTCGATGGCCTACACCTGCGCGGTGTACCCGACCCTCGAGTCCACCCTGGAGGAAGCCCAGTTCGCCAAGCACGACCTGGTGGCGCGCAAACTGGGGCTGAAGCCCGGCATGAGACTGCTGGACGTCGGCTGCGGCTGGGGCGGCATGGTCATGCACGCGGCCCGCGAGTACGGGGTGCGGGCGATCGGCGTGACGTTGTCGCGCAACCAGGCGGAGTGGGCGCAGAAGGCGATCGTCGAGGCCGGGTTGTCGGACCTGGCGGAGGTGCGGCACCTCGACTACCGCGACGTGCGGGAGACCGGGTTCGACGCGGTGTCGTCCATCGGCCTCACCGAGCACATCGGCAAGGCGAAGCTGCCCACCTACTTCGATTCGCTGTACCGGAAGCTGAAGCCCGGCGGCCGGCTGCTGAACCACTGCATCACCCGGCCGGACAACAAGCAGCGGGCGTTGTCAGGGCCGTTCATCGACCGGTACGTGTTCCCGGACGGTGAGCTGGTCGGGCCCGGCCACCTCGTGTCGCTGATGCACGACACCGGCTTCGAGGTGCGGCACGAGGAGAACATCCGCGAGCACTACGCCCTCACGCTCGCCGCCTGGAGCCGCAACCTCGACGCGCGCTGGGAAGACGCGGTCGAGGAGGTCGGGGAGGCTCGGGCGCGGGTGTGGCGGCTGTACCTCGCGGCCTCGCGGCTCGGGTTCGAGCGCAACAACATCCAGCTGCACCAGGTGCTCGGGGTGAGACTGGACGGGACGACGTCGCACATGCCGTTGCGCCCGGACTGGCTTTCCTGACACGGACGAAGGGCCGCGGCTTCGTGCCGCGGCCCTGGTTCCGGGGTCCCTAGCTCAGCTGGTCCACGATCTGCTTGGCCGTGTTGGACGGGATCGCGAACCCGATGCCCACGCTCCCGGCCTCACCGCTGCTCGACGCCGGCGAGTAGATCGCCGAGTTGATGCCGATCAGCTCACCGGCCGCGTTCACCAGCGCTCCACCGGAGTTGCCGGGGTTGATCGACGCGTCGGTCTGGATCGCCTGGTACGACACGGAAGACGCGCGGCGGGTCTCGCCCGGCACGGTCACCTTGCGGTCCAGGGCGGACACGATGCCGGTCGTCACGGTGCCCTGCAGGCCCGACGGAGAGCCGATGGCCATCACCGCGTCACCGACCTTCACCGAGCCGGAGTCCGCCCACTTGACCGGCGTGAGGCCGGAAGCGCCGGAGACCTGCAGCACGGCGAGGTCCGAGGCCGGGTCGGTGTTGACGACGGTGGCCGGCAGTTCGCGGCCGTCGTTGAACTTCACCGTGACCTGGCCGCCGGACGAGGCGACGACGTGGTTGTTGGTGAGGATCTTGCCGTCCGCGGAGAGGATCACACCGGAGCCGAGGCCGTTGCCGACGTTCACCTGGACCACCGAGGGCAGCACGTCCGAGGCGACGGCGCTCCAGTCCAGTGTGGACGTGTTCGCGATCGTCTGCGCCGAGACGGAAGAAGTCGTGGGGGTGGAGTCCGGCGAGGCGATCACCGCTCCGGTGACGCCTCCGAACAGGCCGGCGACGAGTGCCGCGGCCGTGAGCATCGGGGCCGTTCGGCGCCAGAACTTCGGGGCGACGACGGCGGGCTGCGGTTCCACCAGTGACCCGCTCATCGCGGGGAAGCTCTGCTCGGTCATGACTCCACGATGGACCTCCATCATGTGAGCCAGCTGTGCCGAAACCCTCGAAAACCCTGATAAGAACTAGCTGAGAAGGAGCGCGGAGACCTCGGCGGCCGACAGCGGCGGCCCGAAGTACGCGCCTTGCCCGCCCGTCACGCCCAGCTGCCCCAGCCTCGCGGCCTCGGCGGCAGTGCGCACGTCCTCGGCGTAGAGCGGCAGCTTCAGCAAAGACGCCCACCGCAGCAGGGCCACCGAAGCGCTCTCCTCCACGCGGTTCGCGCCCTCGTCGAGACCGTGCACGACGGAACCGGTGAACTTCACACCGCTCAACGGCAACTGGCGCAGCCGGTCGACACCGACGTTGCCGCCGTTCAGCTGGTCCAGCACCAGCCCGATGCCGCGCTCGGCGAGGATCGTGAGCTCGTCGAGCTGGTCGTCGTTCAGCAACGCCGGCAGGTGCTCGTGCAGTTCGAAGCGCAGCAACGACGCGGGCAGGCCGGTGCGGTCCAGCACGCGGGCGACCTCGGCGACGAGCTCGGGCTCCTGGCACAGCCGCGGCGGCAGGTCGATCGAGAGCACGGGCATCCGTGCACCCAGCGCCAGGTGCCAGTCGGCCGCGTGCCGGCACGCGGCCTCCAGCCCCCAGTGCACCAGGCGGACGATCATGCCGTTGTCCGACGACTGGCCGAGGAACGTGTCCGGGCACAGCACCCCGCGTTCGGGGTGGTCCCAGACGATCTTGGCCTCCAGCGCGAGCACCGAGCCGTCGGCCAGCGAGTGGACGGGCACGTAGTCGACGCGGAACTGGCCCTCTTCCAGGGCGCCGGGGATCGAGGCCGCGAGCGCGTACCTCTCCTTGTCGTGCACGTCCCGTTCCCGGTCGTACAGCGCCCACTGCGCCTTGCCGTCGCGCTTGGCCCAGCCGACCGTGACGTCCGCCGCGCGCAACAGGTCCGCCGAGTCGCCGCCGCGCGCCGCCCGCGCCACGATGCCGACGCTCGTGGTCACGCCGACGCCGTGCGAGCCGATCCAGATCGGCTCCTCCAGTCGTGCGGTGAAGTCCTCGACCAGGGCGACCACGCTCCGCACGTCCTGCGGGTCCTTGATCAGCACGCCGAACTCGTCCTCGCCGATGCGCGCGACCTTGGCGACGTCCTCGGAGAACACCGCCCGCAGGTGCGTCGCGACGTGCATCAGCACCCGGTTGCCCGCCTCGTGCCCGAACGCGTCGTTCACGCCGCGGAACCCGTCGATGTCGACCTGCACGAGCGCGAGCGTCTCCGGGCCCTTCGAGCCCGCCACGCCCTCCAGCCAGCCGAGGAACTGCGCGCGGTTCGGCAGGCCCGTCTGCACGTCGTTGAGGCTCTGCCGCACGAGCTGCGACTGCAGCGCACGCATCTCGCTCATGTTCTCGATCATGGTGACGAGGTACGGCGGCGTGCCGTCCTCCTCGCGCACCACCGAGATCGCCATGTGCGTCTGGATCGTCTCGCCGTCGCTGCGGACCATCCGCTTCTCGACCCGGATGTTGTCGTGCTCGGACGCGATCAGCTGCTTCGTCAGCTCCCGCAGCCCGGCCCTGTCGTCCGGGTGCACGAGGTCGCGGCCGCTCATCTTGCGCAGGTCCTCGTGCTTGTAGTCGAGCATCACGAGCAACGCCTCGTTGACGTCGATGATCTCGCCCTTGAGGCCGCTCACGACGATGCCGAACGCCGAGCTCTCGAAGACCGCGCGGAACTTGGCCTCACTCGCCCTGACCGCGGCCTCGGCCCGGCGCATCGTGTTGATCGCGGCCGTGCGGCTCAGCTCCTGCTGGGCGAGCGTGCGGTCGCGCAGTCCCTCCGCGTACCCGGCGGCGAGTGCGGCCAGCTGGGCCGGCGTGACCGGGGTGTGCTCACTCAGACAGGTGAGCGACTGCTCCAGCGTCGCCGAGGCGATGAGGTCGTGCTCGACCATGGACCGGCCGACCTGCCGTGCCTCACCCACACCACCGTTGAGCAACTGCTCGACGTAGCCGCCGAGCAGTTGCTCGAGCTTCCCGCGCGTGAAGTTCGCGACGAGGGTGTTGGAGATCGCCGCCGCCCAGCGAACGGCGGGCTCTCGGCTGTCGACCATGTTCATTCAGCTCAGGTGGCCGTTCGTGGAGGACCGGGGTGATCTGCTTCGATCGGTTGACGCGGTACCATCACCAGGAGTGGGTCCAACGGGCAAGCTTACTGATCACTCAGAACCTGTCCAACCGAACCCCGAATCTCGGTCGAGAATCGACGATTCGGCCACGAATTCACTCGTTTGAACTAATGAATCACCTTGCTGAAGGCCAGCGGACCAATTGTCAGAGGGTCTGTATCAACGTCGAACAACGGTGTGTAACCGGTCGCCAGGTACAGCCCTTTCGCCTCCGGCTGGCGCGGTCCCGTGGTGAGGTAGATCCTGGTGTACCCAAACGTTCTGGCCTCGTTCTCCAGTTCCACGAGCACGCTGCGCGCCAATCCGCGCCGGCGGTGTTGTGAATGCGTCCAGATCCTCTTCAGTTCGGCTGTTTCGGCGTCAAACCGTTTGAACGCGCCGCCCGCCACGGCCACTCCCGCTTCCATCAGGAGGAGGAACTGCCCGTTCGGCGGCTCGAACACATCCGCCGGTCGTTGCATCTCCTGTGCGCCCATTGGGCCGTAACGAGACGTGTATTCGTACGTGAGTTCAGCTACCAATGGCGCCGCGTCCGGATTCGACTGCCGGACGCGCCGCACTTCGAGAGTCGTCATGCGGCCTTGACCCGGTCTCGCTTCGCGACCTCCTCGCGCACGATCGGGATCACGTACCGGCCGAAGTCGATCGCGTCGTCGAGCAGGTCGTAGCCGCGCGCGGACAGGATGTCGACGCCGAGGTCGTAGTAGTCCAGCAACGCCTGCGCGACGGTCTCCGGAGTGCCGACCAGCGCGTTGGAGTTGCCGGCGCCGCCCGTCGCCTTCGCCGTCGGTGTCCACAGAGCACGGTCGAACCGCTCGCCGCGTTCCGCGACCGCCAGAAGCCGTTGCGAGCCGGTGTTCTCCGGGCTGGTCAGCGAATGCCGGCGGCTCAGCGGCCCGTTCGCCTTCCGCGCCTCGATCCGGTCGACCGTGCGGTGTGCCTTCTCCCAGGCCAGTTCCTCGGTCGGCGCGATGATCGGCCGGAACGCGACCTGGATCCTCGGCGCGTCCGAGCGGCCGGCGTCCTTCGCGGCCTGCTTCACCGACTCGATCTGCTGCGCGGTCTCGGCCAGCGGCTCGCCCCACAGGCAGAAGATGTCGGCCTCCGCACCGCCCGCCGCGTAGGCCGCGGGGGAGGAGCCGCCGAACGACACGTTCGGGCGTGGCTGCTGGACGGGGAACACGTCGCTCACGAAGTCCGCGAAGTGGTAGTGCTCGCCGTCGTGGTCGAACGCCGACCGGCTGGTCCAGGCCTTCTTGACGATCTGGATGTACTCGCGGGTGCGGCTGTAGCGCTGGTCCTTGGTCAGGTAGTCGCCCTCGCGCTGCTGCTCGTGGTCGGTGCCGCCGGTGATGAAGTGCACGGTCAGCCGGCCGTCGCTGATCTGGTCGAGCGTCGCGAACGTCTTCGCCGCGAAGGTCGGGTAGCTGACGTTCGGCCGGTGTGCCAGCAGGATCTGCAGCTTGTCGAGCTTGCTGGCGAGGTAGGCCGCGGCTGCAGAGGGTTCCGGCGCACCCGATCCGTAGGCGAACAGCACGCGGTCCCAGCCGTGCTCCTCGTGCGCCCTGGCGAGCCTGAGCGTGTAGTCCTTGTCGAACGCGCCGCTGGACGACCGCGGCGTCGTTTCCGACCCGTCGTTCGTGGCGGCGATCCCGAGAAACTCAACTGGCATGACCGATTCCCCAGAACTGGTAGTGGGAGCAGGGCGCGTTGAGGGAGGCGCCCTTCGAGTGCACACCCGGACCTGGCTCGTCGCAACGACGTCCACAGAGCGGGATTTGCTTGCACGCGCGGGGTACCGTGGTGGTGTTCGCGTTGAGGGACGTGGCTCGTTTCTCGTTGCCCTCCAACGGAAAGACGCGCATGCGCTCACTCGTCGTGATCGGTGGCGGCCCCCGTGCCGCCGGCCTGCTGGAACGCATCGCCGCCCAGGCACCCACGGTGGCACTGGCCGTGCACGTCGTCGACCCGTTCCCGCCGGGTGCGGGCCGGGTGTGGCGGCACGCCCAGTCCCCGTTGCTGCGCATGAACTCCATGGCCGAGGACGTCACCGTGTTCACGGACGACTCCTTCGACGGTCTCGGTCCGATCCGTCCCGGCCCGTCTCTGGCGGAGTGGACCGACATCGACCCGACGGCGTTCCCGTCGCGTCAGGTGCAGAGCAGGTACCTGGAGTGGTTCTTCGACCACGTAAGAGAATCTCTGCCTCCGAAAATCTCTGTGACCGCGCATCGGGCTTCCGCGACGAAGGTCGCCGGCAACCGGGTGTGGCTCGACAACGGCTCGTCGTTGACCGCGGACGTCCTGGTGCTCGCCCTTGGACACCTCGACGCCGAGCCCGAACCCGAACACCGCAAGCTCGCCGAGCACGCCTCGGAGCACGGGCTGGTCTACGTGCCGCCGCTGTACTCGGCCGACGCGGACCTGTCGGCGGTGTCCGGTGACGTGGTGCTGCGCGGGTTCGGGCTCGCGTTCATCGACCTCATGGTGTTGCTGACCGAGGGCCGTGGCGGCCGGTACGTGCGTTCTGACGGCCGGCTCTCCTACGTGCCTTCCGGTGCGGAACCGACGCTGTACGTGGGCTCGCGGCGTGGCGTGCCGTACCACTCGAAGACCGGCTACCGGTTGCAGGGAACCCGTCCGTCGTTGCCGCACTTCTTCGTCGCGGATGCCCTGCGGGGCCGCGAGTTGGACTTCCGCGACGACGTGTGGCCGTTGATGGCCAAGGAGATCGCCTGGGGTCACTACCACGAGCTCTTCACCGGGCACCCCGGCCTGGTGCGGATGCCGTTCGTGGAGTTCGCCGCCTCGTTCACCGCTTTCCCCTGGTACAGCGCCGAAATGCGGGCGCTGGAAGAGCTCGCCGTGCCCGATCCGGCCGACCGCATCGACTTCGAGCTCCTCGACCGGCCGCTGGTCGGGGTGACCTTCGGGTCCGCCGAGGAGCTCCAGGAGCACCTGCGTTCGTACGTCGAGGCCGACGTGGCCCGGCGCTCCGACCCGCGGTACAGCGCGGATCTGGGGGCGTTCCTGGCACTGCTGTCGGTCTACGGCCAGCTGGCGGGGCTCATGCCGTTCGACGGCTGGTGGCACGGCTACTCCAGCTACCTGGCCTCAGGCCCGCCGCCGGACCGGCTGGAGGAGCTGCTGGCGTTGTCGCGCGCGGGAATAGTGCGGTTCCTCGGCGCCGACATGTGGGTGGAGGCGGTGGAAGGCGCCTTCGTGGCGGGCAGCGCGACGACGCCGGACGTGGTGCGCGCCAACGGTCTCATCGAGGCCCGCCTGCCCACGCACTCGTTGTCGCGCACCGCGGATCCGGTGCTGAGGTCGCTGCGCGCGGCCGGCGAGGTGTCCGAGGACGCCGCCGGGCTGGTGCGGGTGTCGCCGGTGGGGCGCCTGATCAACGAGAACGGTGACGAGGACCCGTTCCGGTTCGCCGTGGGGCCTTACACGACGGGGAAGGCGTTCGCGGCGTTCGCGCGGCCGAACACGAACGCCCCGGCGTTCCGGCAGAACGACGTGCTGGCAAGGGAAGTCCTTCGCCGGTTAAGCGACTGAGGTGTAGCGCCCCTGGTGCCGCACCAGGGGCGCGGCGAGGTCGGAGTGCGTGATGTCCAGCGGTTCGCCGACCAGCGCCACGTGATCGCCGACCGCGATCCGCCGCGCGGTCCGGCACCGCAACCGCGCCGGCGCGTCCAACAGCCACGGCACGCCGTCGGCGTCCTCCTGCCACCGCGTCGCCGGGCCGAACCTGTCGACGCCCTTCGTCGCGAACAGGTCCGCGAGCCCGGTCTGCGCGGCGTCCAGCAGGTGCACGGCGAACAGCGGCGCCGTCCGCAGCACCGGCCACACCGACGCGCCCTCGCCGATCCACACGACGACGAGCGGCGGTTCGAACGAGACGGAGGTGAACGAGGAAACCGTTGTGCCGACCGGACCTTCCGGACCGGTGGCGGTCACGATCGTCACGGCCTGGGCGTGGTGCCTCAGTGCGTCGCGCAGCCGGTCCTTCATCGCAGCACCTTCAGCGCGTCCAGGTCGAAGTCCGTGACGTCGGCGGGAAGCGCGGACTCGTTGAGGAACAACGCCTGCGGCACCACCGCACCCAGCTCGGCGAGCACCGGCCGCAGGTGCACCTCGACGGCGAGCGCGTGCTTGTCGGACGCGGCGATCTGCAGCGGGACGACGAGCTTGCCTTTCAGCCAGCCCGGCGGTGCCTGGTCCAGCACGGCCTTCAGCAGGCCGGTGTACGCGGCCTTGTACGTCGGCGTCGCCACGACCAGCACCTCGGCCTGCCCGAGCGCCGCCAGCGCCGCCTTGATCGTGTCCGGTTCCGTGAACACGGCCGGTGCCAGTGCCGCCGCCTCGACGACGGGCCCCTCGACGGGCACGCCCAGCGTCGCGGCGAGGGCCTCGCGCAGGGCCAGGGCCGCCTGCAGCGTGCGTGAGGCGGGCCGCGGGTTGCCGACCAGAACACCGATCTGCGTCATGCCTTTCAGCACAGCCGCAAGGCCGGGGACCGTCAACCCGCGTCCACCACGCGAGAACTACTTGACGGCCTCCGCCGCCGCACGCCCGGCCACCCGGCCGGAGAACAGGCAGCCGCCGAGGAACGTGCCCTCCAGCGCGCGGTAGCCGTGCACGCCACCGCCACCGAACCCGGCTGCCTCGCCGGCGGCGTACAGGCCCGGCAGCACCTCGCCGGACGTGTCGAGCACCCGTGACGACAGGTCGGTGTGCAGGCCGCCCAGCGTCTTGCGCGTGACCACCGAGAGCCTGACCGCGATCAGTGGACCGGCCTTGGGGTCGAGCAGCCGGTGCGGTTCGACGACGCGGATCAGCTTGTCGGTGAGGAAGTGCCGCGCCGCGCGGATCGCGTTGACCTGCATGTCCTTGCTGAGGCCCGCGGTGACCTGGCGGTCGCGCTCGACGATCGTCTTCTCCAGCTCGGCCGCGTCGATGCGCGAGTCGCCGGTCAGCGCGTTCATGCCGCGGGCCAGGTCCGCGACCGTGCCCGCCTGGATGAACTCCTTGGACTTCTGCGCGAACGCCTCCACGGGCGCCACCGCACCCGGCAACGCGCGCTTGAGGACGGCCTTCGTGTCCTTGCCCGTGAGGTCCGGGTTCTGCTCGGAGCCCGACAGCGCGAACTCCTTGCCGATGATCCTCTTGTTCAGCACGAACCACGAGTGCTCGTGGCCGTGGGAGGTGATGTGCTGCAACGACCCCAGCGCGTCGAAACCGGGGAACAGCGGGATCGGCAGCCTCTTGCCCTCGGCGTCGAGCCACAGCGACGACGGGCCGGGCAGGATGCGGATGCCGTGCCGCGACCACACCGGGGCGTAGTTCGCGATGCCCTCGGGGTAGTGCCACATGCGGTCGGCGTTGATGATCGCGCCGCCGGCCTTCTGCGTGATCTCCATCATCGAGCCGTCCACGAAGTCCGGCACACCGGCCAGCATGAACTTCGGCGGCGTGCCCATCCGCTCGGGCCAGTTCCTGCGCACCAGGTCGTGATTGCCGCCGATGCCGCCGGACGTCACGATCACGGCCTGCGCCTTGAACGAGAAGTCGCCCGCGACCGTCCGCGAGCTCGGCTCGGCCCTGCCGGTCGACGAGGCCTCCAGCACGTCGCCGGACACGCCGTCGCACACACCGTTGGTGACGTTGACGTTCGTGACCTTGTGGCGGAACTTGAGCGTCACGAGTCCTTTCGCGACAGCCTCCCGCACCCGGCGCTCGAACGGCTCGACGACGCCCGGCCCGGTGCCCCACGTGACGTGGAAGCGCGGCACCGAGTTGCCGTGCCCGTCCGCCAGGTAGCCGCCGCGCTCCGCCCACTGCACGAACGGGAACCAGCGCATTCCCATGTTGTGCAGCCAGGAGCGCTTCTCACCGGAGGCGAAGTCCACATAGGCCTGTGCCCACAGCCGTGGCCAGTGGTCGTCCTCCCGGTCGAACGCCGCCGAGCCCATCCAGTCCTGCAACGCCAGGTCGTGCGAGTCCTTGACCCGGAGCCTGCGCTGCTCGGGGGTGTCCACCATGAACAACCCGCCGAACGACCACCAGGCCTGGCCGCCGAGCGACGCCTCCGGCTCCTGGTCGAGGAGAATGACCTTGCGACCCGCGTCCGCGAGTTCTGCGGTCGCGACGAGACCTGCGAGGCCCGCGCCGACGACGATGACATCCGCGTCATGTGCCATCGGGCGAGTCTAGATCTACCGCTGGTCAAGCACGAGACCTGAGTCAATTTCACTTTTTGGGGGAGGGGTGCCCGATGAGTTTCCGACCGGCTTCCGAGGTGGGCTTCACCACCGCGACCACGCGTTTTGTCGCGCCCGGATCGGTCACGAACGGCGAGTTCGGGCTGTTCGAGTGGCGGATGGAGGCCCGCCGGCCCGGCGCCCGGCCGCACTTCCACAAGACCTTCTCGGAGTCGTTCTACGTGCTCGAAGGCGAGATCACGCTGCTCGACGGCGAGGAGTGGGTGACAGCAGGGGAGGGCGACTTCCTCTACGTGCCTTCCCATCGCCCGCACGCGTTCCGCAACGACAGCGACGCTCCGGTGCGGATGCTGATCCTGTTCTCGCCCGGGATCGCCCGTGAGGACTTCTTCCTGGAGGTCCGGGATGCCAAGAACCTCTCGCCGGACGAGCTTCGCGCGTTCTACGAGCGGCACGACCAGTACAACCTCTGAGGGTGCCGTCGACCGCCACTACCGGTGAGGGGGGTTTACCGGAGTGCCGGTCGACGGCGGGTTGACCGCGGCGCGAGCACGCGACGCCTGCGGAAGGGCTTTTCCGGCCTGGGGGTGCCGGATCGCCCTGGCGACCAGCTCGAGCGCCAGCGGCCAACCACATTGTTGAACGTACAACCGGACTGTTGTGTTCCGGTCGGCTTTGACTGTGACCAGGCTCAATTCCTTCAGCCGGCCTTCAGGTTTCCTTCATTTTCGGCCGGGTACGTCACCGGGCGTGACAGCACGGCTGCCGACGATCACGAGCCTCGCCGAGCTCACCGGCTTCATCGGCGAGGACGTCTATCTGCGCTGGTCGAAGGGTCCGGAAGCCGACGCCGCCTCGACGTCGCGCGACTCGCTGACCGGCGTGGAGCTCCCAGGTCTGTCCGCGAGCCCGTTGCGGGTCGAACCGTGGTGGGACGACCGCTCGCGAGAGCTGTGGGTGGCCCGCCGCCTGTTCGACTACCGCCACCTGCGCGACCTGCGCGGGCCTGACGTCCGCGCGTGGGTGCTGCGGGGCACCGAGGTGGGCCGCGGCCCGGACAACGAACCTCTGGTCCGCTGCCTGGAGCCGCTCGCCTGGGTGGCGGACAGCGCACTGGAGGAGTGCTCGGCGCTGGTCGACTCCCAGCACTCCGACGAGTGGGGACCGCTCGACCGCTCTAGCTCAGGTCGTTGAGCTTGCGTTCGGCGGCCTTGCGGGCCTTCTCCGCGGCGCTCGTGACCCGCTTCGCGTCCTCCAGCCGCTCTGCCGCCCGGTCGAACGCGCGCTGCGCCGCCAGCTGGTCGGCCTGAGCCTCGCCGAGGGCCTGCTCGGCCTCGTCCAGCGCCTGCTGCGCCTCGGCCCGCTTGCGTTCCTGCCGCTCCCGCCGCTTGCGCGCCAGCGCGTCCTCGCCGTCCTGAGCCGGCTCCGGCGTGGGGAGCGCGAACCCGAACCCCGAGTACTCCAGCGCCTTGGTCAGGTGCCCGGCGCGCACCTGCTCGGCGGACTCGGGGTCGGCCATCGCGGCCGTCAGCGTGTTGCGCACCTGCGTGACGGCGTCGTCCGCGAGCGGCCCGGTCAGCTCCAGCGTGCGGTAGACCAGCGTCTCCATGAGCTCTTTGCGCTTGCGGCCCAGCTCGCGCATGGTCAGCTGCGCCGTGGAGAGGCCCAGCGCCTCCTCCAGGCCCTCAGGGGCGTCCCTGACGAGCTTGTTGACCGCCCAGGCGCCCACGGTGGGCTTGCGGAGCTCTGCGATGGCCTTCGCCAGGTCCTTGTCGTCGGCCTGCTTGGCCGCGGCGTTGCGGGCCGCGGTGAAGTCCTTCGGAGGCAGGCCGTAGAGCTCGTCGGCGACCGGCTTCAGGTCCATGGGCGCAAGGTAGCGCCTGATCGGTCCTCAGTCCTGCTGAATGATCCGGAGCATGTCCATGATGGGGTGATCCGCCTCGAGGACTTCGGTCGCGATGGCCTGCACACCCAGCAGAAGATTTTTTGCCTGCTCATGCTCTCCGCTGCGGCGGAGGGCGAATCCGAGCTTGGTGCTGGCGAACAGAGTGAGCGGATGGTCGGGACCGGACGTGCTTCGATGCCCGTCCAACACCCGTTCGAACGCCCTCCGCGCTTCGTCGACACGGTCCAGTCCCAGGTACGCGTCACCTAGTAGCGACAGGGTGCCGAGCGACGGCCTCACCGCGAGACACTGTTCAAGCAGTACAGCCGCGTCTTGCGGACGCCCGGCGAGCAGGTACGCGGCGCCGAGGTCATCCACTGTCGCGGCGAGGGCATCAGTGTCGAGCGGCTGGCCATGCCACGCTTCCAGGGCTTGTTCGAGCACGGCGACTGCCTCGTCCGCCTGGCCGAGTTTGATGCAGCACAGGCCGAGGGCCCTCGCCGTGGCGAGCGTGCTCGGGTGCTCCGCACCGAGTTCCCGCGACGGGTCACGAGGTCGATCCGCAGCTGGGACAGGAGTTGGTCCGGCGCGACCCAAGTGTTGACCGATGCCATGTGGCGAGACCGCAGGAGGAACTCCTGGTCGTCACCGAGCCGGGCGACGCAGTCGGCGTACACCTCAGCCGTGAGCGCATCTGAACGGGCGAAGTCCTCGATCGTGCTCAGGAAGGTCGTTGCCCACCAACGCATGGTGAGCACCGCCTTGGACACCTTCGTGGACGTGGTCGGGTCGGTGTTCTTCCACAGCGCCTCGACCTGCCGGATGAGTTCGTTACCGAACTGACGATGCTGCCAGGCATCGCCCACGAGTTTGATCTGGTCGAAAAGCAGTGTTGTGGCGATCTCCACCCCGCTGCCCAAATCGCGGATCACACGCTGCACCAGCCGGTGCATGAGCACGGACGAGTCTCCGGCAAACTCCACCAGCGACGCCTCGTGCAGCTGCACCAGCTCGTCGTCGGCGGAGTCGCCCAACACCTGCCGCGACACGCCATCCGGTGACAGCACCGACAACACCCGCACGAGCTCGCTGTCCTGGAAGGGCTCCAGCGCCAGCAGGATCGCCGTGGCGGCACCGACGGGATACGGGTCGCCGTCACGCCGGCTGAGGTGTTTCTCCGCTGGATACGCCCGGAATTTCTCCAGGTACTTCGCGAAATCCCAGCGGGCGGCCCTGATTCGTGACGCGGCCTGGGCGAGCGCCAGTGGCAGGTGCCCGACCTCGGTCGCCAATTCGGCAGCACCGGCGTGATCGTCGAGTCCGGTGGTCTCGCACAGAAACCGTTCCGCGTCCTCCGGCGCGAAGACGTCCACCAGCACCTCGTGCCCGATCTGCGATCCGCGCCTGGTGCTGGTGATCACCACCTGGCAGCGGCCGACGGACGGCAGGTGCGGCCGGATCCCGTCCAGTGACACCACGTTGTCGAACACGAGTAGCGCCTGCTCAGGCCGCGTCTGCAGGTGGTTGCGCACCCGCGCAGCCGTGACCTCGGCACTGTCCTCAGGGCGGTACAACCCCAGCCGGTCGGCCAGCTCCACCAACCCGGCCCTGATCTGGTCGGGGGTCTCCGCCCCGATCCAGGCCACCAGCCACCCGTCCGACACCCGCTGCCGGGCGTAAGCCGCGGCCAGCTGCGTCTTGCCCACCCCGCGCCGCCCCGTGACAACGCACACGGGCTCGCTCAACAACTGAAGCGCCGCCGGCGTTTGGAAGTTGGGTGGCTCGTGCGGGATCAGTCCGGTGACCACCTGGTCGGCAGGCAGGACGGGCAGACCGCGGTATTCCGCCCGCACCGGCATCCCGCCGTCCTGGTTTCGCACCGAACAATGCTAGGCCCAGCGATCGGGTAAACAGGATGGAGACATGCACACCAGGTGGAGATGGGTCCTGTTCGGCCTCGGCGCTGCCGTGGCCGCGATCGGTCCGCTCGCGGCCGCGGGCGGCCCCTGGTACGGCTACGTCTTCGGCGGCCTGTGGTTCCTGATGGGCGGCACGGTGGCGTGGCGGACCTTCAAGATGGGCACCAAGGTCACGAGCGAGGGCATCACGTCGAACGGGCTCGACCGGCAGGTCACCGTCGAGTGGTGTGACGTCGAGGTGATCGAACCCGCGCGCAAGAGGAACCTGATCTTCTTCCACACCATCGCGCCCACGGCACGACTCCGCCGGGGCCGGCACGCGCTGACCGAGCTGAGCCTGCTCTCGGTCAAGAAGGACTCGGTGCCCGAACGGACCGCGAAGCACGTGACGGAACTCCAGCGCGCACTCGACGCACATCGCGCCCACTGTCCGGCGTGCGGAGCGCAGCCTAAAGTGCTCGCCACCCCGCAGGGGATCGTCGGCCGCCTGCGGGCGAGATTACGTGAGCTAATGGGCGGAAATAGCGATCAGTCCATCGCCTGATACCGGGATCTCGTTACACGCCAACACCGTTCACCGTTGACACCACCTTGACATTCCCCTCCATCAGCTCTTGACTGGAGGACGGTTGCTCGTTCCACGGCAAGAGATAAACGCGCAGCACTAAAAGCGCGCCCTTTCAAGCCGCTGAACAGTCCAATGTGGATCTGCGAATTAGTCCGGTCCGACGATTGCCCCTCGCGAGGCGAAGAGATGTGCTTCGGAGCACTCTTTACCCCACGAAGGGCACATGCGCCGTGAAGAACTGGAGACGCCGCACCGGAACGGTCTTGCTGACCGCGGTGTTGGGCACTACCGGGTTCGGCTTCGCCGCCACCCCTGCCATCGCGCAGAACGCACCGCAGCAGCAGCCGGCCGCTGACAAGCAGCTGGACAAGCAGGACCGGGCGCTCGTCGACCAGGCGGCTCGCGAAGGCAAGCCGACCGTCGACCTGCTGGTCGCCGCCGAGGACGGCAAGACCGACGCCGCGGTCAACGACCTCAAGGCGCTCGGCGCCACGGTCCAGAAGACCGAGAAGGACGTCGACTACGTCAAGGTGACCATCCCGCGGGAGAACGCGGCCAAGGCCGCCAAGCTGGCCTCGGTCAGCACCGTGGACGTCGACGGCCTCGTCGCCCTCGACGACCCGCGTCCCGAAGGCATGGAGCAGCCCGCTCCACAGAAGGCGCCGGACTCGAAGACGCCGCGCGTCAACCCGTACATGCCGACGAAGGACACGCAGGCGGCGCAGTTCGCTCTCGCGAACCCGAAGTGGGACGGCCGCGGCACCACGATCGCCGTGATCGACTCCGGCGTCGACCTCGACCACCCCGCGTTGTCGACCACCAGCACCGGCGAGCGCAAGATCGTCGACTGGTTCACGGCCAACAACCCGGCGTCTGGTGACGGCACCTGGGTCACCATGACCAAGACCGGCAAGGCCGGCAAGTTCACCGAGGCCGGCCGCGAGTGGACCGCGCCCGGGACCGGTGGCCCCTACTCGTTCGGTCTCTTCAGTGAGATCGCCGGCGATCTCGGCGGCCCCGGTAGCGAGGTCGGCGGCGACATCAACCGCGACGGTGACCGCCTCGACTCGTGGGGTGTCATCCAGGACATCACGACGAAGGAAGTCTTCGTCGACACCGACGGTGACGGCAACTTCACCAACAACAAGCGGATGATCGACTACAAGGTCAAGCAGGACGTCGGCTACTTCGGCACCGACAACCCCGCGACCCCGGTCATCGACCGCATGGCGTTCGTCGTGCAGACCGACAAGTCGGTCTACGACAACAACAGCACCCCGTACGTCAACCTCGGCCTCTCCGCCGGTGCGCACGGCACCCACGTCGCCGGCATCACCGCGGCGCACAAGCTGTTCGACGGCAAGATGGCCGGTGCCGCGCCGGGTGCGAAGCTGATGTCCATCAAGGCCTGCCTCTCCACGCCGGCCTGCACCAGCTCCGGCCTGATCGACGGTGTCCTCTACGCCGCGCGCAACGGCGCCGACGTCGTGAACATCTCCATCGGTGGCCTCCCCGCGCTCAACGACGGCAACAACGCCCGTGCGGAGCTCTACAACCGCACGATCGACGAGTACAACGTCCAGCTCTTCATCTCGGCCGGAAACTCCGGTGCGGGCGCGAACACCGTCGGCGACCCGTCGGTGGCGACGAACGCGGTGAGCGTCGGTTCGTCCATCACCAAGGAGACCTGGCTCTCCAACTACGGCTCGACGACCGCGCAGAAGCAGAACCTGCACGGCTTCTCGTCGCGCGGCCCGCGTGAGGACGGCGGCTTCAAGCCGAACATCGTCGCGCCGGGTTCGGCGATCTCCACCACGCCGCGCTGGCAGGCAGGCGGCCCGGTCGCGGGCACCTACGCCCTCCCCGCCGGTTACGCCATGTTCAACGGCACCTCGATGGCCGCCCCGCAGGCGACCGGTGCCGCCGCGCTGCTCGTGAGCGCGTTCAAGGCCACGCACGACGGCCAGCGGCCCACCAGCGCCGAGCTGCGCTACGCGATCCAGCGCAGCGCGAACTTCGTGAGCACCCTCGGTGCCTACGAGCAGGGCGCGGGTCTCTTCAACACCAACGCCGCGTGGACGCTGCTGGACAAGCACTCCGTGCCGGACCAGGTCACCACGTCCGTCGCGGTCAACACCGTCCTCAGTGGACTGCTGGCCACCCCGAACGTCGGTGTCGGCATCCACGACCGTGAAGGCGTGACCGCGGGCCAGGAGTACACCCGCACCTACACGCTGACCCGCACCACGGGCCACGACGACGAGACGTACAACGTTTCCTGGAAGGGCAACGACGGCACGTTCACGGCGCCGAAGAAGGTCGACCTGCCGCTGAACAAGCCGGTCCAGTTCGCCGTCAAGGTCAAGGCCAAGACCGCGGGCGTGCACAGCGCCGTCCTGCAGCTCGACAACCCGGAGACCCCCGGCGTCGACGTGCAGACTCTGAACACCGTGTTCGCGGTCGAGAAGTTCAGCGCCGCCAACAAGTTCTCGGTCACGAAGTCCGGCACGATCGCCCGCAACCAGTCGACCAGCCTCTTCGTGGACGTGCCCAAGGGCACGACCGCGCTGAAGGTCGACATGAACGCCGGTGGCGCCGAGGCGGGCAAGGGGCAGGTGCGTTTCCTGCGCTACACCCCGCAGGGCACGGCGGCCGACTCGACCAGCTCGCTCAACTGCTACAACCCGGACGCGGGCGCCGGATGTGCCGGTGGTAGCCCCACCAGCCGCACGGTGGCCAACCCGATGCCGGGCGTCTGGGAGATCGTGGTCGAGGCGCGCCGCACCTCCGACGCCGCTGAGGCGCCGTACTCGGTGACCGCGTCCGTGCTCGGCACGACGATCAGCCCGAACCCGGACGTCATCGCGTCCGGCACGCTGGGCACCCCGATCGAGCGCTCCTACACCGTCACGAACACGCAGGCCGCCTTCAGCGGCCGGCTCGCGGCGGGCGCCGTCGGCAGTGCCAAGATGGTACGTCCGACGATCGCGAACCTGGAGTCCCAGCAGTACCCGATCGTGGTTTCGGCCGGCGCGTCGAAGCTCACCGTCACGATCGGCAACCCCGCCGACCAGGGCGCTGACCTCGACCTGTCCGTCTACAACTGCACGTCGGGCAGCTGCGTCCTCGCCGGTCAGGCGGCGGACGCGGACTCCGAGGAGTCGGTGACGATCAACAACCCGGCCGCCGGCAACTGGGTCGCCCTGGTGGACGGCTACGCGGTGCCCGCGGGCACCACGGCGTTCGACTACTTCGACGTCTTCACCTCGGCCGGTCTCGGTACGCTGTCCGTCACGGACAGCAACGCCGACCGCGCCGCCGGTGCGTCGTGGAACGCCACGGGCGTCATCACGCCGCTGGGCCAGCCCGCAGCCGGCCGCGTGCTGCGCGGTGAGCTCGAGGTGCGCACGGCGGACAACACCGTCGTCGGTGGCGGTGCCGTGATCATCCAGTCGGTCAGCTAGCAGCTCGGTAGTACGCAGAAAGCCCCAGAATCCACGAGATTCTGGGGCTTTCTACGGTTCGGGCAGCTTGTTGCCGAGCGGCTCGTCCAAGTCCACCTTGGACACGCCTTTGATCAGATGCGCGTCTTCCACCTTGTCGACCGGCATCTCGGCGCGCAGGTAGCCGATTCTGGGATCCCGCGACTCGACGGTCGCGCCCAGCCTCTCCAGTGCCTGCTCGACCTCCTCGTCGCGTCCCGGCTGCACGGAGATCATCAGTGGCACTGTGAGGTGGCCGTCGCGTTTCGCCTGCTCGACCCGGAGCTTGTCCGGTTTTGCTGAGGACACGGTCGGCACCTCCGCCATGGGCACGGCTGGAGACCCGTTCGTACCACAACTGCCGAGAGCCAGCGCGCAGAACGCGACGGCGAGCGGTCTTCTCATGCGTCTAGGACGGAACGGCCTCAGCGGGCGGTTGCAAAGATCTCGGCCAGGACTTCGGGATGCGTCACGTGAGCGATGTGACCTGCGCCTTCGACGGTGACCAGCTTGCCGCCCGTGTCGCGCACGACGTCCCGTGCGGCCGGTCCGAAGAGACGGTCGGTGTGCTCGCCGACGACCACGGTGACGGGGATCGACAACTTCGGCGGCTCGTAGCGGTAGCCCATGACCGCCTTCAGCTCGTGCACCGTCGTGTCGAGCAGGTCCTGCGCCTGCAGCCACCGCTCCGGATCCGTGTCGCGGAAGACGGGCTCGCCCGCGAGCTCGCTCACCATGATCTCCAGCGCCAGGTCCCGGTCGCCCCTGTGCACCGCCTCTTCGAACCTCTTCACCACCGTCTCGTCGAGACCGATCGCCGGCTCGTACAGCACGAGTGCTTCGAGGTCGTCCCGTTCCTGGGCTGTCAGCAACGCGATGAGCCCGCCGTAGCTGTGCCCGATCAGCGTCGGCCGTTCGTGCCGGTCGAGCACCGCGTGCAGGTCGTCGATCTCGGTGCGCAGGCCGTAGCCGGCGGGCAGCGGCACGCCGCCCCGCCCGCGCCGCTCGGGTACCTCCGCGGGCTCCAGCAGGGCTTTGACCTGGTCCCAGTCGGCCGCTCTGGCCTGGGCACCGTGCAAGATCACGTTCATGCGGCCGACCGTAGGCCTTGACATCAGTGTCAAGGTCAAGGCGTGTTGATCGGTGAACTGGCCGCCGAGTGCGGCGTCTCCGCCCGCTCGGTCCGCCACTACGAGAAGTGCGGTCTGCTCACCGCGGAGCGCTCGCCGAACGGCTACCGCGTGTACTCCCCGGCCGACGTCGAGACCGTGCGCCGCATCAAAGCGCTGCTCAACGTGGGCCTGCCCGTCGCGACCATCGCATTGCTGCTCCCGTGCGTCGTGGACGCCTCACCGCGTCTGGACCCGTGCGTGGACCTGATGGCGACCCTGCGCGCCGAGGTGGCCCGCCTGGACGCCCAAGCAGCCGAGATCGCCCGCTGCCGGCGCCTGATCGCGAACATCGTGGACCGCTCTACCCCTTAGGTCCCGCAAACGCTTGCTCGCGCAGCGCCCCGTCGAGGCTCTCACCGAACACCCGAGCGTCCGTGTGCTGGTCGCCGGTGGGCTGAGCCTTCTTGACCCCGGTCACGGCCTTCGTCCTGACCTGCGGCAACGCGCCGCCGTGGTAGCGCTGCACCCAGTCCACCAGGTGCTCGCGCGTCAGGCATCGCAGGTCCCAGAGCTTTCCGGCATCAGCGGCACTCACGAGCGCACGCAACCGCACGAACCCCTGCGTGGCCTGCGTGACCTGCAGAACCGACACCCGCCCGTCCCACAGGTCGCTACCCTCCAGCATGGACCGCATCTCCTGCCGCATCGCCTCGACCGGCACCGTCCAGTCGAGATCGAGCTCCACGGTCCCGAGCAACGCCGACTGCGTGCGCGTCCAGTTCTCGAACGGCGTCTTGAGGAAGTACGAGGTCGGCAGCACCATCCGCCGGTCGTCCCACAGGTGCAGCACCACGTACGTCAGCGTGACGTCCTCGACCCGCCCCCACTCGCCCTCGACCACCACGACGTCGTCGAGCCGCACCGCGTCGCTGAACGCGATCTGCAGCCCCGAGATCAGGTTGCCCAGCAACGACTGCGCGGAGAACGCCGCCACCGCACCGATGACCGCGGCAGAGGCCAGCACGGTGGACCCGACCGCCCGCGCGCCGGGGAACGTCATCAGGATCGCGCCGACCGCCAGCACACCGATGACCACCAGCACCAGCCGCCGCACCAGCGTGACCTGCGTGTGCACCCGCCGCGCATGCCGGTTGTCCGTGACATCAGTGCGAATCCGCGACAGCGAAACGTCCACAAGGGTGCTGGTCAGCGCGGCCAGCAGCCACGCTCCCGCCAGGATCAACACGATTCCCAGCACGTGCAACGTGACCGGGGCGTCGATCGGGTACGCGCTCAGGCTTATCTGAGCTGCCAGCAGCGCGCCGAACACCTGGCCGGGCCGGTACATCCTGCCGCTGAGGGTGAAGCGGCGGACCAGCCGGTGGATCACCTCCACCGCGAGCAGTGCGAAGGCCACCGAGCAGCCCATGACGACGAAAAGCACTGTGCCTCCTCCCGTATCAAGAGCGGATACCCGGCGTCTGGGGAGGGGAACACCATGAACCATCTCACGAAAACGGGCGGACAGCCGCAGCTGCCCGCCCGTTCCTCTTACCAGGTCAGAGTTCTGCCCTCGGAGGGAAGTCGTTCACCGCCTCAGCCAGGTACTCGGCCAGTCGTCCGTGGTAGGCGTCGTTGGGCATCCCGTTCGTGAGGTACTGCGCCGCCACCTTGCTCGCGTCCCCGGAGTCGCGCACCGCCGCGTCGAAGTCGACGATGTGGTCCGCGTCGTAGTTCCGGTAGTTCGTCAGCATGTCCGCGTTGAGCTGTTGCCGCTGCACTTCTCGTGGGTCGCCGGCCGCGAGGCCGAGCGGCGGGATCGTCGTGAGCACCACGTGCAGCGCCGTGCCGTCCTGCCTGAGTTGCTTCTTCAGGCCGGTGCGGCTGTTGATCAGGTCCGTGAGCGAGGCCCGGACCTGGTCGGCGGGCACGCCGCGGAGGAGTTCCGCGCTGCCCAGTGCGACCAGTGCCGTTCGGGCGTTGGCCGAGCTGAGCACGGACCGCTCGATCTCGGTCTTGTAGTCGGGTCCGAGCAGCACACCGGTGTTGGGGAACGGCGCGAAGTCGGGCTGCTGGTAGCTCAGGAGAGCGTCGTTGACCGTCAGCACCCGCTGGTGCGCCCGCACGTCGGAAACGTTGCCGTTGAACCAGTTCACGTGGTTGGACGCGCCGGACAGCGAGCGGCCGATCACGAACTTCCCGTTGGCGGCGAAGGGGATCACGTCGTAGATCGCGCCCTGCAGCTTGCCGTTGACGTACAGCTTGGCCGTGCGCGTCTCGGCGTCGAAGGTGCCCGTGAGGTGCGTCCAGTCCGTTGTCGCCTCGTCCCACGAGGGCATGTCCCGCACCCACGGGCTCGTCGTGCTGTCCGAGCCGCGCAACGTGAAGATCCAGCGTCGCGTCGTCGGCGAGTAGTGCAGGGCGAACCCGTCGGCGTTGGCGCCTTCCTGGCTCACCGCGGTCTGCGCGGTGGTCAGCGACCGGGTCTTGACCCAGGCGGACACGCTGAAGTTCCTCGTGGTGTCGACGACCTTGCCGCTGGTGGCCAGCGCCGCGCCACTGCCGCTGAGCAGCACGCTGCCGTTGTGGTCCGGTGAGAACGTGACGTTGCCGGTAGCCGTGGCGGGAGCGGTCCCGGCGGAGTCGCGTGCCACGGTGCCGCTGCCGTCGTTCAGCTTCCACCTGCCGACGTCCGGCACACCCGCGCGGCTGGCGTTGACCAGGCCGCCGGGCAGCACCTGCCCGACCGAGCCCAGCTTGCCGGGGAGGTGGTCGACCCAGGTGTCGCGCTGGGCCGTGCCGGGAGGTGCGGTCGCCGACAGCGAGTCACCCAGCACCACCACGGTGCCGGCGCCGGCGTCCGCGGTGGACACGTCCACCGCGGAGACGAAGTAGCTCCCGGTCAGCGTCGTCGTGAACGGCGTGCCGGTCGTGTCGGCGACGTTGTTGTTCCAGGCCAGGAAGGTCGGCGCGGAGGCACCTCCGTGCACCGCCGCGAGCGTGGTGCCGGTGGGGATGTAGGTGCTGACGACGAGGTTGCCGTTGCCGCCGGGCATCGCGATCGGGTCGCTGTAGATCTCCGCGCCCGCGTTCAGGGTGACCGAGGCGTTGCCGGAGAACTTCAACGCGGTGGGCGCCGCGGTGGTCGCCGCCTCCGTGCCCGACTGCGCGGCCACCGAGGCCGCGCCGATCTGGAGCGGGGAGTCGTTGCCCACGTTGGAGAACTTGACCCGCACCTGCGCGCCACGCACGGTCGGCTTCAGCACCGTCCGCAGTGTCCGGTCGGTGAACCAGTGACCGTCCGGTGGCACCACCGCCCCGTCGGCAGGGGCCGCCCAGGTGCCGACCCAGCCGGCGTCCACCGGCCTGGGCGCCATCGCCAGGACGTGCAGCGCGGTCGAGATGACGCCGGGTGCCAGTGCCGCGCCGGAGTTCGGCAGGGTGATCGACTTCAGCGTCTTGTTCGGGTCGGTGGGCAGGAACACCGGCCGGATCACGGGCCGGCGGGTGCGGTCGACGGTGCTGAGGACCTTCCAGTACGGCAGCACGATCTCGTCCGTCTGCAGGGGCGCAGCGGTCCAGTCGCCGACCTTCGGCATCGTCGGGTCCGAGGTAGTGCCGTCGGTGTAGGTGATCGTGGCGTTGCGCGCCGCGGTCTCACCGGCCGTGCTGAGCACCAGCAACCCCACCGAGTTCGCCTTCACCTGCTGGGCGGCGGGGAAGGGGATGGTCTGGCCGATCGCCACGACGTTGTCGTTGCCGGTCGCCGGGTTGCGCGCGGGCATCGTGAACGTGGCGCCGTTGACGGACAGGACCGATCCTGGGGCGAGCCCGGCAGCGGTCATGGCCTCGGTGGACAGACCGGAGTTGACGTAGTCCAGCGCCGCGGTCGGACCGGCGTCGTTGCCGATGCCCCTGTTGTTCATGGCGTCGGTGAAGCTGGCCGTCGTGACGTTGTTGATGGGCAGGAACGTCAGGTAGTCGAGGCCGATCCGGTAGCGGGCGTGGGTCGAGGCCGGATCGGTCCCGACCGCCGTGAACGTGATCCTGTGCTTGCCCGCGGTGAGGTGCACACCGTTGAGCGGCACGAACTTCGCGACGGCCGCGGGGTCGTAGCCGTTGACGGGTGTCGTGTCGGTCCTGCCGATCGGCCTGTCGTCGATCTTCACGCTGAAGTTGCCGTAGTGGAACGCCGCGGTCATGCCGAGCCCGACGGAGTAGTCGGCCTCGATCGGGGTGCTGAACTCCAGGGTGAACGACTTACCGAGCTCGTCGTTGTCGAAGCGGCGCTGCGCGTTGCTGTTCCAGGCGGGACCGCAGCAGTCGGGCATGTGGTCCAGCGGCTTGTCGGTGGCGACGACCGGCATGACCTCGGCGTCGAGCTTGACGGTGGGCGAGAGTTCGAGGAAGTCGAACCCGGTCTTGAAGGTGGTCGCGGTCGAGCCGGGTTTCTTGTTCATGGTCACCTTGAGCCGGTGCCATCCTTCGGTCAGCTGAACGCCCGCGAGTTTCTGCTTGTCATATCTGGACGTCGTGGAGTTCGAGACGAACGGCTTGCTCACCAGGGCGCCGTCGAGGGCGAAGGTGAGCTGATCCGGCCACGCGGTCGTGCTGTTCATCAGCCCGGCGATGATGTCGTAGTCACCGTTGGCGGGTACTCGGAACTCGAAGGTCACCCACGCGCCGTCGGTGGTCGACTGCATCGACAGGTACTTGCCGCCGGAAGCCGCGGCGTCCGGGACGAAGCTGAACTCCATCCCCTGCGACTCCGGCGAGTACACGTCAGGGGTGTTCTCGAACTCGTACTTCGCCGTCGGCGCCGGCGTGACGAACGAAGGTGACACGTAGAACTCGAACGCCTGCGATTCCGGTGACAGCTTGTGGGCTTCGTCGAAGCTGCGCACGTGCAGGGTGTGCCGGCCCGGCGAGAGGCCGGACGGCACGGTGATGGTCGCGGAACCGTTGGTCGTGCCCACCCAGCCGCCGTTGGCGAACGTCCTGTTGTAGTCGCAGTCCGTTGTGGACGGCGCGACCTCGGTGCCGGCACCGGCGAAGGTGTAGGTGAAGCCGGAGATGTACTTGCCGCCGTTGGAGTTGAAGGTGAACTTGCCCGGCTGGTTCTGCGGTCGCGACCAGTAGCCGCCGACGTAGTCGTCGCTCTTGATCGTCGGAACCTGGGTGATGGGTGTGCCGCGCACGTAGAAGTGGGTGTGCGGCGACTCGTCCGACCAGAGGTAGTACCCGGCGTTGCCCGGGTAGATGTTCCGGCCGTACGACTTGTACTTGTACAGGCCGTCGATGAGCGTGTTGTCGCTCGTGAAGCTGCCGACCGAACCGGACGAGATCTCCGGTGGCACACCGGTCTTGGCGACGGTGGTCCCGTCCGCGTTGATGATCTCGTGGAAGAGGTGGAGGTTGAGCGCCGGGTTGTTGCTGTCCTCCATCGTCGACGAGACGGTGGGCTTCGAGTCCGGCGTGCGGATCGAACCGTTGCAGATCACGGCGTTGCTGACCGAGTACGGCTTCGGGTTCTGCGGCCGGAACGAGAACTTGATGTCGAGGCGGGGGTTGTTGCCGAACCGCTTCCAGTGGTCCATCGTGTCCTCGTTGCCGGGAGCGCGCAGACCGAGGTTGAGCCACTGGTAGTCCCACCTGGCCGCGTCCCTGGCGACGCCCTCGACCTCGAACTCCACCTCACGCGCGCCGCCGCACTGGTCGCCGACGTTGGACCACTTCGTGTCGATGTCGGTCGTGCTGGCAGGCCCCGGCCACCTCGTGCCGGAGTTGATGCCGGAACCGATCATCGCGACGGTCGGTTCCGAGGTGCAGCCCATCGCGGTGTGCGCCTGGGTGACCCAGAAGCCGGCGTCGAAGATCGTGGCCTCGTAGCCGAAGCGGTGGTTGAGCTCGCTCACGGGGAAGTCGAAGTAGGACCGGGCCTTGAAGCTGCTGCCACCGCAGCTGCTGTCGCGGTACCTGTCGCAGTAGCCGACCTTGGCCCAGTCACCGGTGTTCCAGGTCTGCCAGCCCGCGCTCGTGACCGTGATCCAGTTCGTCCGGTTCTTCGAGAGCGGGGGGTCGATGTAGACGGGGTACCGCACGTCCGGCCCGGTCAGTGCACCGGGGGCGGGCTTGATCTCCACCTCCGTCGCGCCGTCGCCGGCAGGCTTGGCGGTCACGTCCAGCTTGGAGATCTTGCCGTTGGAGGGGTCGATGCCCTGCACCGAGCCCGGCTTGCCGGCCTTGGAGGAGTCCCACATGATCGGCGACGAACCGCCGAACGCGACGTTCCCCTTGCTGTCGCTGGCCTTCAGCAGATCGTCCGATTCGGACAGCTGGACGCCGTCGCCGGAGAGGCGGTACTTGATGCGGGTCAGTTCGGGGTTGGCCGCGGCCTCGGCGTTGTGCACGACGAGGACGTGCGAGTAGCCGAGGTTGTTCGCCTTGACCTTGAGGTCGACGCCGGGAAGGACGCCGGGGTACGTGGCGGAGTCCCCGTCGATGACGGGTGTGGGCAAGCGCTTGTCCCAGTTGAGCGAGACCGACTTGTCGCCGTCCTTCAGCGTTGCGAGCGGGCCGTCGCCGCCGCCGGAGAACGTCAAGTCCGAAGTGGACGCCTTGGGTGCGATCTTGCCATCCGCGTGCCGCACCAACGAGTTGTCCGTGGCGGTCCACTTCCCGTCGCGCTTCACGCGCACCGGTTGGTTGTGGACGCTGAGGGTCATCGTGCCGTCCGGGTTGGCGCGCACGACGGAGTTCTCCGTGGTCTTCTCGGAGATCTCCACCGGCTGACCGGTTCGCTGAGCCTCGGTCGCCTCGGTCGCCGCGTTCGTCTCGCTTTGCGGTGCGGCGGCGGGCTGCGGAGCGGCGGGCTCGGGCCGGGGCGCCGCCGTCGCGGGCTGGGTGAGGCTCAACACCGTCGCTGCCGCGGCGAGCACGGCAACGGCGAGCCTGGCTCTGGACCGTCTGGCACAGATCGATCTTGGACGCACTTGTACAACCCCCAGGTCTGACCGGCTCGCGAGATGCGGCCGCGGCGCACGATAACTCCGCCGAGTCCTCAAAGGCCAGAGGGATGTTGGCCACTCGGGTGACGCGGCGAACAACATCTGAAATGCATCTTCCCGAACCGCCGGTCGCTGGCTTACAGTCCCCGTCGCGGTGCTCCGTGCGGGGTACCAGTGCGCTGGGGGGTGTACGTGTTGGACGGAGATTTCGCGCGTGCTGAATCGGCCGGTTCGGGCCTGAGACGCAGACGCAGACGAACCAGGATCGCACTTCTCGCGGTGCTCGCCGTCCTGTCCTCGACCGCCGTGGCCATCACCATGACCAGGTCGTCGACGCAGGAGACGGGCACCGCTTCCACGCGCGTCCTCGACCACGTCGATCTTCCTGTGGCACAGCGGGAAGAGCAGCCGGCGCCGGAGGACGGCGAGCTGCGCGACGCACGCTGGCCTTCGGGCGCCCGCGGCACCGTGCTGGCCACGAGCAGCCCCCGCCAGGTCGCGAAGACCCCGGTCACCGTCGCGAAGAAGACCGGAAAGCCGCAGGTCGTCGCGGCCGCGGTGATCGACCAGGAACAGAGCCGCAAGGCCGGCGTCTCCGGTGTGGTCCTCGAAGTCCGCCCGACCGGCGAGGCGAAGGACGGAGACACACTCTCAGTGGGTCTCGCCTACGGGGAGTTCGCCAAGGCCATCGGCGGCTCCTTCGGTTCACGCCTGGGCCTGGCCACGATGCCCGCCTGCGCGCTGACCACTCCGGAACGCCCCGAGTGCCGGGTGCAGGAACGAATCCCGTCGCACAACGACCGCGCCAAGCGCACGGTCTCCGCCGACATCCCCGCCGAACCGATGGTGCTCGCCGCGGTGGCGGACCAGTCCGGCCCGCAGGGCACGTTCAAGGCCAGCTCCCTCGGCCCGTCCGGCAACTGGTCCGTCTCCCCCGGCACCGGTTCCTTCAGCTGGTCCTACCCGGTCGACGTCCCTGCCCCGGCCTCGGGCAAGGTCGCCCCGAAGCTCTCGCTCGCCTACAGCTCGTCCAGTGTGGATGGACGGACGTCCGCGACGAACGGTCAGGCGTCGTGGATCGGTCAAGGCTGGGACTACACCCCGGGTTTCATCGAGCGTTCCTACAAGCCGTGCAGCGAGGACAAGACGCTCCCGCAGGCCCAGCAGACCGCGGACAACTGCTGGCAGGGCCAGATCGTCACGATGAACCTGGGTGGTCAGTCCAACCAGCTCGTGCGCGACGACAACACCGGTGTCTGGCGCACTTCGGGTGACCACGGCGCCAAGGTGGAACTCGTGCAGGGGGCCGTCAACGGCCTTGCCGAGGGCGAGCACTGGAAGGTCACCACGACTGACGGTGTGAGCTACTACTTCGGCCGCAACAGGGGTGATGGCTACAACGGCCAGGAGGAGACCAAGTCCGCCTGGGGTGTGCCGGTCTACTACCCCAAGGCCGGAGACAGCTGCTACCGCGCCACTTTCGCCGACTCGTGGTGCAAGCGCGGCTGGCGCTGGATGCTCGATTTCGTCGAGGACCCGCACGGCAACGTCACCTCGTACTACTACACGCCCGAAACCAACTTCTACGGCGCCAACGGCAAGAACACGGGCGTTGAGTACACCCGCGGCGGCACACTGAGCCGCATCGACTACGGCCTGCGCAAGGTCGGCGGCTCCATCTACACCACGCCCGCGCCGAACCAGATCGTGTTCACCCCGGCCGCCCGGTGCGTCCCGGCCGACGGCTACAACTGCGACCTCGCGCAGCTCGACGAGTCCAAGGCCAAGTACTGGCCGGACCTGCCCCAGGACCAGATCTGCAAGCCGGGTGTGACGTGTGAGAACCATGGCCCGTCGTTCTTCTCCACCCAGCGGCTGAGCAAGATCACCACCCAGTACACCGTCGGCGGCTCGACGAAGCCGGTGGACGTGTTCGAGTTGGCGCAGACCTACCCCGAGCTGGCGGACAAGGAACTGCGGCTCGACTCGATCAAGCGCACCGGGTACCACCCGGACGGCACGTCGATCGCCATGCCGCCGATCACGTTCGAGAGCCAGGCGCTCGCGAACCGCGTCGAGGGCTACAACTCCACCGGTGCTTACTTCCACTGGCGTCTCACGAAGGTCAACACCGACACCGGTGGCCGGATCAACGTCACCTACAGCGACCCGGACTGCACCGCGTCGAGCCACCCGACGAACTTCGCTCAGAACGACCGGCTCTGCTACCCGGTGTACTGGACGATGCCGCTCAACAGCGACCCCGTGCTCGACCTGTTCCACAAATACGTCGTGCGCAAGGTCGTCGTCGAGGACAGCAACAAGGTCGGTGACGACCCGCGGCCGGTGTCCCCGCAACAGATCACGACGTACCGCTACCTGGGCACGCCCGCGTGGCACTTCGACGACAACGAGCTCGTCAAGCCCGAACACCGCACCTACGGCCAGTTCCGCGGCTATGAGAAGACCGAGGTCCTCAAGGGTGACGGCGACGGCCCGGAGAAGGAGACCCTGACCCGGTCGACGTTCTACCGCGGCATGGGCGGCGCCATCACCGACTCGCGTGGACAGTCCGTTTTGGACAACAACCTCTTCGCCGGCACCGTTCGCGAGGAAGAGGTCTTCGACGGAGACGGCGGCACGCGCCTGTCGTCGAGCTTCTCCACCCAGACGGTGGTCGGCGCGCCGACGGCCAGCCGAGCTCGCCCGGGCCTGGACCCGTTGACCGCCAACGTGGTCGAGGTCGCCGGCACCGCTTCTGTCACCTACCTCGCCGCGGGCGGGGAGAAGAAGGCCTCGACGGTCAACCGCCACGACGCCCTCGGCCGTGTGGTCGCGAAGACCGACTCCGCCGACGGCCTCCCGGACCTCTGCACGACGAGCAGGTTCGCGGAGAACCTCGCGCTCGGCATCCGCGACCGGATCTACGAGATCGTCCAGTCACAGCAGGCCTGTCCGGCAGAGGGCGTCGCGCCGGCGCCGGTCACCAAGCTGGTCCGCACCTACTTCGACGGTTCGGCCACGCTCGGCGCGATTCCCGGTGTGGGCAATCCGACCAGCACCGCCGAGGCGGTGCGCACCCCTGACGGCTCGCTCACCTTCCAGCCGAGCGGCACCATCTCCTACGACTCGTCGGGCCGGCCCAACAAGACCGTCGACGCGTCCAACCGCACCACACTCACCACCTACACCCCGGCTGACGGCGGACGACTGTCGAAGATCGTCTCCGTCAACGCGAAGAACCAGACCAGCACCGTCGAGTTCGAGCCGTCGCGCAGCGCCACCGTCAAGACCACCGACGTGGGCAACCGCGTCACGGAGGCGACCTACGACGCGCTCGGCCGGCTGACCGCGCTGTGGAAACCGGGACAGGCCAGGAGCATCAGCGATCCGTCGGTGAAGTACGAGTACGTGCTGCGCGCCGACGGGCCGCTCGCGGTGACGTCGAAGGCGCTCGTCGACAACGGCACCAGCAAGAACTACGTGACGGCGGTCAGCCTCTTCGACGCGTTCGGTCAATCGCGTCAGACGCAGTCGGAAGCGCTCGACGGGTCGGCCAACCGCGTGATCAGCGAGACGTTCTACGACTCGCACGGCTGGGCGGTGTCGAGCAACAACAACTTCCTCGTCGCGGGAGCCCCGGGCACAACGCTGGTGGACGTCGCGGAAGCGTCCGTCGACAACCGCACGGTCACTCAGTTCGACGGCTCCGGTCGCGCCGTGCAGGCCACGTCCTACAAGGGACTCACGGCGATCGAGCAGACCAGGACCGTCTACGGGGGCGACCGCACCACGACGTTCCCACCGGCCGGCGGTGTGATCAACGAACAGGTCAACGACGCCCGCGGCCGGGTCGTGGAGACCCGCCAGTACACGACCGCGCCCGCGCTCAACGGGTCCGTCGTCTCCGGCGGCGCGTTCCAGGCGACCACGCGCCGGTACACCGCCAACGGCCTGCTGGACCAGATCAAGGACACGGCCGGCAACGAGTGGTCGTTCAACCACGACCTGCGTGGCCGCGTCGTCAGCCAGACCGATCCCGACGCGGGCACGGTGAGCACCACCTACGACGCGCTGGGCCAGATCGAGTCGACCCGCAACGCCGCCGGACAGACGTTGTTCTACGAGTACGACGAACTCGGCCGCAGGACGGTCGAGCGCGCCGACTCGAAGACCGGCGCGATGCTCGCGCAGTGGCGCTACGACGGTGCCACCAACGGCGTCGGCCTTCCCTTCTACAACACGCGGTACACCGCGAACGGCAACTTCGACTCCGGCCCCAGCGCCTACGACGGCGCAGGCAACGTGACCGACCTGATCCTGCGCGTTCCGACGTCGGAACACGGCCTGGCCGGCACCTACACGACGAAGACCGCCTACACGACGACCGGCCTGCCGAAAACCCTGACGCTGCCGGCGAAGGGCGGACTTCCCGGAGTCCCGATCGCCACGTCGTACACCAAGTACGGACTGCCGGAGAAGACCGAGGGCTACAACGCGTACGTCTCCGCGTCCACCTACACACCGTTCGGTGAACCGCTGAAGTACGTGCTGGGCGCCAACAACGCGGCCACCGACCTGTCCTTCGACTACGAAGCCCACACTCGCCGCCTAGCGCTCACCAAGCTCTCCGGCGGGCCGTCACCCCTGATCGACGAGACCACCTACAGCTACGACCACGCGGGCAACCTGCTCAAGCAGATCAACAACCAGGGTGACCGCGGCGTCCGCTCGCAGTGCTTCGCCTACGACACCCTGCAACGCCTCACCGAGGCGAGGACGTCGACCGACGCCTGCGCCACCGCCCCGTCCAAACTGACCCTCGGCACCCTGTCGCCGTACTGGCACTCGTGGACCTTCGAGCCGACCGGCCTGCGCAAGACCCAGGTCGCGCACAGCCTGACCGCGGGTCAGCCGGACAAGACCACCACCTACGCCTACCCGGCCGCGGGCACCGCCCGTCCGCACTCGCTGACGAGCACCTCCGACGGCACCTCGTACACCTACGACGCCTCGGGCAACACCAAGACGCGCACCCTGCCCACCGGCGTCCAAACCCTCGACTGGGACTACTCGAGCAGGCTGAAGTCCGTCACCGCGCCGGAAGGCACCACGTCGTACATCTACGACGCCGACGGCAACCAGCTGATCCGCCGCGACCCGGACAAGACGACGCTGTTCGCGCCGGGCCAGGACCTCGTCCGCAACCACGAGTCCGGCATCGTCACCGGTACCCGCTACTACGCGCACAACGGCACCAAGGTCGGCATGCGCATCGCCGGCGGCAACTTCAAGTTCGAGGTGTCCGACCTCCACAACACCGGACAGCTGACCGTCGACTCGGTCTCACGCGACGTCACCCGCCGCGCATCAGACCCGTACGGCAACGTGCTGGGCGAGATCACCGGCGGTCCCTGGCCTTCCGGGCGAGGCTTCCTCGACAAACCGGTGTCGTCCGTGACGGGCCTGACCGACATCGGCGCCCGCAAGTACGACGCGTCGACAGGCCGCTTCATCTCGGTCGACCCGCTGCTCGACCTCACCGCCCCGCAGACCTGGACCGGCTACACCTACGCGAACAACAACCCCACGACGTTTGCGGACCCGACCGGTCTCTTCTGCGACGGCTGCGAGTACGCGGGCAGCGGCGACAACCACGGCGTCGGCTGCTCGTACGACCCGACCGGTTCCTGCCGCTCGCAGGAGGAAGTCGACCTCTCGTACCAGATCCGCACGGGCCGCAACGAGGACACGACCAAGCAGCCGATGATCGGCGGCCGCCGCGTGCCCACATTGAAGGAGCTCAACAGCCGGGTCGTCTACGGCACCTTCGGCAACAACGACTACCTGGAAGGTGTCGAGGCCTGGGCGAAGCGGACCTGTCAGCGTGCGAGTGCCGCGGACGGTGACTTCTGCAGCGCGGCCGACGCGATGGGGCTGTTGGAGCCGAACCCGGTGGGCAAGGCGATCCTCGAAGTCGCCTTCCAGTTCGTGTGCAACAGGTTCGCGCCCTGTGCGGTCGCTTCCATGGCCGTCGGGTTGCTGATCGCGATGAATGAGGGGCCTGAGGCCCAGGTCAACGCGGCCATGGACACGAAGGGGCCACGCTCACCCAGCACCACCAAGAGCAGGACGGCGGAGGGCTGCGTCGGTGCGAACAGCTTCACCGGCGAGACCCTCGTTTTGATGGCCGACGGGTCGACGAAGCGGATCGACGAGATCGCGGTCGGCGACAAGGTCGCCAACAGCGATCCGGAAAGCTACAACACCGAACAGAACGAAGTGACGTTCGTCCACGTCTCGGACGACGACAAGAGCTACATCGACCTGACCGTTCAGACCGCACAAGGAGCGGGGAGGATCCAGGCGACCGCTCATCACCGGTTCTACAGCGTCACCGCTGGTGACTGGGTCCACGTCGCTGATCTGGTGCCGGGAGACGAACTCGACACCCCTGGGATCGGCCGCGCCGTCGTCAGCGCTGGTCGTCCGTACGAGGCTCAGTCGCGCACGTACAACCTGTCTGTCGCAGCCGTTCACACGTTCTTCGTCCTGGTCGGTCGTACGCCGATCCTGGTGCACAACGCTCCGCGCTGTGAGTGGATCCCTGGAGAGGTTCCGGACGCGAGCGAGATCGACCGGGGTTCGCTGCGAAAGCTCAAGGAGAAGGAGCTGGAGAAGGCTCTCGCGAGCATCGAAGACGACGCTCACGGTTTCAAGAAGGAGTACGTCGGCAAGCAGGTGGCGAGGTTCGACGCGACGCGAGATGGCGACGGCAGGATCGTCCTCGTCAGCAAAGATGGAACGGTTTTGGTGCCGACAGAGTGGAGGTACGTACCGTGAGCGCGTTTCGCGTCTATCTCCGCGTGCAGAGCGCGGATCTGCTGCCCGAGCAGATCTCGGAGCAACTCGGGGTGGAGTCTGATGAGTCGCATGCGGCAGGCAGCCGCAAGTGGCCGGGAGCCGCTCCGCGGCGCGAGAGCACCTGGATCAGGCGGGCCGAAGCCACCGAGGCCGGCGGGCGGCCCGAGCACGTGGAGCCGGTGATCCTGGGATGGGGGTTGGAATTCGCTCGCAAGCTCGGTCTGCTGGTGGAGTCCAGCGATGCCGTCGTGTCCCTGGAGATCGTGCAGAAGATACGAGACCTGGATGACACCCAGGCGAAGGGGATCTTCTTGTCGGCAGACCTGATGGCTTGGTTGGGCGTGGCCAAGTCGTCCCTGGACATCGACCAGTACATCCTCCACGAGTGCGATGAGCCGCGAGAGGGCGTTCAGCCAGGTAGCTGAGGACCGCCGATCGCCGGCGACCTGTCGCAGGGGCCGGTGAGGACCAGATGGTCCTCAC
The DNA here is from genome assembly GCF_033949925.1 of Lentzea kristufekii. Taxonomy (NCBI): domain Bacteria; kingdom Bacillati; phylum Actinomycetota; class Actinomycetes; order Pseudonocardiales; family Pseudonocardiaceae; genus Lentzea; species Lentzea kristufekii. The sequence goes on from NZ_JAXAVV010000023.1 coordinate 58,150, forward strand.
CGGCCCCGTTGCATTCCAAGTTTGAGTCACATTGACCATAACCCTCTTGCAATCCATGGTTTGAGTCTGCAAGACTCAAACCATGTTCACCACATCGGAGGCGCTGGAACTGGTCGAGCGCGCCGCGTCGGCCGAGGCCCTGTTCGGGCCTCGCAGCGCCGATCCCGGCAAGCGCAAGCAGGCGCGGCGCCGGTACCACGCGCTGGCCTCGGTGCTGCACCCCGACGTGGTCGGACCAGGCAACACTCGGGCACACGCGGCCTCGGCGAACCTGACGCGGCTGCACCACGAGTGGACGCACAGCACGAGCGTCGAACTCAGGACCAGGACCGGCGTCTACCGCATCGGTGAGCCGTTCGCGGTCGGCAGCATCGCCAACCTCTACGAGGCCGACGGCCCCTACGTGGTCAAGGTCGTGCGCAACCCGGCACTCAACCCGTTGCTGCACGCCGAATGGCACGCGTTGCGGGCGTTGGAGAGCTTCACCGACCGGAACGCCTGGCTGCGTCCCTTCTATCCGCGGCTGCTCGACACCTCGGGCGATGTCGCCAAGGGCTCACGGGCATTCACGGTGCTCGACCCGCTGCTGGACGGCTTCGTGACGCTCGCGGACGTCAAGAATGCTTTCCCGCAAGGTCTGGACGGGCGCGACTACGCATGGATGCACCGCCGGCTGCTCAAGGCACTGGCCGGCGCACATCAGATCGGTCTGGTGCACGGGGCCGTGACCGCCGAGAACGTCATGGTGCACCCGGAACAGCACGGGATCGTGCTGGCCGGCTGGTCGTTCGCCGTCGAGACCGGGCAAAGGCTCCTCGCGACCAGCAAGACCATCGCCTATCCGCCAGAAGTCCTGGCGGGAGAACCGGTCACGGCCGCGACGGACGTCCACATGGCACACACGCTGATGATCAATCTGTTGCGAGGCGACGAACATCGGCAGATCGCCTTCGCCCGAGGATGTCTGCAGGAACGCCCGTCGCGCCGGCCTGACGCCGCCGATCTGCTGGGCGAGTACGACGACCTGCTCGAAGAACTGTACGGACCAAGGGTTTTCCGCCCGTTCGCTCTGCCAAAAGGAGAATGACCATGGGACACGGCAAGTGGGATGACAACGCGTACGCGGCGGCGAAGACCTTCCGTGCGGCCAAGGGGATCGCGGACTTCGGCTACACCGCCTCGATCAAGTCGGCGCCCTCGTCGAGCTGGAAGGCGGCACCGGCGCTCGACCCGCTGAACGTCGCGTACCGCGAGTGCCGCGACTCGCCCGACCACGCCGACTCGACGCCGATCGCGGTGCTGTTCGACGTGACCGGGTCGATGGGGGCGGTGCCGCGGATCATGCAGGGCAAGCTCGGCAAGTTGCACGGGCTGTTGCAGCGCAAGGGATATCTCGCCGACCCGCAGCTGATGTTCGGCGGGATCGGGGACGCCGACAGCGACCGCGTGCCGTTGCAGGTCGGCCAGTTCGAGTCGGACAACCGCATGGACGAGCAGTTGCGGGACATCTTCCTCGAAGGCAACGGCGGTGGACAGAAGAGCGAGTCCTACGAGCTGGCCGCGTACTTCGTCGCGCGGCACGTGGTCACCGACGCGTGGCAGAAGCGCGGTCGCAAGGGGTACCTGTTCATCATCGGCGACGAGCTGAACAAGCCGCGGCTGGAGGCCAAGCACATCCGCCGGATCATCGGTGACGACGTGAAGCAGGACATCGACCCGGTGTCGGTGTACCGCGAGCTCGCTCTCAAGTGGAACGTGTACTTCATCCTGCCCAACCAGTCGTCGTACTACAACGACGACAGCATCGGTGACCACTGGCGGGCGATCCTCGGGCAGAACTTCCTCAAGCTGGACGACCCCGGCGCGGTGTGCGAGCTCATCGCGGCGACGATCGGCATGGAGGAGCGCGTGGTGGACCTGGACCAGGCCCTGGTGGACCTCGCGGAGATCGGGTCGGTCGCGGAGAGCAAGGCCGTCGGCAAGGCCCTGGTCGCCGTCGGCAACGCCGCACGGCCGGTCGTCGCCGCGCCGCTCGGCATCGACGGTCCCGACGACGTGGCGCTGAGCTGATGAACGACCACGTGGTCGTCGTCGGGCTGGGGTTCGGCGACGAGGGCAAGGGGGCTGTCGTCGACGCGTTGTGCGCCGACGGACCGGTGTCGACCGTCGTGCGGTTCAACGGGGGAGCGCAGGCCGCGCACAACGTGATCGCCGACGGCAGGCACCACACCTTCAGCCAGTTCGGGTCGGGCACGCTCGCGGGCGTGCCGACCTGGCTGTCGCGGTACGTGCTCGTCGAACCGATCGCGCTGGCGACCGAGTCACGCGAACTGGAGGCGCTCGGCGTCGCGAACCCGCTCTCGCTGATGTCGATCGACGCCGAAGCGCTGCTCACCACACCGTTCCACGTCGCCGCCAACTGGGCCAGGGAGAGGGCCAGGGGCGGCGACCGGCACGGGTCGTGCGGGAAGGGGATCGGCGAAACCGCCTGGTACGGGCTGCTCGCCGGGGCGAGCGAGGGGGACGTGGTCGAGGGGCAACGGGTGCTCGGCGAGCCGGGCCCCGCCCCGACCGTCGGCGACTGCCTGAACCCGGCAGTGCTCCGGGGCAGGCTGGACGCACTGGCCAGGTTCTACGAGCCGCTGATCGGTGATGGCCCGGACGTCGACGAACTGGTCGGGCTCTACGCCGCGTTCGCGGACGCCGTCCGGATCACGACCGGCGACGAGGCCGGGCGCCTCGCCGACACCGGACGGCTCGTCTTCGAGGGCGCACAGGGCGTTCTCCTCGACGAGACGTACGGGTTCCACCCGCACACGACCTGGTCCACCACCACACCGCGCAACGCGAAAGCACTGCTCAATGGGCGCCGCGCCCGCGTGCTCGGCGTGACCAGGACGTACCAGACGCGGCACGGCGCGGGTCCGCTGCCGACGGAGGACCAGGCCGTTCTGGAGCGGTTCCCCGAGGCGCACAACGGCACGGGGGAGTTCCAGGGCGCGTGGCGGGCCGGGCACCTGGACGCCAACCTGCTGCGGTACGCCGTGCACTGCTGTGGCGGCATCGACGGACTGGCTGTGACCCACCTCGACGCTGGCGGGCTGAAGGTCGCCACCGGCGAGGTCCTGGAAGACCTGCCCGACCCCGTTTCGTACCTGGAGGACCTGCTCGGCGTGGGCGTCCTCGTCACCGGCACGGGGCCGACCAGGGCGGACTACGCGGTGCGGGAGAATTCACCACATGATCGAGTCGACGTTGGTGTCGGTGGACGTGATCGTGCTCCGGTTTGATCCGGACGCACGCGCGGTGCTCGTGGGGGTGGCAACGCGCGCACAGGAGCCGTTCGCGGGCGAGCTGGCACTGCCCGGCGTCCTGCTGGGCAGGGGCGAACGGCTGCGCGACGCGACCACCAGGGCCGTCACCGGCAAGCTGGGGCTCGCCGAGAAGTCCGTGACGGCGACCGGCCAGCTCGCCACGTTCGACGAGCCGTCGCGTGACCCGCGCGGCCCGACGTTGTCGATCGCGCTGTGGGCCACGGTGACCCGGTCGACCGGCGACCTGGCCGTCTGGAGCCGGCTCGACGCCGTGCCCGCGCTGGCCTTCGACCACGACCGGATCGTCGCCGACTGCCGGCCGTTGCTGGCGGACAAGCTGTGGCGGGACGTGCCGTTCACCGCCGGCCTGCTCGGGCCCGAGTTCACCACGGCGCAGGCGCTCGACGTCACCGAGTCGCTGACCGGCGACCGGCCCTACCCGGCCAACCTGGGCCGCACGATGGACCGCGTGCCGGGCCTCGGCCGCACCAGCGAGCACGCGGCCGCGTTGCCCAAGGGAGGCCGCCCGCCGCTGGTGTGGAAGTGGTCTAGCGAGGCAGTTCGGGCTTGAAGAGCCAGCGGGTGAGCAACTCCCGATGCCCGGCGAGCGAGAGGAAGTCCTCGGTCGTCACCACGCCGTGCCGGTTGCGGGCGCACCACTCCCGCAGCAGCGCGAAGAACGAGTCGTCGCCCATCTCGCGACGCAGAGCGTGCAACGTCAACGCCCCGCGCTTGTAGACCCGGTCGTCGAACCAGTCGGCCCGCGCGGGCCGTCCGATCACGATGTTCTGGGGCAGCCGCCGCAGCAGATCTCGTGCGGCGGCAGCACAAGCGTCCGCGGACCGGCCGCCGGAAGCCTCGGACCAGATCCACTCCGAGTAGCAGGCGAAGCCTTCGTTGAGCCAGATGTGCTCCCACGCGGCGATCCCGACGGAGTTGCCGAACCACTGGTGTGCCAGCTCGTGCGCCACCAGCCGTTCCGAACCCCGGCGGCCGTCCACGTGGTTGGCTCCGAACGTCGACAACCCTTGCGCCTCAACGGGTACGTCGAGCGCGTCGTCGGTGACGACGACCGAGTACCTCGCGAACGGGTAGGGTCCGAACAACGACGAGAACAGCTCGATCATCGCGTCCTGCCGGCCGAAGTCGTGCGCCACCAGCCGACGCAGCCGGGCGGGCGCCCACACGTCCGGAAGGGCCTCGACGTACTGTCCGATCTGGACGGTCGCCAGGTAGGTCGCCATCGGCGCGGCCATCGAGTACGTCCACCGCGTCGTGCTGCCCGACACCTTGCCGTCCACCAGCACCCCGTTGCACACCACCGTGTACGGCGACGGCGCCGTCACCTCCAGGTGGTAGGAGGCCTTCGAGGACGGCTCGTCCAGGCACGGGAACCACGACGGCGCCCCGATCGGCTGGGACGCCACGATCGAGCCGTCGGTGAGCTGGTCCCAGCCGAGGTCACCCCACTCGGGCGTCGAGACCGGCAGCGGCGTGCCCGAGTAGCGGACCTCGACCGAGAAGGCCCCTCGCACGGCGGCACGGATGTTCAGAACACCGCCGGCGTGCCCGTAACGCGCGGGTTTGCCGTTCACCAGCACCTTCGAGATCCGCAGTGGACCGAAGGACAACGAGAAGGACGACAGCGAGGTGCAGGAAGCCTGCAACACCGCGCGCCCGGACAGGCGCGCGGAGTACGGCTTGTAATCAAGCTCTAGTGCGTAATGGTGTACGGAGAAGCTCATGTCCACGCGGAGATCGGGTTGCCCAGCCAACGGGTTCCCGACGGTACATCCTCTCCGCGCATGACGAGCGAGGCGGGTCCGATCGTGGTGTGGGCGCCCACGGACACCCCGGGCAGCACGATGCCGTGCGGGCCCAAAGTAGAACCGGCGCCCAGTTCGACGCGGTCCATCCGCAGGATCCGGTCGTGGAACAGGTGCGTCTGCACGACACAGCCCCGGTTGACCGTCGCTCCTGCGCCCAGGGAGACCAGGTCGGCCTCGGGCAGCCAGTACGACTCGCACCACGCGCCACGGCCCACCGACGCGCCCAGCGAACGCAGCCACAGGTTCATCAGCGGCGTGCCACCGGAGAACCCGATGAGCCACGGCACCGCGAGCACCTCGACGAACGTGTCCGCCAGCTCGTTGCGCCACACGAACGCCGACCACAGCGGGTACTCACGCACCTTGAAGCGGCCCACGAGCGTCCACTTGGCGACGACCGCCACCAGGCACGCGGCCACACCGGCACCCAGCAGCACGACGCCGGACCACCAGAGCCCGAACTCCTTCAGCGCGAACAGCACCAGCACGACCAGCGCGACGTTCAGCATCACCGGGACGAACCGGCACAGCTCGACCAGCGCCCGCGCCCACATGAGGTGCTTGGGCGGGTCGAACGTGCGCGACTGGTCCGACACCTCGGCGGCGCGCGGCAGCTTCATCGGCGGCATGCCCAGGTACGACGAGCCGGCCTTGGCCCGCTTCGGAGCCGCCGACAGCACGCCGACGAGCCCGCCCTTCGGGACGTTGCGGCCCGGCGCGGTCATGCCCGAGTTGCCCAGGAACGCCCGTTTGCCCACGCGCGCCGTGGCGATGCGCAGCCAGCCACCGCCGAGCTCGTACGTCGCGACCATCGTGTCGTCGGCCAGGAACGCGCCGTCGCCCACGCGCGTCATCTTCGGCAGCGCGACCACGGTCGAGGCCTCCACGTGGCGGCCGACCTTCATGCCGAGCAGCCGCAGCCACACCGGCGTGAACAGCGACGCGTACAGCGGGAACAGGGCCGAGCGCGCGTTGTTCATCAACCGCTCGGTCGTCCACGCCGCCCACGCGACACGGCTGTGCACGGGGTAGTGGCCCTCGCGCATGCCGATGCCCAGCAACCGCACCGAGACCAGGATCAGCAGCGCGTAGGTGCCGAACCAGATCGCCGAGGCGACGGGAACGTCCCACAGCGCCGACGTCAGGGTGACCGGCCGGCGCAGCACGTAGAGCAGGGCCGGAGCCGCCGCCAGCAGCGGCAGGGCGGCCAGCAGGCCGGACGAGACGCCGTACATGAGGTTCCAGAAGCGCGACCGCTCCGGACGGCGCGACGGGAACGACCGCGCCGCCTTGCCCTCGCGGGTGGCGGGCACACCGGACCAGCGCTGGCCGGTCGGCACGGACCTGACGACACCCGAACCGGGCGCCACCTCGGCCTTCTTGCCGATCCGGGCGCCGGGGAACAGCGTGCTGCGCGCACCGACGGTCGCGCCCGCACCGATCCGGATGCGGCCGATGCGCAGCCGGTCGCCGTCGAGCCACCAGCCGGACAGGTCGACCTCGGGCTCGACGGCGGCGCCGCGCCCGACCTTCAGCATGCCCGTGACCGGCGGCAGCGAGTGCAGGTCGACACCGGGGCCGATCTTGGCGCCCAACGCCCGCGCGTAGTGCGTCACCCACGAGCCGGAAAGCTCGGTGGCGCGCGACATCTGCGCCAGCATCTCGGCGGTCCACAGTCGCAAGTGGACGGAGCCACCGCGCGGGTACTCGCCGGGCTTCACGCCGCGCAGCAGCAACCGGGCGCCACCGGCGGAGATCGCGAGGCGGCCGGCGGGGCTGAGGAAGACCGCGAACCCCGCGGCCACCCACCACCACGACACGGACGTCCAGCCCAGCACGTTCGACAGGGCCGTCAGCGCGACGACCCAGCGCGCACCGGCGATCGTGAGCAGCGGGATCATCAGCAGCGTCTGGACGACGCCGGTCCAGCGGGGCGTCGGCGCGACCTCGTGCACCTCGGCCGCCTCGCCGTACGACTCCAGCCGGCGCGCCAGCTTGTACAGCGTCGGGTTCTGGTAGATGTCCGACACCGACGTGCTCGGGTACCGCGTGCGGACCATCGAGACCAGCTGTGCGGCGCCCAGCGAGCTACCGCCGGACGAGAAGAAGTTCGCGCCCTCGGAAGCGGGCCCGGAGCCGAGCACCGCGGCCCACTGCTCCGCGAGCCAGCCTTCGAGGCCGGAGAAGACCACTCCGGCGGTGTCCATCGACGCCAGCGGCCACGGCAGCGCGGCGCGGTCGACCTTGCCGGACGTGCGCGTCGGCAGCGTCTCGACCACGGCGATCAGCGGGACGAGAGCCGCGGGCAGCTCCGCGCGCAGCTGTTCGACGGCCGCGTCCTGGTCGAACTCGCCGTCGGTCACCACGTAGCCGACGAGGATCTGGTTGCCGCCCCGCGTCGTGCGCACGGCGGCGGCGGCTCCGGCGACACCGGGCAGCGCCGCCAGCGCCGCGTCGACCTCGCCGAGTTCGATGCGGCGGCCGCCGAGCTTGATCTGCTCGTCCGCGCGGCCGAGGAAGACGAGGCCTTCCGGCTCGGCGCGGACCACGTCACCGCTGCGGTACGCGCGGTCCCAGCCCATCGAGGGCAGCGGCGCGTACTTCTGCGCGTCCTTCTCGGCGTCGAGGTAGCGCGCGAGGCCGACGCCGCCGATCACCAGTTCGCCGGTCCCGCCCATCGGCACGACCTCGCCCTGGGCGTCCACGACGACGAGTTCCCAGCCGTCCAGCGGCAGGCCGATGCGCACGGGACCGGTGCCGGTCATCTGCGCGGCACAGGCCACGACGGTCGCTTCCGTCGGCCCGTAGGTGTTCCAGACCTCGCGGCCGTCGACGGCGAGCCGTTCGGCCAGTTCGGGCGGGCAGGCCTCGCCACCGAAGATCAGCAACCGGACGTCGTCCAGCGCCTCGACGGGCCACAGCGCGGCCAGCGTCGGCACCGTGGAGACGACGGTGATCTCCTGCTCGACCAGCCACGGGCCCAGGTCCATGCCCGTGCGCACCAACGAGCGCGGTGCGGGCACCAGGCAGGCGCCGTAGCGCCACGCGAGCCACATCTCCTCGCAGGAGGCGTCGAACGCCACGGAGAGCCCGGCGAGCACGCGGTCGTCCGGCCCGATCGGCTCGTCCTGCAGGAACAGGCGCGCCTCGGCGTCCACGAATGCGGCGGCGTTGCGGTGCGTCACCGCGACGCCCTTGGGCTTACCGGTCGAACCGGACGTGAAGATGATCCACGCGTCGTTGTCCAGACCGGGTTCGCCGGGCACGCCGAGCGTGGTGCCGTGCCGCACGAGGGAACGGCCCTCGCCGAGCACGGCACCCACTTGCGCCTCACCGAAAACCAGCTCGGCCCGCTCGTCCGGGTCCTCGAAGTCGACGGGCACGTAGGCCGCGCCGGCCGCGAGGGTCGCCAGGATCGAGACGTAGAGGTCGACCGTGCCGGACGGCACGCGAATGCCGACCCGGTCGCCGACCCCGACGCCCTCGGCGGCGAGCTTTTCGGAGAGTTCCAGTACTTCCGTGATCAGTGCGCGGTACGTCAGCGCGGTGGTGCCGTCGTCGACGGCCAGCGCGTCCGGGTGCTCGTCGGCACTCGCGCGCAGGATGTCCAGGAGGGTGCGCGGTGTGGGCGCCTCGCCTGCGGTGAACATCGATCGAAGGACAACGGGTTCAGCCGCGATCGTCACGTCAGCGTCACTTCTCACCCTCTCGGCAACCGGTAGCTGTACAACTTTACAGCCACGTAACGGACTACCTCTCTCCTGAGTACCTACCCTCACAGGTGACCTCAGTCACCGCAACACTTTCGAGTGACGCTTTCGCGTTGTGGCGCGCGAGGTTCCACTCCCGCCAGTCCTGCTCGACGGTGCGATTCTTCATCCACCGCAAGGCACACGAGCGTTCATGTGCCGGCAACCTGACCAACGCGGGCACCGCGTCCTCCGACAACTGCGACAGGTAGTACGTGTCGATCTTCTTCGTCGCCTCGAACCGCGACACGTTGTAGTCGGCGACCACCCGTTCGGGGTTCATCGCCACCACCGCGAGGAAGAACGCGGCACCGGTGGCCACGATCGCCTTGGGCAACCAGTTGGCGCGCAACGAGATCCCGCTCGCGATCACCATCAGGTACACGACCGCCAGCCACACCTCGCACGACGCGACGAGCAGCCGCAGCACCGTCCACCCGTACGCCTGCTGGTAGAACCACATGCGGCTCAAGGCACTCGCCACGATGACGAGTGTGAGAACAGCCAGCGAACCGAGCAACACCCGCAGCCACAACTGTTCCTGCTTCGTCTTCTTCACGGCGAACCGCGCGACACCGGCAATTACGCCCAGCGTGAGAACGGCAACCCACAGCAGCTGCCAGAACCCGGTGCGCGCGTACTCGGCGAACGTCACGCCCGCCGTCTTCATCACGTAGGCCTCGCCACCGAACAGAACCGCGAGCTGCGTCCCCACGAACCCGGTGAACAGCAACACGAGCACACCGACGGGCAGCCCGTAGTCCTTGAGCCGCAACAACCCCGGCTTCACCTCGGTGTCCTCGTCGATCTCCGGCGGCGCCGCCACCAGATAGCAGGCCCCCAAAGCACCAAGCGCCGCAACGACCCCGAAGAACGTCTTCTGCACGTACGTGTCGAGCTCGAGGTCCGGCACCAGGCCTTCGAGGAAGTCGCTGAACCCCTTGTCCGCCCCGGCCAGCAGCGATCCGAAGATCACCAGCAACACCAACGCCACACCGACGGAGATGAACGGCCGGATCCCGATCGGCCCCCGCCTGCGGAACCCCTTGGCAACCCACGGAATGGACCGAAGCCCACCCAGTCCGACACCCAAAGCGCCGAACACGAGCCCCCGCACGGTCTTGCCACCGGCCATGGCGATCGAACCGCACAACATCGACGCCATCAGCGACAGCGGGAAAATCCACTCCGCGGCCCGCAGGAAGCCCATCGCGAGGAACGCCAGCGCACCCGCCAGCCACAACGCCCGCTCGACGGTCGGCTTGCCCGCGTAGAACAGCACCCCGCCGACGCCCACGAGACCCGCCAGGAACCAGCCGATGCCGTTGTTCGGCACGGCGAGGAACGCTCCGCCCAGACCCGCGACCAGGCCCGCCACCAGGGCTTTGCCGGGCGCACCGGTCGTGGGTGGCCGCCACCAGGGCATGAACGGCACCCCCGGGGCCGCCATGGCGGACGCCGCGGCCGGGTAGCGGGGAGGGCCCTGCCACGGGGACGGCGGGGGCAGGGTGGCGGTGACGACAGCGGCCGGCTGAGCGGGCTGCGGCGTTCCCGCGGGCTTCGTCGTTTCGGCGGGCTTGGGCTCCTCCGCGACCGCGGCGGGCTTCGCCTTCGCCGGCTGATCTTGTCGGACCTCCTGAGTAGGTTGAGTCGCAGGGGTTCCCGGCTCGGGGGTACCCCTGCGCGAGCCTGCCCCGGCCTCGCCAGCGGCCCTACCGACGCCTTTGTCGACATCTCCGCCAGCGCGTTCGCGAGCGGCCTCACCGGCGCGTTCGTCGACGCCCTCACCGGCGCGTTTGCCAACGTCTCCACCAGCGCGTTCGCCGACGTCCTCACCCTCTGCGGGTTCCGGCGAGCCCCCAGCGCCCGCCGGCTCCCCATCTCCGGACACCGGCCGGTAGCCGACCTTCCGGAACTGCCGGTACCTCCGCCGGGCGGCGGCCTTCTCCCCAGGCGTCTCAGACGAGTCAGCCGAAGGCGTCGAGTCAGTCATGTCTCTCCATAAGCCCGAAACGGGCGCGCTTCACCGCCACACCGGCAATCGCGGTGCGGACAGAACAGGTCAGTCAAAAAGTCAGCGGGGCAAAGTCACCCGGATGCAGGACCCGGGATCCACCACGGCGATCGTCCCGCCGTGCAGGTCCACCACCCACCGGGCGATGGCGAGCCCGAGCCCGGTCCCGCCACCGCCCGCCCTCTCCCCTCGGGTGAACCTCTCGAAGATCCGCGACCGGTCGGCCGGCGCGATCCCCGGCCCCTCGTCCCGAACCTCCAGCGCCACGCACGAAGCCGTCGAGTACCCGGCCACGGACACCAACCCCCCGGTGGGTCCGTGCCGGGCAGCGTTGTCCACCAGGTTCACGAGCACCTGGTGCAACCGCTCCCCGTCGGCGAGAACGGTCAGGTCCCCGGCGACGTCGATCGAGAACGAGGCTGACGGCGCAGCTACGGCGGCCTCCGCCACCACGTCGGCGACCAGGGACGAGACGGACAACGTCTCCCGGTTCAGCGACAGCACGCCGGCATCGATCTTCGACAGGTCCAGCAGCTCCGTGACCAGCCGGCCGAGCCGCTCGGTCTGCGCCAGGGCGGTCCGCATGGTCGCCGCGTCGGCCACCGCCACCCCGTCGACCACGTTCTCCAGCACGGCCTGCAACGCCGAGATCGGGGTCCGCAGCTCGTGCGAGACGTTCGCGATCAACTCCCGCCGCTGCTGGTCCGCGGCGGCGAGATCGGCCGCCATCACCGTGAACGCCTCGGCCAGCTGCCCGACCTCGTCGGACGAGGTGGCCCGGACCGACCGCGAGTAGTCCCCGGACGCCATCGACCGGGCTGCAGAGGTCATCTCCCGCAACGGCGAGGTCATGCCGTGCGCCAGCAACTGCGAGGTCAGCAGCCCCAGCACGAGGGCGATGAGCGTCGTGCGAGGCGGCAACCACCCGGTCACGTAACGGAAGTAGGCGAACGAAACGCACCCGGACACCACGATCACGATGCCGAGCTTCAGCTTGATCGACCGCACCGAGTCGAGCGGTCGCGGCAGCATGTCGAGCAGATCCAGCAACCGCCTCACGAAGACACCTTCTTGGCGGGGACCTCCAGCGCGTACCCCACTCCGTGCACGGTCCGGATCAGGTCGGCCCCGAGCTTGCGCCGCAGCGCCTTCACGTGGCTGTCGACCGTCCGCGACGACGCTCCCTCGTGCCACCCGCACGCCTCCGCCAGCAGCCGCTCCCTGGCCTGCACGGCGGACGGCCGCTCGGCCAGGAACACCAGCAGGTCGTACTCGGTCGGCGTCAGGTGAGCCTCGACCCCGGACCGCGACACCCGCCGCGACGCCAGGTCGATCACCAGGTCGCCCAGCTCCATCGACTTCGTCGACACCGCCCGCGACACCCGGCGCAGCAGCACGTGCACACGCGCCGCCAGCTCACGCATCGAGAACGGCTTCGTCAGGTAGTCGTCCGCCCCCACGGCGAGCCCGACCAGCAGATCGGTCTCGTCCCCCCGCGCGGTCAGCATCAGCACCGGCACCGAACGCGACGCCTGGATCCGCCGGCACACCTCGAGCCCGTCGAACCCCGGCAGCATCACGTCGAGAACGACCAGGTCAGGGAGGAACGCGGCCGCCTGGGCGACCCCGGAGGGCCCGTCGTGGGCCACCGACACGACGAACCCCTCGGCCCGCAGCCGCGCGGCCACGGACTCGGCGATCGTGATGTCGTCCTCCACGACGAGCACCCTGCGCTGACCTGTCATGACGGCGACTTTATGGGTATGTCGTGGAGGACGCCGGGACAAGTTGTGAAGATCGTGTGCAGACCCGCGTTGTAGGTTCTCGGCATGAACGTCCTCGAAGCGGTCCTGGAGAGGATCACCTACGCCAACGAGGACAACGGCTACACCGTCGCCAAGGTCGACACCGGCCGCGGTGACCTGGTCACGGTCGTCGGCGCGCTGCTCGGCGCGCAACCGGGCGAGTCGATCCGCATGCGCGGCACCTGGGGCTCGCACCCGCAGTACGGCAAGCAGTTCCACGTCGACGACTACACGACGATCCTGCCCGCGACGATCCAGGGCATCCGCCGCTACCTCGGCTCCGGCCTGATCAAGGGCATCGGCCCGGTGCTCGCGGACAAGATCGTCACCCACTTCGGCGTGGACGCCCTGGACGTCATCGAGCACTCCCCGGAACGCCTCATCGAGGTCCCGAAGCTCGGCCCCAAGCGCACCAAGCTCATCGCGGACGCCTGGGAGGAGCAGAAGGCCATCAAGGAGGTCATGGTCTTCCTGCAGGGCGTCGGCGTCTCCACGAGCCTCGCCGTCCGCGTCTACAAGCAGTACGGGGACAAGTCCATCGAGGTCGTCAGGGAAGAGCCGTACCGCCTCGCGAACGACGTCTGGGGCATCGGCTTCAAGACCGCCGACGTGATCGCGAAGGCCGTCGGCATCCCGCACGACAGCCCGCAACGCGTCAAGGCCGGCCTGCAGTTCACGCTCTCCGAGGCCACCACCGACGGCAACTGCTACCTGCCGGAACAGGCACTCATCGCGGACGCCATCAAGATCCTCCAGGTCGACACCGGCCTGGTCATCGACTGCCTGGCGGAGCTCGTCGAGGAAGAGGGTGTGGTCCGCGAGGAGCTCCCGGACGACGAGATCGCCGTCTACCTGGTCCCGTTCCACCGCGCCGAGATCTCGCTGGCGGCGCAGCTCAAACGCCTGCTGCACGCGGACACCGACCGGATGCCGAGCTTCGCCACCGTGGACTGGGACAAGGCCCTCGCCTGGCTCGGCACCGACCTCGAGGAACACCAGGCGGCGGCGGTCAAGCTGGCCCTGACGCAGAAGGTCGCGGTGCTGACGGGTGGCCCCGGCTGCGGCAAGAGCTTCACGGTCCGCTCGATCGTCCGCCTGGCCCAGGCGAAACGCGCCAAGATCGTGCTGGCCGCCCCCACCGGACGCGCCGCGAAACGCCTCACCGAGCTGACCGGCCACGAGGCCCGCACCGTCCACCGCCTGCTCGAGCTCAAGCCCGGCGGCGACGCGGCGTACGACCGCGACCACCCGCTCGACGCCGACCTGGTGGTCGTCGACGAGGCCTCGATGCTGGACCTGTTGCTGGCCAACAAGCTCGTGAAGGCCGTCCCGCCCGGCGCGCACCTCCTCCTGGTCGGCGACGTCGACCAGCTGCCGTCCGTCGGCGCGGGGGAGGTGCTCAGGGACGTGCTGGCGCAGGGCAGCCCGATCCCGAACGTCCGGCTGACGCACATCTTCCGCCAGGCCCAGGAGTCCGGCGTGGTCACGAACGCCCACCGCATCAACAGCGGCGACTACCCGATCGTCCAGGGACTGCCGGACTTCTTCCTCTTCAGCGCCGACGAGGCCGAGGACGCGGCGACGCTGACCGTCGACGTCGTCGCGAACCGCATCCCGCGCAAGTTCGGCCTCGACCCGCGCAAGGACATCCAGGTGCTGGCCCCGATGCACCGCGGCCCGGCCGGCGCGGGCGCGCTCAACACCGTGCTCCAGGAAGCCCTCACGCCCTCCCGCGACAACCTGCCGGAGAAGCGGTTCGGCGGCAGGGTGTTCAAGCTCGGCGACAAGGTCACCCAGATCCGCAACAACTACGACAAGGGCCGCAACGGCGTCTTCAACGGCACCCTGGGCGTCGTCATCGCGCTCGACCCGGTCGAGCAGAAGCTGACGATCCGCACCGACGAGGACGAGGAAGTCGACTACGAGTTCTCTGAGCTGGATGAACTCAGCCACGCCTACGCCATGACCATCCACCGCTCCCAGGGCAGCGAGTACCCGTGCGTGGTCATCCCGATCACGACCAGCGCGTGGATGATGCTGCAACGGAACCTGCTCTACACCGCCGTCACGCGCGCGAAGAAGCTCGTGGTGCTCGTGGGCAGCAAGAGGGCCATCGGCCAGGCCGTCCGCACGGTCGGCGCGGGCCGCCGTCACACGGCGCTGGCCCATCGGCTGAGGACAGCGCAGACATTCTGAGTTTCGTCAGTCCACGCTGCGCACGACGGTCGGTTCCAGTCCCTCGTCGTCGTCCGCGGGAGAACCGCGCCAGGGGAAGGAGATGTCGGCGACACCGTCGTTGTAAAGGTGGTCCATGGCCTGCGCTCCCGCTTCTGCACACCAACTGTTGCGATGCCGGGCAGAATGATATTGATTTTCGTCACAGCGCGCCAAACGGCCGCCACTGACGTCCCAAGAACCGGACGGTAATCATCCGGTCGGTCGAACGGAGTGGCGGCGATCAGCCGGACGGCCGATGATCATCCATCATGCGGACCGCCGTCGCCCTGCTCGCCTGCCTCGCCCTGCTTCTCAGTCCCGCGCCAGCTCCAGCAGAAGGTCCACAAGCGACGTACGTGCTGCGGGTGCCCGCACCGATGGGTGATTCCGCGCAAAGGTTGCTGGGCCTGGGTTACGACGTGCTGGAACAGCGCGACGGCGCCGACCTGTTCGTCGTCGGTGACCCGCGGACCGCCCAGAAGCTGCGCTCCGACGGTTACCGGTCCACCGTCGAGACGGCGATGCCCCCGTCCCAGCGGGCGCCGCGCTCGCTCGGAGACGCGACCTACTACGGCGGGTACCGGACGATCACCGCGCATCTCGCCCACCTCGACGAGGTCGCCCGCGCCCACCCCGGCCTCGCGACCGTCGTCGACTACGGCGACTCCTGGCGCAAGACCCAGGGCGTCGGCGGACACGACCTGAAAGCCATCTGCATCACCCGGAAGAGCCCGGGTGACTGCGCGTTGACGCCCACCGCGCCGAAACCGCGCCTGTTCGTGATGGGCCAGCTGCACGCCCGCGAGATCACCACCGGCGACATGGCGTGGCGGTTCATCGACGACCTGGTCGGCTCCGACCTCACCGCGATGCTGGCCGACCTGGAGGTCTGGGTCGTCCCGATCGCCAACCCGGACGGCGTCGAGATCGTCGAGTCCGGCGGTGACTCACCCGTGCTGCAGCGCAAGAACGCCCACGGCACGTGCACCTCCGGCTCGCGCGGAGTCGACCTCAACCGCAACGCGGGCTCGCACTGGGGCGAGGTCGGCTCGTCCACGAACAAGTGCAGCGAGACCTACCGCGGTACGCGCGCCGACTCCGAGGTGGAGGTGCAGGCGCTGGAGTCGTTGTGGCGCAAGCTCTACCGCGACACCCGCGCACCGGGCGACACCGCCGCCGCCTCCGCCGACACGACCGGCGCCGTGATCTCCATGCACAGCTACGGCGACTACGTGCTCTTCCCGTGGGGCTGGAGCACCCAGAAGACGGGCAACGACGCCGCCCTGCGCAAGATCGCGAACGACATGGCCGCGCTGTCCGGCTTCACGGCGGGCCAGCCGGGCGAGGTGCTCTACAACGCGTCCGGAGCCACCGACGACTGGGTGTACGACGACCTGGGCGTGCCGAGTTTCGTCTGGGAGATCGGCGCCGGCTCCGGCAGGTGCGGTGGCTTCCTGCCGCCGTTCTCCTGCCAGAAGGACGTGCATTGGCCGAAAGTGCGTCCCATGCTCGTTTCGGCCATGAATGCAGCAAAACGGCCCTACTGAAGCATTGTGGGGGCATGGGGACACGCTTACTCGCCACTCTGGCGCATTCAGCCTGCTCTTCACCGGAACCGCAGTCGCGGTCGACACCCAGGTCGACCGTGGGATCTTTCAGGAGGGGCTGGACGACCTGATCGCCATCGGGACGGTCCAGGGCGCGCTCAGATCCGCACGACGGACGACTGGACCAGCGTCGCCGCGCGGTCCGCACCGCGGAGATGAACAACCCGCGCCTGGTGCCGTACAGCGGTGGGGTTCGGCGGGCAGGGCCCCACCCTCCCGGGGGCTGGCCACCTGAGCGGCAGGAACCTGACTTTACCTGCGGCAACGCGCTGTCAAGCCCTCCGTCCGGAGATCTGTGGACAACTCGGTGGCGCCCGCGAGGTTGTCCACAGATCGGCGAGCGGCCCCTTGACAGACCGATTTCGCGAATAGCCTGAAGAGGCCTGGCGGTCAGCCCCCTTGGGAGGGCGGGGCCCTGCCCTCCGCGCGACTTCACGCCGACACGCCGTCAAACCGCAGCCCAGCACGAAGCGGAACTACTCCAGCACCAACTACCTCATCCTCGGCATGCTGATCGAGAAGGTCACCGGCCGGGAGTACGAGCAGGTCGTCGCTCAGCGCGTCCTGAAGCCGTTGCACCTCGACGAGACCACGTTCCCCGGCAACGACCCGGAGATCCGCGGCCCGCACGCCCACTCGTACGGGATCGTGAACGGGCAGCCGGTCGACACCACGCGCTGGAACCCGTCCGTCTTCTGGGCGGTCGGCGACGTCATCACGACCACCAGGGACCTCGACACCTTCTACGCCGCACTGCTCACCGGCAAGCTGCTCAAGCCCGCCCAGCAGGCAGAACTGACGAAGACGACCCCGGTGAGCACCGACTACGGCCTCGGCGTCTTCGTGGAGAAGGCCCCGTGCGGCACCACGATCATCGGCCACCCCGGTGGCGTGCCCGGCTTCTCCAGCTACGCCTACTCGACGCCGGACCTGAAGCGCCGGGTGGAGATCTCGATCAGCGCCGGTGTCGGCACGGGCGACCCGACGAACGCCTACGGCAAGCTGATCAACGAGATCTTCTGCTGAACGGAGCAGGGGACATCCCGCCTTCTGCCGATGTTTCTCAGCGAAACCCCTAGGGCCTTCGTACGACTGAAGGTGGATGCGGGTTGATGCCCCGCATCGACAGGGTGTGGGCATGGGGAATCGATTGGTAGCCACAGTTACCGCAGCGAGCCTGCTGGCTCTGACCACCGCGGGTGTCGCGTCGGCGGACACGTCGAGCGTGGACCGCGAGGTCGTCCAGCAGGCCCTGGACCAGATCACGCAGAGCGGGGCGGCTCTGGGCGTGCAGGCCAGAGTCACGGACGGGCGGCAGCGCTTCACGGCCGGTTCCGGCAAGGCCGAACTGAACAGCGACAGGCCGGTGCCGCAGAACGGCAGGTTCCGCGTCGGCAGCATCACCAAGACGTTCGTGTCCACGGTGACGCTGCAACTCGCCGGCGAGGGCAAGATCGACCTGGACGCCCCGGTCGTCCGCTACCTGCCCGGCCTGATCGACGGCCGCATCACCGTCCGCCAGGTCCTGCAGCACACGAGCGGGCTCTTCAACTACACCGACGCGTTGCCGCTCAGCCCTGAGGAGTTCGAGAAGATCCGCTACAAGAGCTGGTCACCGCAGGAACTCCTCGCGCTCTCCACGTCCAAGCCGCTCGACTTCGAGCCCGGCACGAAGTGGAGCTACTCCAACACCAACTACGTCGTCGCCGGTCTGCTCATCGAGAAGATCACCGGCAAGCCGTACGAGAAGGCCGTCGAGCAGCGCATCCTGAAGCCGTTGCGCCTCAACGACACCGAGGTGCCGGGCGACAGGGCCGGCATCAGCGGCCCGCACGCCCGCGCCTACTGGACCGTCGCGGGCAAGCCGTCCGACATCACCCGCATCAACCCGTCGGTCGCCTGGGCGGCCGGTGAGATGATCTCCACGACGCGCGACCTGGACACGTTCGTCACGGCGTTGTCGAGCGGCAGGCTGCTCAAGCCCGCGCAGCAGCAGGAGATCAGCAGGACGACGGCCGTGAGCCCGGAGTACGGACTCGGTCTGCAGGTGCGGGCGTTGCCGTGCGGCACCAAGGTGTGGGGTCACGGTGGCGGCATCCCCGGCTACTCGTCGGAGATGATGACCACGCCCGACAGCAAGAAGCGCTTCGAGTTCAACGCCACCAGCGGCCCCACCCAGGGTGACCCCGGTGAGGCCTTCAACAAGCTCCTGACCGAGGTCTTCTGCTGATCATGAAAATCGTAGCCGCACTCACCGCGGCCACCCTGCTCGCCACGGCCGGTGTCGCTTCGGCGGCACCGGCCCGGCAGGGTGCCGTGCAGGAGATCATCGACCAGCTCACGACGTCAGGAGGCGCACTCGGCATCCAGGCGCGGATCAACGGCCGCGACACCGTCCGATCTGGTGTCGCCGAGCTGGGCTCCCGCAAACCCGTGCCGCACAACGGAACCTTCCGCATCGGCAGTGTCACCAAGCCGTTCGTGTCGACCGTGGTGCTGCAGCTCGCGGGGGAGGGGAAGCTCGGCCTGGACGCGCCGGTGTCGCGTCACCTGCCCGGCCTGGTCGACGACCGCATCACCGTCCGGCAGGTGTTGCAGCACACCAGCGGTCTCCACAACTACACGGACTCGATGCCGCTCGACCCGGCTGGGTTCCCGTCGATCCGCTTCAGGACCTGGACGCCGCAGGAGCTGCTCGCGATCTCCACGAGCAAGCCCCTGGACTTCGAACCCGGCACGCGATGGAGCTATTCCAACGCGAACTACGTCGTGGCGGGTCTGCTGATCGAGAAGGTCACCGGCAGGCCGTACCAGCGGGCAGTCGAGCAGCGGATCCTGAAGCCGTTGCGACTCAAGGACACCGTGCTGCCCAGGAACTCGGTGGAGGTGCCCGGCCCGCACGCGCACGGTTACTTCCCCGATGCCTCCGGCAAGCCCGTGGACGTCACGCGGCTCAGCCCGTCGTGGGGCTGGGCGGCGGGGGAGATGATCTCGACGACCCGCGACCTGGACACGTTCCTGACGGCCCTGCTGGCCGGAAAGCTGCTCAAACCCGCGCAGCAGGAGGAACTGACGAAGACGTCGGCGGTGAGTCCCGGCTACGGTCTGGGCCTCGCGGTCGCGTCGTTGTCCTGCGGCACGAAGGTCTACGGCCACGACGGTCAGATCCACGGCTACGGGACGATGATGGTCGGCACGCCGGACGGCGAACGTCTCGAACTGTCGCTCACCGAGGCCGCCGACGGCGGTACCCCTGGTGACGGCTACCGCCGGCTGCTGGACCAGGTGTTCTGCTGATTTTCGGGCAAACAAAAGGGGAGCTGGGTTGACCCAGCTCCCCTCCCGGCGTTTAGAAGGACTACCCGAGGGCGTTCTTCATCGCTGTGATCAACTCACCGTTCGCGGTGTCACCCGTGAGCTCCCAGAAGAACGCGCCGCCGAGACCCTGGCTGCGTGCCCACTGGATCTTGCTGGTGATCGTCTGCGGGGTGTCGTAGCTCCACCACTGGCCGTTGCAGAACGCGTAGGCCGTGCCGGCGATGGTGCCGGTGGCGGGGCACTTGGTCTTCAGGACCTTGTAGTCCTCGATGCCCTGCTCGAACGTGCCGGGAGCCGGACCCGTCGCGGTGCCACCGGGGGCGGCCTGCGTCACACCCGTCCAGCCGCGGCCGTAGAAGCCGATGCCGAGCAGGAGCTTGCTGGCCGGAACGCCCTTGGAGCGCAGCTTCGAGATCGCGGCCTCGGAGTTGAAGCCGGCGGTCGGGATGCCGGTGTACGACGTCAGCGGGGAGTGCGGAGCCGTCGGGCCCTGAGCCGCCCACGCACCGAAGTAGTCGTACGTCATGACGTTGTACCAGTCGAGGTACGCCGACGCGGGGCCGTAGTCGGCCGCGTCGATCTTGCCGCCGGCGGAGCCGTCAGCCGTGATCGCCGCCGTGACGAGGAAGTTCTGGCCGAACTTGTTGCGCAGGGCCTCCGCCATGTTCTTGAACGCGGCCGGACCACTCGTGTCGCAGGAGAGACCGCAGGCGTTCGGGTACTCCCAGTCGATGTCGATGCCGTCGAACAGCCCCGCCCAGCGCGGGTCCTTCAACAGGTTGTAGCAGGAGTCGACGAACGCGGGCAGGTTGCGCGAGGCCTCGCCGAAGCCGCCGGACCAGGTCCAGCCACCGAACGAGTACAGCACCTTGAGGTTCGGGTACTTCTTCTTCAGCTTCAGCAGCTGGTTGAAGTTGCCGCGCACCGGCGCGTCCCACGTGTCAGCCACACCGTCGACGCTCTCCGCCGCCGTCATCGACTTCTCGATGGCGGGGAAGGTCTCGCCGATGGTGCACTTGCCGCCGACCACGTTGCCGAACGAGTAGTTGATGTGCGTGAGCTTCGACGCCGAACCCGAGGTGTCGATGTTCTTCACCTGGTAGTTGCGCGCTGGGTACACACCCCACTCCGCGAAGTAGCCCAGGTTGATCTTCCCGGGAGGCGGAGGCGGACCAGTCGTGGTGGTGGTCGTGGTGGTGGTCGTAGTCGTCGTGGTCGACGTGGTGGTGGTCGTCGTCGGGTTGGTCCCGCCGGCCTCGCACGAGCCACCGTTGAGCTTGCAGTTGGTCGGCGCACCGAACGTGCCGGTGTAGGAGCCGTTGAAGCCGAAGCTCACCGACCCGCCGACAGCGATGCTGCCGTTCCAGGTGTTCTTGACCGTGACGGTCTGGCCGCTCGTCGTGTACGAGCCGTCCCAGAGCGAGGTGACCTTGTGGTTGGCGGGCAGCGTGAACTCGACGGTCCACGCGGTCAGGGCCGCCGCGCTGTTGTTCTTGATCGTGTACTTGCCCTCGAAGCCCGTTCCCCAGTCAGAACCCTTGGAGAACGTGGCGGAAACGCCACCGGCACCGCTAGCAGCGGGCACGACGACGATTCCGAGGACCATCGCGGCGACAGCCGCGAAGAGAGCAGCTAGATGCCATCGGGACTTGGACATCGGTCTCCTCAGTCGCAGGGGGTGCCAGAACGATGTGGTTTAGACCACTCGAAGGTCAAGGTCTAGACCTCTGCCGTCACTCGAATGGAGCAGTTCGAAAACGGTTTAGCTGTCCTGGCCGGTCGGGTCTCCGTCAGCTCGTCGAGTCTGGGAGCGGTCCCGAGAGGAAGTTCGCACCTTCGGGTCAAAACAACAGGTCCGCCGAGCGTTGCCACCGCCCGTTCTCAACGATGAGGACGTGAACCTCACCGTTCCTGAACAGGCAAAACGCACACCACGCCTCGACTCGGTCCAGGCAGCCGTCGCCGACCTGCGGGCCGGCCGACCGGTGATCGTCGTCGACGACGAGGACAGGGAGAACGAAGGCGACCTGATCATGTCCGCCGAGCACGCCACCCAGCAGGCGCTGGCGTTCTACGTGCGGCAGACGAGCGGCCTGATCTGCGCGCCGGTGGCGCCCGAGGTCGCCGACCGGATGCGGCTGCCGTTGATGGTCCAGGACAACGAGGACCCCGAAGGCACCGCCTACACCGTCTCGATCGACGCCACGAACGGGATCGACTCCGGCATCTCCGCCGCGGACCGCGCCCACACGCTGCGCGTTCTCGCTGATCCGGCGAGCACGCCGCAGGACGTGCGCCGGCCTGGGCACGTGTTCCCGTTGCGCGCCAAGGCGGGCGGCCTGAGCGAACGGCGCGGGCACACCGAGGCCGCCGTCGAGTTGATGCGGCTGGCCGGGTTCCAGCCCGTCGCCGTGATCAGCGAGGTGTGCGACGAGGACGGCAGCGTCGCTCGGTTGCCGCAGCTCAGGGCGTTCGCGGACCAGCACTGGCTGAAGCTGGTGTCCATCGAGCAGCTCGCGGCGCTCGTGTCGGAGAGCGTGGTCGCGCTGTGACCCTGCTCGCGACCGTTTTCGACCTCGACGAGACCCTCGTCGACAGCGCCGCGACGTGGAACCAGGTGATCGGCACCGTCGCGGCCCGCCACGACCACCACTGGACCCACGCCGACTGGGCGGCGATCCAGGGCACGAGCACCGCGAACTGGAGTGCCTACCTCGCCGGACGGTGCCACGGCCTCACACCGGAGCGTGCGGTGTCCGAGTGCGTGGACGGCATGGTCGACGCGATCGCGCGCGGCACGTTCGGGTTGCTGCCCGGAGCGGCGGAACTCGTTGCCCTGGCGGCGGAACTCGGGCCGGTCGGGCTGGTGTCGGCGTCGCCACGGCGTTACGTGCGGGCCGCCGCGTCGGCGTCCGGGCTCCGGCGGCACGTGGAGGCGATCGTGACGGGCGACGACGTCGCGAACGGCAAGCCCGCACCCGACCCGTACCTGCTCGCCGCGCGCAAGCTCGGCCTCGATCCCGTGAACGTCCTCGCCGTCGAGGACTCGGGTTCGGGCATCCGCTCGGCGCACGCGGCGGGCATGACGGTGCTCGCGATTCCCAACCCCTCCACGGCCCGCGACTACGAGGTGTTGCGGCTGGCGGCGTGCACGGCGTCCGACGCCCGTGTCGCGGCCAAGGAGATCTGCCGGCTGTGGGTGAACGTGTACGCGCTCAGCCGATAGCGCGCTCCGCACCCCAGGCCGCGATGTCCTCCCGGCTCTGCAGGCCCAGCTTGTCCCGCAGCCGCTGCAGCCGGGAGGCCACGGTCCGCACGGACACGTTGAGCCGGTTCGCGATCTGCTGGTTCGTGAGCCCGCTGGCCAGCAACGCGACCACCCGCCGCTCGTGGTCGTCGAGCGAGTCGAACGCCGCCTCGGTGCGGTCCAGCCACACCTCGTCCTGGATGAACGCCTCGGTGTCGGCGGGGGTCAACGGAGTAGCCGCAGCCTCTGCGCGCGCGGCGGGCAGCATCAGCCGTGCGGTGCGCATGGCCCCAGCGACCTTCTCCGCCCAGAACGGGTTCGGCACCACACCGACGGACCGGCGCATGGCCCGTCCGGTCGCTTCGAGCCGTAGCGCGCGCTCGGCCTGACCGCGCGTCAAGGCGACCACGGCGAGGCCTTCCAGGGCGTCAGGAGCGGTCAACGGGTTGAGACCGTCCATTCGCAACGCCTCCTGGAAAGCGTGGGTGGCCTCGTCCAGATCGCCCTGCACCAACGCGACGGCGCCGCGTGTGTTGAGAGCGGAGGCGATGCGCGCGGGAACGCCCGACGCGCGCGAGATGGGCAACGCCGACATGACGTTCTTCTCGGCACGTTCGTGCTTGCCCAGCGACAACGCCGTGCGCGCCAGATCGACCAACGCCGTCGCACGAGCGAGGGGCTCGCCCAGCAACTCCGCGACGCGCAGGCACTCGGTGTTGTTCTCGACCGACGCCTCCCACTCGCCGGACGACTGCTGGACCGCCGCCAGCGTGCTGCGGCTGCTCATCACCAGCGCGGGCTGCCCGATGTCCCTGACCAGCCGCGACGCCTCGGCGGAGAGTTCGGCGGCCTCGTCGTTGTCGCCCTGCTCGGCCGCGAACCGGGCGGCGTGGTTCAGCGCCACGCAGCGGTAGTCGTCCCGAGTGGACGGCCGCCGCAGCGCGTCCCGCAGCATCACCCGCGCCTGGCCGAGCAGTCCGCGGCGGGCGGTGCAGTCCGCCAGGGCCGCGGTGAGCAGCAGCAACCGTTCGTCGGCGCGATCGGCCGCCCACTCGACGGTGCCGAGCAGGCTGTCGACGTGGTTGTCCAGCTTGTGCTGCACGTCCGCGGGCATCGACAGCGGCGCGGTGATCAGCACGTCCGACAGGTCCGTGAACCAGCGGGCCAGCGCCTCGTAGGCGATGTCCAGCTCGCCGGCCGCCAGCAGCTTCTCCCTGGCGTGCAACCGGATCGTCTCCAGCTGGCGAAACCTCGTCGTGCCGGGGATGGCCGCCAGCAACGACTTGGCCTGCAACCGCGACAGCACGTCCAGCACGGGCTCCGCGGAGCGTTCCGACGAGCAGACCTCGTTGGCCGCGGCCAGGTCGAAGCCACCGTCGAAGACGGACAGCCGCCGCAGCGCGAACTGCTCGTCCGGCTGCAGCAGCTGGTAGCTCCAGTCGATGGCCTCGCGCAGCGAGCTCTGGCGCGACGGCGACTTGCGGCAGCCCAGAGTCAGCAGCTCCAGCGGCTCGTCCATGCGGTCGCAGATGGCCGTGACCGGCAACAACTGCACCCAGCGCGCCGCCAGTTCGATCGCGAGCGGCATGCCTTCCAGCCGTGCGCACAACAGTGCGACCGCGGCGGTGTCGTCGAGGGTCAGCCGGAAGTCGGGCTTGCGCTCGCGAGCCCTGTCCACGAACAGCTTCACGGCCTCGGAGCGCGGCGCCGCCGTCGTGACGAGGTCCCGATCGGTTGAGGGAACGGGCAGACCCTCGACGTGGAAGCTGACCTCGCCGGTGATCCACAGGGCTTCGCGTGACGTCGCGAGCACCCGCACGCCGGGGCAGCGGTTGAGCAGCATGTCGGTGAGTTCGGCGCACGTGTCGAGGAGGTGCTCGCAGTTGTCGAGGACCACGAGCACTTTCATGTTCACGAGCGTCTCGACCACGGTGTCGCGCAACGGTTCGTCGGACTGGACGGTGACCCCGAGCGCGTCAGCGAGGGCTGGCATGACGTCTCGGGAAGCGGTGATCTCGCCCAGCGCGACCAGGAGGACCCGGTCTGTTCGTCCGCGCCGCAACCTTCCCGCGGCCTCCAGCGCGAGCCTCGTCTTGCCCGCACCCGCACTGCCGACGAGCGTAACGAGACGATGCCTGCGCAACAGCTGGTCGAGTTTCGACAGCTCCTGCTGGCGGCCGACGAACGTGTCGCGAGCGGCGGGCAGGTTCGAGAGCACGCGCACGCTCTGCCTGGTGACGGGCGTCGCCGTGGAAACGGTGACACGGCGGCGATACGCCCGTTGGCGGCATGCGTTGGAGCAGTAGGACCTGCGTTGTTCGGAGGTGGCGGGAGGCATCGTGCCGTCGCATAGAGCGCAACGCCCGTTGCTGGTCATAGGTCCCTCTCCTCAAGCCGTAACGGCAGGCAGTTCCTGTCTCGGTCCGGCGTTCTCGCAGGTCGTGTGTGATGACCTGACACGTGCAACCCGTTACGCCTGCGTGCGCGTGAGACGGTTCGCAACCTCTTCGTTATGCCTGCCTTCCCGTAGACCTCGTTCGGGAACAAACTGGTGACTGGTCCGGTCTGACAGGGAGTGCGCATGACGTTGACGACGAGCACCTCGTGGGCGAGCGCAGGTCTGCAACTGGTGGACAAACCGCGCACGATCACCGTCGGCATCGCCGACGACGAGGTTCTGATCCGCACGGGAGTCCGCGGTGTGCTGGAACGTGCCGGCAACGTCGTGGTGGTCGGCGAGGCCGGTGACGGTGGCGGAGCGCTCGAACTCGCGCGGCGCCAACGTCCACAGGTGCTGCTGATGGACGCCTCCATGCCCGGCATGGAAGGCCTCGCCGCGGTGCGAATGGTGCGCAGGCACGTGCCGGGCACACAGGTGATCATGCTGTGCACGCCGCACACCGAGGAGATGCTCTTCCCCGCGTTGCGCGCGGGCGCGGCGGGATTCCTGTTCAAGAACGGCGAACCAGACGCGTTGGTGAACGCAGTGCGCGCCGTCGCCGCCGGGGAGGCGATCCTCTCGCCGTCCGCGACGCGTGCGTTGATCGACCACTTCACCGGCGCCGACTCGGAACGCCGTGACGCCGCACGCAGCCGCATCAGCCTGCTCACTCGACGCGAGCAGGAAGTGTTGGTGTACCTGGCGCAGGGCATGGCGAATGCACGAATCGCACGGCTCATGTACCTCTCAGAAGGGGCTATCAAGGCCCACGTCAGCCGACTGCTGACGAAACTTCGGTGCGACAACCGCGTCCAAGCCGCTCTCATCGCACGCGACGCCGCCCTTCCATGCTGAAACCGACAACTCTTGCCACGGCGCGACGGTCAGCCTAGCCACGGATTTTCGCCCCGCGAAGCAGGTCACCCGGTTGGCCCCGTCCGGAATGATGTCGCTTTCCCGCCAGCGTCTCGGTTGGAATGGCGTCATGCTGGCGGGTATGCCGCCGGTCACGTTCTCGGAACAGTTGCACTTTCAATCACCTCTGTGCCCCGACAACCTGTTCGGCCACCTCATCGCCACCGCCGTGCCCGGAGTGGAGGAGTGGCGGAACGGTGTCTACCGGCGCACCTTGCGACTTCCTTGCGGTTTCGGCATCGCGGCTTTGCGGCCGTTCCCGGATCACGTCGCGTGCACGCTGGAACTGTCGGATTCTCGCGATTCGGCTAGTGCTCTAGACCTGTGCCGATTTCTGCTGGACCTCGACGCAGATCCATTAGTGGTCGATGCGGCGTTGTCCGCGGATCCCCTTTTGGCGCCGTTGGTTTCGGCTGCTCCTGGGCGTCGTGTGCCGCGCACGGTCGACGGCGCGGAGTTCGCTATTCGCGCCGTGCTGGGTCAACAGGTGTCGACGAAGGCCGCGCGCACGCACGCCGCACGCCTCGTGGCGGCTTTCGGAACGCCGGTGGGCGACCTGTTCCTGTTCCCGCGGTCGTTCGATCCCGCGGCCCTGGCGATGCCCGAGTCCCGCCGCCGCACGATGGCCGCGTTGCTGGGCGCGCTGGAGTCCGGTTTGGACCTGTCTCCCGGCGCGGACCGAGCCGTTGCGCGCGAATGGCTCTCGTCGCTGCCGGGCTTCGGCCCGTGGACCGTCGAGTCGATCCTGATGCGCTCTTTGGGCGATCCCGACGCGTTCCTGCCGACCGACCTCGGCATCCGTCTGGCCGCGGAGGCCCTGGGCCTGCCGACGACGCCCGCGGCGCTGCTCAGGCGTTCGGAGGCGTGGCGACCGTGGCGTGCGTACGCGGTGCAGCACCTGTGGGCGACCGGTGATCACGAGGTGAACCGAATCCCGGCCTGACCTGCACGCTCGAGTACATCGCCGTCGAGCCGTCCCGCACGAACCCGGGCAACGCCGGCGGGTCCTGCGCAAACCCTTGCAGGTCCTCGAAAACCTGCAGCGCCGTCTCCGGCCGCCCGTCGGGCTCCTTGGCCAGCAACCGTTGCACCAACGGGTCGAGCGCGCCCTGGACCGGCCGCGGCGCCTCCTTGACGTGCTTGTCGAACACCGCGTAGGCCGTCGGCCCGGTGAAGAGCTGTTCGCCCGTCAGCATCTCGTGCAGCACGCACCCCAGCGCGTACAGGTCGCTGCGGGGCTCGGCGGTGCCGCGCTGGATCTGCTCCGGCGCCATGTACGAGGGCGTGCCGAGGATCTGCCCGGCCCGGCTGAACGGGGCGACGTCGCTCTCCCGCAGCAGCGCCAGGCCGAAGTCCAGCACCTTCACCGCCCCGTCCGGGCACAGCATCAGGTTGGTGGGCTTGAGATCGCGGTGGCAGATGCCGCGCTCGTGCGCCGCGGCCAGGACCGCGGCGGTCTGCGCGGCGATGTTCGCGGCCCAGGCCTCGGGCAGCGGGCCGAACTCGCCGACCAGGTCCGCGACCGTCACGCCGTCGACGAACTGCATGACCTGGAAGAGGCGCTGCTCGAACGTCCCGAAGTCGTACAGGACGGGCACTCCGGGGTGCTCCAGCCGGGCGACGATCCTCGCTTCGCGCGCGAACCGCTGCGCCACCTCGTCGTCGCTGCCTGGCAGCCGCAGCAGCTTGACCGCGACGCGTCGATCCAGGCGCAGGTCCCGGCCCTTGTGCACGGCACCCATGCCACCCCGCCCCAGCGGCAGGTCGTCGATCTCGTAGCGGTCGGCGATCAGCACCCCGGGAGCCTAACTGCCGTCACCTGTTCGCCGACCCCGCGCTTCCTCGTACGCGAGGCGACCGTAACAGCGTTTCAGGACATCCCGATCGGGTGAATCTGCCGGAATCACGCCGGCCCCACCTGTCCGCTCAGAAGTCCAGTGTAGCCCAAACGGACCAGTGCGGCTGCCTCGTCCAAGCCTGCTTCCAGTGCTTTGAGCTGGGCGAACGCCTGTCCGTACCGCTGTTGTTCGGCCAGCGGCAGCGACGGCACCTGCGTCCGGCGCACGTCGAGCCGGGTCGAGCCGGTCGGCGTCCTGGAGAACGCCGCGCGCAGCACGCCTTCGAGGAAGTCCGGGTCGACCTTGCGCGGATCGATCTCGTAGGTCGCGCCGGTGGGGGACGTGACGACGTGCTTGCCGGGAGCCGCGCGGACCAGCTCGCCGATCGTGGTCATCGGAGGAGTGTCCTGGTGCCGCAGCTCGGGCAGCGGGGGCAGGCCGAACGTCGGTTGTGCCGCGAGGTAGGCGGACGTGTCGGTGCCGCTGCGGCGCGACGGGCTGAGGTCGACGTCGTCGTCCAGCAGGTCGATGACCCTCGTGTTCGGGTCGAGCGGTCCCGGTGCCTCCAGGAGCGCGATGTGTTCGGGCGCGCGGCCGATCGGGTTGCGCAGCAGCCACAGGTCGCGCCCCGGCTGCACGGTCATCACCGCGCGCAGTGCCCCGGCGCGCAGCAGGTTGCCGCGGATGCGCTTGCCCGGCCTCCTCGACGCCGCCGCGGACGGCAGCAGCACCGCCACGAGCCCGCCGGGTTTCGCCAGCGACAGGGAGTGCTGCAACCAGGCCAGCTCCGGTTCGCCGCGGGGCGGCAGGCCGTAGGTCCACCGGGCGTCGCCGACCAGTTCCTCGTGCCCCCACGCCCGGTCGTGCCACGGCGGATCGCACACCACCGCGTCGGCCTTCACCTGGACCCCGTTGTGCCGCAACGAGTCGCCGGTGAAGATCTGCGCGGCCGGCATCCGGCGCCGCGCGATGACCGCGGACACGGGATCGAGCTCCTGCCCGATCTTGTTCCGCGCCTTCGACGCCTTCAGCAGACTCCCCGTGCCGCACGCCGGATCGATCACCGTGTCCCCGTCCGTCGTGGCCAGGACGACCTCGACGACCTCGGGCGGAGTGGGGTTCAACAGCCGCGAGTGGGCCTCCAGGTACCGCTCGTGCAGGAACTCGAACGTCTCCGCGTCGGCCTCGACCGCGGCCAGTGCCTCGCCGAGCTTCAGATCGTCGGCGGTCCGCAACTGGGTCCACAACCGCTCCGCCGGCGAGACCCGGAACGGCTTCCCGTTGCGCCGAAGCCATGACTCCACGTCGCGCAACAGGTACAACGGACTGGAGGCCGTCCCACCGACCGGCGAGGGGAAGTCCTCGAACCGCCGCCGCCAGTTCGACACGGCCGCCCGCCCCACAACGGCGAGGCGCGCTATGTCACCGGCGTTGACCGTCTCATCCATGTTCACAACCGTATTGCTTGTGAACTCACTTCACAACTGATCTACTGGAGACATGACACACGAGCTGCGCATCGCCGTGGCGACCGATCCTGGGCTCGTTCGCGAGCACAACGAGGATTCGGTCTACGTCCGCGCGGACCTGCAGGCCGTGGCGGACGGCATGGGGGGCCACGAGCACGGCGAAGTGGCCAGCGCGCTCGCGGTGAACGTCCTCGCGGGCTGGGAGGGCGACCTGGGGCCCGCCGTGGCCGAGATCGCGCGCAGACTCGACGCCGAGACACCCCAGGGCGCCGGCACCACGCTGACCGCCATTCGGTGGGAGGGCCTCGCCTTCCAGCTGGCGCACATCGGCGACTCCCGCGCGTACGTGCTCAGGGAAGGCGAACTCCGCCAGATCTCCCACGACCACACGATGGTCCAGGCTTTGGTGGACGCCGGTCGCATGACACCGGCGGAGGCCCTGGTCCACCCGCGGCGCGCCTACGTGCTGCGCGCCTTGCAGTCCGGCAACTCGCACGACCCGGACCTCACGTGGCACCAGGCCAAGATCGAGGACCGCTACCTGCTCTGCAGCGACGGCCTGACCGACTACACCGACATCGACGACGTCCACGACGTCCTCCTGTCCACTGAGGACGGAACAGAAGCGGCCTGGCAGCTGATCGCGCTGGCGAACGGCAACGGCGGCCCGGACAACATCACCTGCGTCGTCATCGACGTGGCCCGCAAGAAGTGGTGGCAGCGCTAGCAAGGAGTGCTGTGTGACCGCGCCGGGCTGACCGACGCAGATGGAAACGGTCCCCGGCACAGCGTGCCGGGGACCGCGGTTCTACAAGGGTGTTACAGGTTGGCCGGCATGCCCGACTCGTCGGCACTGGCCGTCGAGGAACCGCTCAGCAGGTCCTTGACGATCTTGTTGGCTTCCTTCACCGCGGGCGTGATCATCTTGATCTTCACCTTGCCGTTGGTGAGCTTGCCGCCGACCTCGAACGTCTTGTCCTCACCGGGCAGCGGGAGCGCCTGGCAGCCGGTGAACTGCTTGCGCGGGGTGGCGCCGGTCTGGAAGAAGAAGACGATCGGGTCGTCGACGCAGTCCGTGTTGTACGGGAACAGGCCGTGGGAGCCCTCGTTGTCGACGCTGATCAGCTTGGCGTTCGGCAGAGCCTTCGTCGTGGCGAGGCCGCCCTCGTAGGCGGTGGCGGCGTCGAGCTCGGACTGCGCGACCAGCAGACGCGGGAACGTCTTCTTGTCCGGCTTCGGCATCGCGTTCTTGGTCGGCCAGTACGCGCACAGCGGCGTGCTCATGAACGGCGCGATGAACGGTGCGTTCACGGTCAGGTCGGCGAGCCAGTAGTTCCAGTAGTGCAGGTTCTGGTTCCACTGACCGTCCTGGCAGCGGATCGCCTCGAACGTCGCGTCCCAGGTCTCGACCTCGGCGGCGGCCGTCGTGGTCTTCACCGCGACGCGCTCCTTCTTGGCGATCGCGGCGAGCGCGTTGGCCTTGGCCTTCGCGATGAACGCCTTGTTCTCGTCGGTGAGGCCCTTGGTGGCCAGCATCTTCGAGACGAGCTGCTCGACCTTCTCCGCGTCCGTGCCGGTGGCGGCCGGGGTGCCGATCACCGCGGACACCGCGGCGGCGGCGGTCGGGTACTGGCTCGTGTCGTACATGGCCGGGATCACGAACCACGCGACGAACAGCTGACCCAGGAACTCACGGGTGCCGCCGGCCTTCTCCCAGTTGCGGCGGATCTCCATCGGGTCGGTGCCCTGGGCGTACTCGGCGTCGTTGCGCGCCATGTACGGCAGCAGCGCCTCCTGGAACTGGCGGTCGCGGGTGCGCGGCTGCAGGTCCCAGGTGTTCTCGAGGGTCGTCTGCGAGGCGTCGACGGCCGAGTCGAGCAGGAATCGGTGCGCCTTGCTCGGGAACGTGGCGGCGTACCAGGTGCCGAGCCACGTGCCGTAGGAGTAGCCGATGTAGCTCATCTTCTTCTCGCCGAGCACGACGCGGATGAAGTCCATGTCGTAAGCGGTCTGCTCGGTGGTGATGAACTTGGTCAGCGGGTTCTCGAGGCAGCCGTCGACCTTCGCCTTGTTCAGCACGTTGATGTCAGTGCTGTTCGGCACGGTGTAGCTGCAGGTGAGCGGCGTGGAGAGGCCGACACCGCGCGGGTCGAAGCCGATGAAGTCGTACTGGCCGGCGAGGACCGGGGCGCGCAGCGCCATCGCCGCGCCCCACGGCAGGCCGGAGCCGCCGGGGCCACCGGGGTTGACCAGCGCGATGCCCTGGCGGCTGGTGCCCTTGTACGCGGTCTCGGTCTTGGAGACGCGGATGCCGATCGTGTTGCCGTCGGCCGGGTTGTGCCAGTCGCGCGGGACCTGGATGGTCGCGCAGGCGAGACCCTTGACGGTCTTGAACCTCTTGACGGTCTCCTCGGCCACGCCGGGGAAGGTGCACTCCTCCCAGGTCACCTTCTGCGTGGCGAGGGCACCCGCGAGTGCCTGGGTGTCCGGGTCCTGCTTGGCGGCCGCGCTCGCCGTCGGCGTGAGCACGATGCTCGTCGCGATCAGCGCCCCTGTGACCGCGGCGATGCCGCCTCTGAAGTACTTCCTCACGGTAGATCCCTTCCTGCCCCCGCACGGCCTGGGTGAGACCGCGCTTGCAACAGAGGAGAAGGGAAAAAACTGCGTTTAACACTCTTGGGTGATGGCAGAAAGTCGCCATGTCTGGAAACCGTCACCGATCGTGTTCACAGAGTGATGAAGATCGTCAGCTCTGTGACACGGGGTGACTAGAGCCAACCTCGCCGTGACGCCTGGACGCCGAGCTGGAACCGGGTCTGCGCCCCCAGCAACTGCTGCAGCCGGCTCACCCTGCGGTGCACCGTGCGTTCGCTGACGCCGAGCTCGCGCGCGATCGACTCGTCCGTCAGACCGGCGCTGAGCAGTGCCATCAGCCTCCGGGTGGCCGTGGTCGGCTCCTGCTGGCTGTCCTCCTGGCCGCCGGGGGTGATCGACACCGCCATTCGCCAGAACGCCTCGAACAACTCGCTCAACGCACTCAGTAGCACGGACGGGTGAATGAGAAGTGCGACCACGTTCCCGCCCGTGACGGTCGGCACCGCGATCAGCGCCCGGTCCGAGTCGGCGATCACGAGTTTCAGCGGCACGCCCGGGAACGTCCGCGCCTGCTCGCCCACCGCGATGCTCTCCTGCACGGACGCGAACCCGCGTTCGCTCTGCAGCAACGCCGACTCGTACACGACCCGATAGGCGACGCCGCGAGCGAGCGCCGGAGGTTGTGCGGGACTCGCCTCGGGCTGCGGGCTCAGGTACGAACCGGGATCGAGCGCCCGGATCTCCGACTTGGCCTGGCTCTGCATCTCCTCGAACGCGCTGATCACCTCGTCCGCGTCCTTGAGGACCTCGACGAAGTCGACCTCTTTCGCACCGCGCTCGGCGTAGGCGGCGGCCAGGACCTCGGCGGTCTCCCTGGCCCGTGCGGCCGCGGCCTCGTGCCCCGACGCGATCGCGGCCAGCGCCGACCGCGGCGGGCGCACGTCGTTGTTCCTGATCAGTCCGAGTCGTTCGAGCTCCTCGTGTGCCGGGCCGGGCTCGGTGACGTCTCCGCGCAGCATCGCCAGGTAGAGCTTCTCGGCCTCCGGCGACAGCCCCTCGTGCACACGACTCCCCTCGGTGGTTCTGAACCGAAGGTACCTGGTCAGATGGTTGCAACCGGCCTTAGGCGAACCGGCGCATCGCCCCGAGGAACAGGGCGTCGAACGCCCGGTCGGACAGCACCCTGCGCGCGAACAGGATCGGCCGCGCCCCGAACCCCGCCGCGTACCGGGTCCGCGGTCGCCGGGCCTGGGCGGCCTTCACGATGACGTCCGCGATGACCTTCGGCTCACTCGCGCGATCCATCTGCGAGAAGAACCCGGCCAACTGCTTGACCTGCCCCGCGTAGGCGCCGCCGCCGGAGGTCTTCCTCAGGTTCTCGACCGCGATCCCGCCCCACTCGGTCTTGATGCCGCCGGGCTGGATGACGACGACGTCGATCCCGAACGGCTTCAGCTCGAGCCGCAGCGAGTCGCTGAGCCCTTCGACCGCGAACTTCGTCGAGTGGTACCAGGCCCCGAGCGGCTCGTAGATCCGTCCGCCGATCGACGAGACGTTGACGATCCGGCCGCGCCCGGCCTCGCGCATGTGCGGTGACACCAGCTGGACCAGCCGTGCCAGCCCGAACACGTTCACCTCGAACTGGTACCGCGCCTCGTCCAGCGGCACGTCCTCGACCGCGCCGTACGACCCGTACCCGGCGTTGTTGACGAGCACGTCGATCCGCCCGGCCTCCGCGATGATCTTCTTGACGCCCTCGATCATCGACTCGTCTCGCGTCACGTCCATCTCCAGCACCCGGATTCCCTGCGCGGCGAGCCCCTCCATCCGCTGCACCCGGCGCGCCGCCGCGTAGACCGTGTAGCCGGCTTTGCGCAGCTCGACCGCCGTGGACTCGCCGATCCCCGACGAGGCACCCGTGACCAGTGCGACCTTCATGACGCTCTCCTGACTGACCGGTTGGTTGAGTCAACTAACTGTTTGGTTGCTAGAACCAGGCAACCAGACAGGCGCGGACCTGTCAACCAACCGGTTAGTTGTCAGAACCAACCGGTTGGTTAGGATGCGGGGTGTGGTGAGGGACAAGGAAGCGACCAAGGCCAAGCTGCTCGACGCGGCGATGGACGAGTTCGCGCAGTACGGCATCGCCGGCGCGCGGGTCGATCGCATCGCGGCCAAGGCCGGGTGCAACAAGGCGATGATCTACGCCTACTTCGGCAGCAAGGAGGGGCTGTTCGACGAGCTGCTGAAGATCCAGATCGACCGCATGATCCAGCAGGTCCCGATCACGCCTGACGACCTGCCCGGCTACGCGGGCCGGTTGTTCGACTCCTACCGCGACCAGCCGCAGCTGCTCAGGCTCGCGGCTTACCACCGGCTCGAGAACGGCTTCGATGCCATTCCCGCGGCGGAGGCCGAGGCGTACCGGCACAAGGTCGAGGCCATCGGGCGGGCGCAGATGGAAGGCAGGATCTCGGCCGAGTTCAACGCCAACGACCTCCTGGACATGGTCGTGCACATGTCGATCCTCGCGTTCACCACCCCGAACGCGACCCGTGCACTCGTCGAGCGCTCGGTCAGCCGCCTGATCGCGGAGTAGCCCAGATCAGGGCCTGCGCAGCAGGTAGGTGTCCATGATCCAGCCCTTGCGCGCACGGGCCTCGTCGCGCACCTCGCGGATCCGCGCCGCCACGTCCCCGACACGGCCCGACACCAGGATCTCGTCCGGCATCCCGAGGTAGGCGCCCCAGTAGATCCACGTGTCCGGGTCGACGCCCTCGAACGAGTACGACGCGTCCAGCATCACGGCCACGTCGTCCACATCGGACGGCCACCCGGCGGCCAGCCTGCGGCCAGTCGTGATCTGCACCGGCTTGCCGACCTGGTTCAGCGACACCCGGTGACCCGCGGTCAGCGCGGCCACCGACGTCACGCCGGGGATGACCTCCACCTCGAACGACTCGCCGCGCGCGAGCAGGTCGTCGAGGATCGCCAGCGTCGAGTCGTACAGGGACGGGTCGCCCCACACCAGGAACGCCCCGATCTCGTCCTCGCCCAGTTCCGACAGCAACCCCAGGACGACGTTCGCGCGGTCGCGGCGCCAGGCGTCGATCGTCGCCTTGTAGTCGGCGGGGTTGCGGTCGCGCTCCGGGTCCCGGCCCTCGACCCAGCGGTACGGGCGCGTCACGTGCTCCGCCAGGATCGACGCGCGCAGGTCGACGAGCTCCTGCTTCACGGAACCCTTGTCCAGCACGAAGTACACGTCGACCGTCTGCAACGCCTTGACGGCCTGCACCGTCAGGTGGTCGGGGTTGCCCGCGCCGATACCGATGACCAGGATCTTTCGCACCGGCACACACTAACTACACGGGGCGCTCGTCGAGGAGCCGCACGGTCTTGCCTGTGCGGGGATTCACCTCCAGCGCGGGCACCCACTCCACCGCGAGCGGTGCCACCACGCCGCGTCCGACCTGCAGTTCGAACCGCGGGCTGATCACGTACACCTCTGCCTGCACGGCGGAGACGTCCTGCGCCGCGCCGGCGATGCGCAGCACCAGCTGGTCCCGCGCGTCGAGGCGGCGGATCACGACCTGCACGCCGTTGTGCGCGATCCCGGCGCGGTCGACGGCGGCCCGCAGGTGGTCGAGGTGCAGCGTCACGGGTCCGACTCGCGCGCCCTCGTCGGCGCGG
The DNA here is from genome assembly GCF_033949925.1 of Lentzea kristufekii. Lineage (NCBI taxonomy): Bacteria > Bacillati > Actinomycetota > Actinomycetes > Pseudonocardiales > Pseudonocardiaceae > Lentzea > Lentzea kristufekii. Next base: position 94,197 of record NZ_JAXAVV010000023.1, read on the forward strand.
CCGAGCAGGCGGAAGATCCCGTCCTCGACGTCGACCCACTCGGCCAGGTCGCCGACCGGGTACCGGATCATCGGCTGCAGTCGCCGGGTGAGGTCGGTCTGCAGCAACCGGCCGGGCCGTCCTGGTGAGGTGATCGGCTTGCCGGTGTCGGCGTCGACGATCTCCAGCACCGAGCTGTCCACAAAGGAGCGGAACACCCGCGGGTCGTCCGAGCCGAGCACCGCCGTGCCGATGATCCCGCCGTCCACGCTGCCGTAGACGAACGAACGGAACTCGGCGCCGGGGAACGCCTGCAGCAGCAGTGCGCGCTGGTCGTCGTACAGAGCCTCACCGCTGAACAGGACCAGCCGCACCGAAGGCAGTGAGCCCGCCTCGGAACGGACGTGCGCGGCCAGCCGGCACAGCGTGGTCGGGAAGCCCGCCACGACGGTGGCGTCGAAGTCCTGCATCGTGCTCAGCGTGAACTCGACCGGCGCGCTGCCGGTGATCGGCAGCTGCACCAGGTCGATCGGCGAGCGTTGCAACGCGTTCAGCGCGAAGATGAAGCTGGAGTAGAGCTCGCCGGCGGCGAAGAGGTTCGCGACGCGGTCACCGTGCCGCAGTCCTGTTGCGGGCAGTGTTTCCGCGTACGTGCGGCACATCGCGTCCCACTCGTCGTTGGTGTAGAACGAGACGCGAGGGGCCTTGGTGGTGCCGCCGGTCTTGAAGATCAGGCCGTCGGTGTGCGCGCGGGTCAGCACCTGGTTGTCGCGGACGGTGTTCGCGGCCCAGAACGCGGCCTGGTCGACCACCGGCAGCTCGGACAGCGGCGTCGAGGAGTCGTAGCCGTCGTACAGGTCCTTGTAGAACGGGGAGTGCGTGCGGGCGTAGCAGACGAGGTCGAGCACGGACATGGTTCACACGCTCCTGCTGCTGCGCTGGTCGACGACCGCGATCAACTTGCCGCTGCTCTTCGTCCGCTGGAAGTCCGCGAGGGGAGCGTTCACGACGCGCACGGTCAGCAGCCCGTCCTGCTCGACGGCCTCCGCGACCTCCGGATACCGCGACAGCAGCGTGCGATGTGTGACCGCGGGCTCCGGCGCGCGGCTGCTTTCCAGCCGCACGACCAGCTCTTCCCCGCCGGCGTCCTCGTTCAGCTCGACCTGCAACGCGCCGGAGTAGCTGTGCTCGTCCTCCAGGATCGTGAGGAACCGCCGGTAGTTCAGCGTCTGCGCGGCGGCCCGGAACACGTCTCCGGTGCGTCCGAGCAGCTCGAACCGGGGCGTCTGGCGGCCGCACGGGCAGTCGCCGGGGACCCAGCGGCCCAGGTCGCCGATCTCGTAGCGCTCCAGCCGCTGGCCACGCCGCGTGTGCGTGGTGAAGACGAGCCTGCCCGGCTCGCCCGACGAGACGAGACGGTCCGTCTCGGGATCAAGGATTTCGAGGGTGTGCAGGCTCGTGAACAGGTGGTGCACCTTGCCGGACGACGCCTGGCACTGGTAACCGACGGGGCCGGCGTCGACCGTCGCGTAGGCGGCCGAGCGGATGATCTCGACGCCGAACTCGTCCCGCAGCCGCGCGATGGCCTGGGCCCCGAAGTGCTCGCCGGCGTAGAAGATCTTCCGGATGCCGCCGTACTCCTTCAGCATTGAGCCGTGCTCGGCGAAGAGCCGCTGCACGAACGACGGCGCGGTCAGCAGCGTGTCGACGCGGTTGTCCACAACGGCCTGCGCGATCGCGTCGAGCTGGCCCCACTCGCCGCCCATCGGGAACTGCACGGCGTTCATCCGCTCCAGCGCGGAGAAGAAGCTGACGAAGCTCGCGTACATGTGCCCGTTGAAGAACAGGTTCATGACGCGGTCGTGGCGCGGGTCCAGCCCGGTGGCGAGCAACGCCTCGGCGCCGACCCACATCTGCTCGTCCCAGTCGGCCCAGGTGTACGCGGACAGCTTGGGGGCGCCGGAGCTGCCACCGCTGCGGAAGTACACGTCCGCCGGACGGTCCTGGAGCGTCTCGAAGTCCGACTTGGGGGTCACCGGAACCGGGGGGATCGGAAGCTGCCGCGACTCGGCCAGGTCGTCCAGTGAGGCGTCCGCGGCGAACCTGTCGTCGAGCTGCACGGACACCCGGTTGCTGTAGCGCTGCAACGCGTAGACGCCGTCGTGCGGCTCACCGCTGTAACCACCGAGCATCGAACCCGGTGTGGTGATCCGCTGCACGCCGACCGAGACGAACGAACGCGCGAGCGCGGCCGTGTCGGGCCGGTCCGCCGCGAGGCCGACGGTCTGCAGGTAACGGCGCATCGGCCGCAGCACGGAGGTGATCTGCTTGCGCGGCAGCGGCTTCACCCACACCGTCCGGAACAACGGCGAGGTGCGCGGCGCGAACCGCACGTCCGCCAGCACACGCCAGTTCTCGCCGGTGTGGACCTTCGTGAACCCGAGGTGCTCTTCCAGTTGAGTGACGAGAACGGTGTTCGTGATCTCCGCCCACTCGGCCTGCGAGGGCTCGCGGGTCGGTGGCCCCGTCTGCTCCAGCACGGAGGCGAAGCGCTCAGCGAAGGCGAAGACCTGGGACGAGTCCTCGGTGTCGAGGTAGATCACCTGCGGACTCGAGCAGGCCTGCTGCTCCAGCCGGCAGACGTCCGCGGCCAGCGCGCGCAGGGTGTCCACATCGGACCACGAGTCGCGGGTCAGGTAGGCGAACGACAGCTTCGGTCCCCAGTCGATCACCCGCGCGCCGGGCTTGACCAGCTCGGTGACGCCGGCGATCGCCTCCTCGCCGCCCCACACCGCGACGGCGTCGGCGGCGCCGAGCACGCGTGACATCCAGTCGGTGCGCGAAGAGGAGAAGTGCAGCACGACGAGCCGGGCGGCGATCTGACCGGTCTGGTCGTGCGAGGCCAGCGCGGCGAGCACCTCGGCGGTGAACCCCGAGTCGTCCGACGCGACCTTGATGACGTTGAGGTTGCCCGAGAGCAGGCCCTCGACGGCGCTCAGGACACCGGCGGCGGGTGCGTTGCCCGCCGTCACGTGGGCGAGCAGGCCGAGCGGCACCCAGGCCTCGTAGGTGGGCGTGCGGAAGTCGAAGCGGACCATGCGTGCCGGGTCGAGGTTGCCGAGTTCGCGCTTCAGCTTGCGTTCCAGCGAAGCACGGCTCAACGCGTGCCGCAGCGCGTCCAGCGTCTCGTCGACCTCCACCTCGTCGAGGCCCCACGCGACCAGCGCCGCACGGTGCTGATCGAGGTCCAGCTTCTCGGCGGCGGCGAGTACGACGAGCGGGTTCAGGCGTGGTCCGGTGATGACCTGCTGGGTGCGGTCGTCCAGGGTGTCGAGCCGCGGCGCCACGGCCTCGTCACCGACCCACTCGCCCTGCCAGAAGTGCCTCATGCCTTGGCTGTTCATGAAGTCCTCCGGGCTAGAAGCTCTGCCGCTGCGATGGCGCAGGAACGGTTGCGGGAGACGCCGGCGCGGCCGAGGATCTCGAACCACGGGGTCTCGTTGCCGCAACCGCACTCCTCAGGTGCGTGCAGCGCGGCCAGGTCACCCATCAGCACGCTCTGCGCGGGCGCCGAGGTGATGTACGGGGACACGAACTGGATATAGCCGGATTCGCCGTACGGCAGCGGTTCCAGCGTCCGGACGTCCCGGACGATCGCACGTGACCACGTTGGCACGTGCAGGTTGTGGTGTGCGCATTCGACGTACGGCACCGAGTGCTCGACGGAGCCGTAGCTGTCGCGGATCCGCACGTCCGGGATGCCGAGCATCTCGGTGACCTTCGCGCGCAGCTCGGACTTGGAGATCTGCTTGTCCGCGTTGCCCTTCCAGCCACCGCCGAACCACACCATCGAGCGTTCGTCGAGCCGCAGAGGTTCGACGCCCATCGCGCGCATGCGGTCGATGGTGAAGCTCAGGAACGCCGGGAACCCGAAGATCCGCACCGGCCGGCCGCTGTCCGCGAACCGCCGCAGCGCGCGGATGCTGCCGAACGCATCGAACTCGTGCCCGGTACCGGTGTGCGCGAGGCCGTAGTCGACGGACTCCACGGGCGCGAAGTCGGTCATGAACTGGCCGGTGAACGAGCTGCCGAGCTTCACGCCGGGTGCCGGCTGGTTCAGGTTGATCAGGTAGTGCACCGGCTCGGGGGAGATGAACCCGTTGTGGTCGTAGATCCGCGCGACCATCCGCTGGCCCGCCCGCAGGGTCCAGGCGTCCCAGAACATCTGCGACTTCTGCCCGGTCGTGCCGGAGGAGGTGGCGTGCACGACGACCTTGTCGCGCGGCACCGACAGCACCTCGTGCATCTTGAAGAAGTTGGCGTGCACGAACGGCTGGTCCGTGACGTCCTCGAGCGGCTTGCCGTTCCACAGGCTGCGGAAGAACTCGTTGCGCTGGGCGTGCCAGCGGTTCGACTCGTTCATCGCTTCCAGGAACAGGTCCGTGTCGCTGTGGTCGTACGGCGCCGCGATGTCGCACAGCGCCTGGACGGCGCGCAGCGATGGGTCCGGCACCGTTGCCGGACCGAGGTGCGGGTTCGTGCCCAAGGAGGGAGTCATGACCAGTACACTCCGTTGGTGTTGAGGAACTTCTGCGTCCAAAGCTCGATGTACTGCTCGGTGAAGGGCCGGAACGCCTCGTCGATCGCGAGCCCGCGGAAGTCCGGCGGCTGCGGCGTGTGCACCATGACCACGTAGTCGTGGTAGACATCGCCGTCCTTGCGCATCGCCGGGTACAGCGCCACCGGCAGGAAACCGAAGGCCAGCAACGCACTCAGCTCGTCGAACTCGTGCAGCGGCACCAGCGTCTCGACGTGCGGCGCGCCCAGTCCGGCCAGCGTGTCGATCACGCCGCCGAGGTGCGGGAGCAGTGCCTGGGGGCTCGGCGTGGCACCGAAGATCGTGCAGTAGCCGTCGTGCCGGTTGAGGTGCCCGTAGATCTGGTACTCGCCGCGCTCGTCGGCCAGCAGCACGTTCGGCCTGTGCAACGGGTAGAACCGCCGCGCCGGGTCGTTGATCGTGTGCTCGAAGTGCCGCTGCACGAACTGAGGCGCCTCGACGACCTCCAGCCGCGACGACTCGGCGGCGGTGAAGGCGGTGTCCTCGACGAACTCGGGCAGCACGGGCATCTTCGCGTGCGTGGCCATGACGAGCTTTTCGAGACTCCTGGGCACCTTGTGCACCTGCGCCCGCTGTTCCAGAACACCGTCGCGGTGCTTGGCCAGCAACGTCATCGTCTCGCGCTTGGCGTGCTTGAACAGGTTCGGCACGAGCCCGAGCGGGTGGAACCCGTTGCGCAGGCACACCCGCTGCGGCGCGAGGTGGATCGTCCGCGCGGTGCCGTAGACCGAGTCGACCTCGCCGCTCGCGAGCATGCGGCCGGTGATCTGCCCGACGGCGCGGTGCGCGATGCCGCCACCCTGCACGTCCGGGTCGACGACCAGCCCGGCGATCTTGCCGAGGCGGTCCGCGCTCTCCACGTGTCCGGTGATCGAGGCGACGACCCGGCCGTCCCCGCGCCACACCAGCCACGTGGTGTGCGCGGCCTCGATCTCGGCGGCCATGACGTCGGGGTCGGTGCCCATCGCGATGGGGTAGTTCGCGCCGTGAGCCCGCCGGTAGAGCCTGAGCAGGTCGTCGACGTCGTCGAGTCGAGCCGGCTCGAACTCGGGTGCCACTCGTGTGTCTCCTTCAGTGCATGCGAAAACAAGCCGATGCACGGGGCACGACTTCCTGTTAATGCGACGGGATTGCCTGAAATGCAGGCTACTGGTTGGTACTACCGCCGTTCAGGTGACCTGAGCGCTGGAGCTGCGGAATTGATTCCTGAGGGCGAGCGGGATCACAACGAGTATCAAATCCGCCTTAATGCCCGATGGTTCCAATGGCCCAATAGGCCCAGGTGAGACGTGTGACGGAGATCGCGTACCGGAATTTCGCCTTACCAGTTGAAACGCAAGTAGTCGCCATTTCAACGAAACGGCGACTACTCGGAAAATGAGCAACTAGTGAGCGAGCACGTGCAAAATCCTCACCGGCTTCTTCGGTGCGCCGTCGAGCAGGCCGTCCGGCTGCGGCACGATCCCGGCCTTCACGATCCGGTCGAGCGTGTCCATGCCGTAGGTGACGTGGCCCATCACGGTGTAGAGCGGCTTGATGTTGGCGAACGAGTGCACGATGAAGAACTCGCTGCCGTTCGTGCCCGGCCCCTGGTTCCCGTACGCGATGGTGCCGCGCGGGTAGGTCTCCTCGCCCGTCACCTCGTCGGCGAACCGGTAGCCCGGCCCACCCTCCTCGGCGCGGTAGATGTCGCCGCACTGCAGCACGCCCAGGCGCGAGGTGTTGGTCAGGCGCCAGCACTGCGACATCGTGTAGAACCAGCTCCGCGCCAGGTGGGCGAAGTTCTCCACGCCGCACGGGGCGTTGGCGCGGTCGAGGTTCGCGATCACCACGCCGTAGTTCGTCACGATGGTGACCTTCACGGTGCCGCGAGCGGGCACGACGGCGCTGGGCGGCTGGACCGGGCGGGCGGCCGGGTTGTCCGGCGTCGGGATGAACTCGCAGCGTGCGGTGGGGGTTGCCGGTGCTGCGGACGCGACCGGGGCGAGGACGACCATCATCAGGACAGCGAGCAGTAGCCTCATGACTGCCGAACGTAGTCGCCGCACAACGCCTTGTCAGCCTCGGACGAGGCCGTCCGCGTGCTGCACGAACTGCACGGCAGGTGGCTCGCCCGCGAACTCGACGACCAAGGCCGCTGACCTCACACGCTGACCGCCTCCCGCTGCTCGGCCACGGCACGCCGACGGGGCTTGCACTCCAGCCACCACTGCGAGAGCAGCAACGGGATCGTCCACCCGGCCCACGTCGAGATGCCGGCGATCGTGTGCGGCAGCTCCGCCTCCGGCACGCGATCGGCCAGCAACAGGAACGCGAGCACGCCCCAGATCCGGTTGGTGATGATCGAGATCGTCAGCACGAAGCTGCGGATCATCCACTTGCGGTGGTCGCGGAACTGGCGCTGCCGGGCCGCCCGCCACGCCAGCCACGTGAAGGTCAGCCACAGCACCGCCAGCAGCACGTTGCCCACCTGAGCGACCGGCCCGAACGGTGTCATCCAGCCGATGACCAGACCGGACAGCCCGGACGGCAGCACACCGGCGAACACGTAGACACGGCCGATGCGGCGGTGCCACAAGGGGAAACGGCCACGGAACCACGGCCAGATCTGCACCACGCACGTGACGATCGCGATCGACGCGCACACGACGTGCATGACGAGCAAGGGGTAGTGCGGTCCCCAGTCCGACTGCACGCGTGCTTGCAGACGATCACCGGTCAGGTACGGCGGTAGCGAGAACGCCACGAACGCCACCACCACGAACGCCAACGGGCCCACCCAGGGCTTGCGCAACCACGTCATGGCGTCACCATGGCCGCTCCCGCTGACCGACCGCGCACCGCTCGCTGACGTGGCCTTCTGACACCTCGCTGACATCTGACGGGGTGTAGCTGTCAGATCGCTGTGAGCGCCGGTCAGCAGTGTCGGCGCCATGAAGTCGACAGCCCTGATCGCCGCAGCCGCGTTCACGCTCCTCATGGCGCCGGACGCACAGGCCGCGTCCTGCAGCGGACGCGGGTGCAACGGCGAGGACCCGGTGGCCGCCGGATGCAGCAGTGGTTCGACGACCGCGGACACCGCGCCCATGTACACGGGCGGTACGGCGGAGCTGCGCTGGTCGCCCGGTTGCAGGACGAACTGGGTGCGCGTCTCGAACTACTCCGGTGGCGACTCGGCTCTGCGCATCACCGTGTGGTCGGGCAGCGACCACGTCGGCTTCGTCGCGGCGGGAACGCCCGGCAACCACTGGGGAAACATGGTCCACGCGCCCGGCTGCGCCCGAGGCGAGGTGCTCTACGTCGACAAGAACGGCGTGCACCGCACCGCCCGTCTCGCGTCGAGCGCTTGCTGAGGGGGCGCGCCGTGACCGGCTACATCACCGACTGACCGATCTCCGCACCACGTCGCAGAACCATTGAGGGAGAAGCATGTTCAGCAAGATCGCCAGCACCGTCGGCGCCGCGGCAGTGGTGGCCGCCGCGATGCTCGGGTTCACCGCACAGGCGCAGGCGGCGCCGGGGTGCGCCAGGGTGGACCAGATCGGTTCCACCGGCTACATCACCAACTCCGCCGGTACCCAGATCGGCTCGGTCAAGCAGTACAAGGGATGCAACAAGAACTTCGCCTACACCTACGTCTGGGAGAGCTTCCGCAGCTCGCACTCGCAGTGGTACTTCTGCGCGTCCGTCGCGAAGGAGGACGGCGGCCGTCCCACGTTGATGGACACGAAGTGCGAGCTCAACAAGGCCGAGGTCTGGTCCTCCGGTGCCAGCACGCTCTCCTCCTGCACGCACGCCGCCGGTCTGATCCAGTGGGGCTCGAACGAGCGTCAGGGCAGGTCGAGCACCCGCTGCTGATGTCAGCAAGACCGCACAGCACGCCGTACTCCGAGGTCCGCCGGACCTTCGGGTGAACGAGGGGAAGTCATGAACGTCAAGAGAATCCTGTCCGCGGCAGCGGGCCTGGCGATCGGTCTGGGAGTGCTGGTGATCGGTGGGCCGCAGGCTTCCGCCGCCACCAACTGGCAGATGCCGTTCCCGTGTGGACAGACGTGGGAGGGCCAGACCCGCGGCCCGACGCACCAGTACCCGCACAGCCCGCTCGAGGCCATCGACTTCAGCCGCGCCGACGCCCAGGGCGACGTCGTCGTCGCGTCCGCGGCCGGCAAGGTCAAGCGCGTCGAGAACCGCGGCAGCGAGAGCTACGGCCGCTGGATCGAGATCGACCACGGCAGCGGCTGGGCCACCCGTTACGCGCACCTGTCCGCGCAGAGCGTCTCGGTCGGCCAGAGCGTCACGCAGGGCCAGAAGATCGGCAACGTCGGCAGCACCGGCAACTCCAGCGGCCCGCACCTGCACTTCGAACAGCTGCAGAACGGTGACCCGAAGCGCATCGTGATGAACGGCTCGCAGGCGCTGTACTACGGCTCCAAGAACTACAAGAGCAACAACTGCGGCGGCGGTGGCGCCACCAATCCGTACACGCCAGAAGAGGCCTGCGGCGACGGCTACAAGGTCATCGACGGCGCGAACGTGACCGGTGCGCGGGTCTCCCTGCTGTACAACGCCTCCAACGGCTACAACTGCGTGGTCGCCATCAAGACCACCAAGATCGGCACGGCGTCGGACGTCGGCGCGTTCCTCGAGGTGCAGGGCGCCGCACGCACGACCGACCGTGACGAGTACGGCTACTACGCCGGCCCTGTGAAGAAGAAGGCGCCCGGCAAGTGCGTCAAGTGGGGCGGCATGGTCGGTTCCTCCAGCTACACCAGCGGTTTCGAGCACTGCGGCTGATCAGCCGATCAGGCTGTCCAAGAGGTTGTCCCTGCGCAGACCGGGTGTGCCGAGCAGTTCGGCCGCCCGGTCCGCGTGCTTTTCCCGGCCTGCCCTGGCGAGCACGAGATGGGCGACGCCCTCGCCGTACCGGTCGCCGCGAGCAGCGGTGATCTCCAGGCAGCGTTCGGCGTCCGTGATGGCCTGTGCGGGCTTTCCCGCGGCCAGCAGCACTTCCGCGCGGCACAGCAGCGCCTGCCACTCGTCGTTGTGTTCGCCCGTGACCCGGCACAGCTCGATGCACTCGCCCAGTGCGGCCCTGGCTTCCGCCAGCCTGCCGAGCCTGAACAACGCCTGTCCCTGCGAGGCCAGCGCGTACGCCGTTCCCGCCTCGTCCTCGTGCTCACGGGCGAGCTTCAGACTCAGCACGGCGGCGTCGAGCGCCTGTTCGTACCGTCCGGCGACCTGGTGCACCTGGGCCAGTGCGGACAGCGGAACCCTTTGCGCACCGGCGGGTCCGTGCTCCGACGTGAGCTCGATCGCCCGCGCCAGGGTCGACGCGGCCTGCTCCAGCTCACCCAGCTCGCGCTGGATCGTGCCGATGCCGGACAGCGCACGCCCCTGCCCGAACGGGTCGTCGGCCCGCGCCTCCAGCACTTCCTCCAACTGGGCGAGAGCGATCTCGAACGAACCGATCCGGCGGTTCGCGGCCGACCGCACGAGGAGCGCCGTCTGCAACGCGGCCGAGGTGCCGACGGTGCGAGCGGCCTGATCCGCGATCTGGCCCAGCTCGACCAGGTCCGCGACCCTGTCCTGCTTGAACAGGTGCGGGTAGAGCATGTGCGCGATGGCCAGCCCGTGCTCGGCCAGCGCGGGTGAATCCACAGTGGAACGTGCTGCCGCCAGCAGGTTCTCGGCCTCGTCGGTCAGCCACCGCAACGGTTCGTCGATGCCCTGCTTGGTCGCGGAGTACGTGAGCGCGCCATAAGCGTGTGGCCGCAGCTTCTTCAGAGCCGCGGCGAGCGTGGCGCGGTAGTGCGTGAGCGCACGGGTGAGCGCCTCCTGCTTCTCGTCGTTCACGTGCTCGGCACCGAACAGCCGCAGCAGGTCGTGCACCCGGTACCGCTCCGGCCCGCACGGTTCCACGAGTCTGGCGTCCACCAACGGGTCCAGCGCGCGGCCGACGTCGTCCTGCCCGAGCAACGCCTGGACCACCGGCTCGGCCACCGTTGGCACGTTGAGGCAGCACAACAGGACGAACGCCCTGGTCGAGCCGGCGTCCAGGCCCTCGAAGCCCAGCTGGAAGCTCGACCGCACACCGAGGTCGTCGAAGTTCAGCTCGTCCAGCCGATGGCGCTGGTCCGCGAGCCGTCTCGCCAGCGTCGCGGTCGTCCAGTCCGGCCGCGACCGCAGCCGCGCGGCCGCGATCGTGAGCGCCAGCGGCAGGTGGTCGCAGGCCCGGGCGACCTGCCTGGCCGCCGCGCTGTCGTCGCCCAGCAACCGCAGCGCGTCGGCCTCGGGCAACGGGTCGAGGCGGACGTGCCGGGCGCTCAGCGTCGCCAGCATCCGGCGGCTCGTGATCAGCACGGTGGAACCCGGTTCGCCGGGCAGCAGCGGGCCCACCTGCGCCGCGTCCACCGCGTTGTCGAGCAGCACCAGCACCTTCCGCCTGGCGAGCGTCGACCGGTAGAGCGCGGCGGCCTCGGAGACGTCCGTGGGAACGGCCAGCGGGGGCGTGCCGAGGGCGCGCAGGAACCGCCTGACCACCTCGGCGGGGGAGAGCGGCGACCGGCCCGGTGTGGCGCCGTGCAGGTCGACGTACAGCTGTCCGTCCGGGAAACGTTCGGCCATCGTGTGCGCGGCGGCGGTGGCGAGCGCGCTCTTGCCCTGCCCGCCCGGTCCGTGCACGGCGATCACCGTCTCGGCCGCACCCGTGATCAGCTCGATCTCCGCACGGCGGCCCACGAACGGGTCGGGTTTCGCCGGCAGCTCGCGCGGCACCGCGGGGAGGTCGCCCCGCAGGATCGCGGCGTGCAGGTCCTGCAGCTCCTGGCCCGGATCGAGCCCGAGCTCCTCGGCGAGCCGGCGGCGGCCCTCGTCGTACGTCCTGAGCGCGTCCGCCTGCCGCCCGCCGCGGTGCAGGGCGACCATCAACGCGCCCCGCAGCCGTTCCCTGGTCGGGTGCTGCGCGACGTACCCGGTCAGCTCACCGATGATCTCGTGGTGCCGGCCGTCCCTGATCGCCTTGTCGGCACGGCGCTCGACGGCCGCGAGCCGTTCCTCCTCCAGCTGGTTCGCGAGCTGGGTGTTCGTGGTCAGCTCGGCCAGCGCGGGCCCGCGCCAGTACCCCAGCGCCTCGTCCGGGTCCTGCGCGTCGCGGAAGAGCCGCAGGTCGAGCGACCGCTCGGGGATGTCGAGCCGGTATCCCTGCCGCAACCACCGCAGCGACACCCCGGGAAGGTCCTTCAGCGCCCTCCTGAGCTGCGAGACGTGCACCTGCACGGCCTTGCGCGCGCTGGCGGGCGGATCGCCGTCCCAGAGGATCGACATGAGGTGGTCGACGCTGACGGTCTGACCGGCGTGCAGGAGCAGCACCACCAGGACCTGTTGTGGCTGGCCTGCGGGAACGCGGACGGCCCGCCCCTCGTGCGTGACGAGCAGCGGCCCAAGCACCCCGAACCGAACGTCGTCCACCGGCTCACGATAGTCCGTTGATCGTCGCTCTCACCTCATCCGCGACGCTCGTACGAGCAACGGTCAACGACGAAGGTCTTGTGAACGGCCTTACCGACCAACAGGTCGGAAATATCAGTGGCACAAGGTGCACGAATCACCGTCGAGCAGCGAAAAGTCGTGCGAAAATCGTCGGGTACCACCCGCAGGCACGGATCGGCGATCGGTGAGATCAACGCCGTCGCAGTGGTGGAAAACAGAAGAGGGATTTGCGGTGGCGTCCGTAATGGTGGGTCACCTCATTGGAGTAACGACGGTGCCGCGATCATCCCAAGTCGGGCATCATCACCTGGCTCGACCGATGTCGTAGAACGAGGGGTCTCGTGTGACCATCTTCCGTACCGGCCACACCGGGGCCTGGTGGATGTACCTGGTGGCGGGTCACCTGCTGCTGGGCGTCTACTACCTGATTCCGGTGAGTCCCGCGGGGACAACGGGGCAAACGGTACGGGTGGTGCTCTACTGCACGATCAGCGCTTCGGCCGCGGTCGCGACATTCGCGGGTGTCAGGCGCAACCGTCCCCAATGGAGGCGGCCATGGGTGTTCCTCGCACTCAGCCAGGTCGTTTACGCGATCGCCGACCTGACGTTCTACGCATCGCACTACATCTTCGAGTACACGGTTTACCCCTCGTACGCGGACATCTTCTACCTGGGTCATTACCCGTTGATGGTCGCCGGTGTGATCCTGCTGATCCGCCGCCGCACCCCGGGCCTCGACCTGCCGAGCCTGCTCGACGCCGCGGTGCTCGCGGTCGTCGCGGGCATGGCGTCCTGGCTCTACGTGATCGGCCCGCAGGCCCGCCTCACCTCACCGGTCCTGGTGAAGATCGCGTCGCTCGGCTACCCGATGATGGACCTGGCGCTGTTCGTGGTGGCGTTGCGGCTGATCTTCGGCGCGGGTCCCCGGCCGCGGGCGTTCGTCCTGCTGACGTGCAACCTGCTGGGCATCCTGACCGCGGACACGATCTACGTGCTGCAGCGCCTCGACGGCAGCTACCACGCGGGCAACTTCCTCGACGCGATCTGGTTGTCGGCGAACCTGTGCATCGGCGCGGCGGCGCTGCACCCGACGATGGCGCGGCTCGTGGACCGCGCGCACGTCAAGGACGTCGGGCTGAGCCGCGGCCGGATCATCGCGCTCTGCTCGGCCGCCCTCGCCGCCCCGATCCTGATGCTGGTGCACGACGTGGGCCAGTCGTCGCAGGACGTCCTGGTGATCGCCGCCGGCAGCGCCCTGCTGTCGTTGCTGATCATCGCCCGCCTCGCGGGGCTGGTCGCGGACCAGCGCAAGCTCGCGATCACCGACAGCCTCACCGGGCTGCACACCCGCAGGTTCTTCGAGGCACAGCTGCCGCTGGAGATCTCCCGCGCCCGGCGGGGCGACGGGTCGGTCGCGGTGTTCATCATCGACGTCGACCGCTTCAAGTCCATCAACGACAACTACGGCCACCCCGCCGGCGACGACGTGCTGATGGAGGTCGCGGCACGGCTGCGCGCGGCGTCCAGGGCCGGTGAGGTGCTCGCTCGGTACGGTGGCGAGGAGTTCGCGCTGCTGGTGCCGGACGCCGGTCCCGGCCGGCTGTCCGTGATCGCGAACCGGCTGCGCGAACGCGTTGCGGAGAAACCGATCCCGGTCAACTCGGGCAACGACGACATCCCGTTGTTCGTCACGGTGTCGGTCGGCTCGGCGAGCTTCCCGACGCACGGCGACGGTCCCGACGACATCGTGGTGATCGCGGACCGGGCCCTGTACGCGGCGAAAGCGGCCGGGCGCAACAGGATCGCGGTCGGTCCGGAGCCGCTGCCCGCGGTCGACCCGGACACCGACGGCGCGATGGCGGAGTTCCTCTGCCAGGTCGCCGACCGGGTGGACGGCTGGCTGCACCGCTACGACCACAGCCGGTCGGTGTCGCGCTGGGCCGGTGTGGCCGCGGGGGAGTTCGGGCTCGACGCGCCCACGATCAGGGTCACCCAGCTCGCCGGGCGCCTGCACGACATCGGCAAGGTCATCATCCCCGAGGTGGTGCTCACCAAGCCCGGCGCGTTGTCGGAGGAGGAGTGGCGGCTGCTGCGCCAGCACCCCGACTTCGGCTACCGGCTCGCGCGGATGGTGCCGGGCTTCGCCGGTGTGGCGCACGTCATCCGGCAGCAGCACGAACGCTACGACGGTGCCGGTTATCCGGACGGCTTGCGCGGTGCCGACATCCGCGCGGAAGCAAGGATTCTGTCCGTGTGCGTGGCGTGGGCCGCGATGAGGTCGAATCGTCCACATCAGACTGCGCTGGACGAGAACCGTGCGCGGCGCGAGCTCTGGTCCGGTCGCGGGCAGCAGTTCGATCCGGACGTCGTGGACCTCTTTCTCGATCTGCACGCCCAGGGCAGCATCGGAACGCTGCGTCCGTCCGGTTTGTCCGTTCAGGAGGCTGGTTTTCCGGCGGAGTTCCGGCCTTGATCACCTGACGGTGGCATGCTCTGCGTCATGAGCACGGAGTTCGCCATTCCTGCCGAGGTTCCGAGTCCGGAACCGCCGGCCCCTCCCGGCGGACCGCTGGGCAGGTGGTTGCTCGCGGACCGCGTGGCACCTTCGGGTCCCGAGAGCCACGAATCGCACGCCAAGCCACACGCGTGGTGGAAGGTGATGACGCTCACCGGCGTCGACTACTTCTCCACCCTGTCGTACCTGCCCGGCATCGCCGCGCTGGCCGCCGGTGCGCTGTCCCCGCTGGCGACGCTGCTCATCGTGGCGCTGACGCTGCTCGGCATGCTGCCGATGTACCGGCGGGTGGCGCGGGAGAGCCCCCACGGCCAGGGCTCCGTGGCGATGCTGGAGGACCTGCTGCCGTTCTGGCGCGGCAAGGTGTTCGTGCTGGTGCTGCTGGGGTTCGTGGCGACGTCGTGGATCATCACGATCACGCTGTCCGCCGCCGACGCCTCGGTGCACGCGCTGGAGAACCCGTACGTGCCGGAGTCGTTGCACGGCACCGAGCTCCTGCTCACGATCGTGCTGCTGCTGATCCTCGGCGGTGTGTTCCTGATGGGCTTCAGCGAGGCCGTGGGCGTCGCGATCCCGCTGGTGGCGGTGTTCCTCTCGCTGAACGCCGTCGTGGCCGTGGTGGGCCTCGTGGAGGTCTTCGCGACGCCGGACGCGCTTGATCGCTGGGTGTCGGCGCTGGGCACGTATGGCGGTGGGTTCTTCGGTGTCATCGGCCCGGCGATCCTGGCGTTCCCGTTGCTGGTGCTCGGTTTGTCCGGTTTCGAGACAGGCGTGAGCATGATGCCGCTGGTCGCGGCGTCCGGTGACACGCCGGAGAAGCGCCTCGACAGCCGTGTGCGCAACACGCGCAAGCTGCTGACGACCGCCGCGCTGATCATGTCGGTGTACCTGCTCGCGACGTCGTTCATCACCACCGTGCTGGTCCCGCAGGACAAGTTCGCGCCCGGCGGGCCCGCGAACGGGCGTGCTCTGGCGTATCTCGCGCACGAACTGCTCGGCGAGGTGTTCGGCACGGTCTACGACATCAGCAGCATCCTGATCCTGTGGTTCGCCGGCGCTTCGGCGATGGCCGGTCTCATCAACATCGTGCCGCGTTATCTGCCCTCCTACGGCATGGCACCGGAGTGGGGCCGCGCCGTTCGTCCCGTCGTGATCGTCTACACGATCATCTGCATCATCATCACGATCATCTTCAACGCCGATGTGAACGCGCAGGCCGGTGCCTACGCCACCGGAATCCTGGCGATGATGGTGTCGGGATCGTTCGCGGTGACGGTGTCCGCGTGGCGCAAGAGGCAGCGCGGCGCGAGCATCGGGTTCACCGTGCTGACGCTGGTGCTGCTGTACGCGCTGGTGGAGAACGTGATCGAGAAGCCGGATGGCATCACGATCTCGTTCGGCTTCATCATCGGCATCGTCGTGATCTCCCTGGTGTCGCGGATCTCGCGCACGACGGAGCTGCGCGTCGACAGGATCAAGTTCGACGAGCAGGCCCGCCGGTTCATCACGGACACGATCGAGAACGACGGCCTGATCACGTTGATCGCGAACCGCCGCCAGGACGGTGACAAGGCGGAGTACGACGAGAAGGAGAGCGAGCAGCGCGGCATGAACCCGGTGCCGGGGTCCGCGGACGTGATCTTCCTGGAGATCGACATCGTCGACCCGTCGGCGTTCAGCAACGTCCTGTGCGTGTCCGGTGTCGAGGTGGACGGCCACCGCGTCCTGCGCGCCTCCGCTCCCGCCGCGCCGAACGCGATCGCGGCGATCCTGCTGGCGTTGCGCGACTCGACCGGCGTGATCCCGCACGCGCACTTCGAGTGGTCGGAGGGAAATCCGCTGGCGCACCTCTTCCGCTACCTGATCCTCGGCCGCGGCGACACGCCTCCGGTCGTACGCGAAATCATCCGCTCGGCTGAGTCGGATCCGACTCGACGCCCACGCGTGCACGTCGGTTAGCTGGAAGACTTCCCCCGTACGTCCGACTACAGGGGGAAGGACGCCATGTTCCGCAAGTTGTTGGTACCACTCGTTGTCCTGGGAACTGTGGCGGCGGGAATCGCTCCCGCCGCCGCCTCCGGTCCGGTGCGTTCGTGCGCGGATCTGGTGCGTTCGTTCGACGTGCCGGACGCCCGCACGAGCGTCATCTCAGCCACGGTTGTCACTGGTACCACGGAGTTCTGCGATGTGCGCGGCACGATCGAACCGCGCATCGGCTTCCAGCTGAAGCTGCCGCTGCGCGGCTACCAGGGCCGCTACCTCCAGTACGGCTGTGGCGGATTCTGTGGAGCCATAGGCGATCCGGCCTTCCCGTCCGGCTGTGGCCCCGCCTTCGGTGACGCCGCGGTGGCCGCGACCGACGACGGCCACCAGTCCTCGCCGGAGAACCCGTTCGACACGACGTGGGCCGTCTCGGACCAGAAGGCCCGCGACGACTACTTCTTCCGCGCGCCACACGCGTTGTCGAAGGTGTCGAAGCACATCATCTCGGTCTTCTACGGCAAAGCACCGTCGAAGTCGTACTTCAGCGGCTGCTCCAACGGCGGCCGTGAGGGCCTGCTGCTGGCCCAGCGCTACCCGCGCGACTTCGACGGCATCATCGCGTCCGCTCCGGGCGCCTACTACACCGCGCTGATCGGCTACCAGGCGTGGATCGCGCGCAACACCATCCCGAACGACAAGATCGTGCTGCTGCACAACGCGGTGATGGCGGCCTGCGACGGCCTGGACGGACTGGTCGACGGCCAGATCGACGACCCGCGCCTGTGCAGGTTCGACCCGGGAACTCTCGCCGGTCAGCTGACCGGCGACGAGATCGCCCGCGTTCGCCGCCTCTACACAGGCCCGTCCGACGGCGGTGTGCGGCTCTACCCCGGCGGCCAGCCCTACGGCTCCGAGATCTCGTGGACGTTCTGGCTCAACCCGACTCCCGGCCTGGGGCGCGGCATCGCCCCCGAACTCGCGGACAACGGCCTGAAGCACCTCGTCTACCCGATCGGCACACCGCACTCGTCGCTGGAGTCCTTCGAGTTCACCGTCCGCGAGTTCCGGCGCCTGGTGCCCGAAACCGTGAAGGCGAACTCGCTCTCGCTGGACCTGCGCGCGTTCCAGCGCGCAGGCGGCAAGCTGATCATCTGGCACGGCGCGGGCGACCAGGGCATCCCGTTCGAAGGCACGCTCGACTACTGGCAACGCCTCACCGGCGGCAAGAACCCTTCGTGGGCAAGGCTCTTCGTCGTGCCGTCGATGTGGCACTGCGCCGGCGGCGACACCCTGACCGCCTTCGACCCGTTCCGGGCACTCGTGTCGTGGGTCGAAGGAGGCCGGGCACCGTCCCGGATCATCGCCGAGGGTCGTGACCCGGACGGCAACGTCGTGCGCACCCGGCCGGTGTTCCCGTACCCGATGCGCGCCAGGTACGACGGCTCTGGATCGGTGGACGACGCGGCGAACTTCGTTGCCGCACCTGGCTTCGGCTTCCAGGACCGGATCCGCTGGGCAGGCGAGGACCTCTACCGGTCCGGACCCGTCGCGCCCTAGCGGAACCTCTGGATGGCGGCGGTGATGGCCTCGTCCATGCTGTTGCCCTCCATGATGACGTGCCCGGCGTCGTTCAGGATGACCAGTTCGGCGTCGGGCCACCGCTTGGCCACCTCCCACGCCGTGTACAACGGCCCGCCGAAGTCGTTGCGGCCGTGGATGAGCACGCCGGGGATGCCCTTGAGCCTGCCGAGGTTGTCGAAGATGTAGTTCGGCTCAAGGAACGCCTCGTTGCCCCAGTAGTGGGTCACGGTCCGTGCGAGCCGGTAGCGCGTGACGGCGTCGGCGTACCTCGTGCCTTCGAAGTCGTTGTCGCCACCCGTGATCGTGGACAGGTCCCACTTGCTCCAGTCCCAGGCGGCCTTGTCCCTGACCGCCGGGTCCGGTGAGTTGAGGAGCTTGTTGTAGGCCAGGGCCAGGTTGCCGTCGCGGTCCTCCTCCGGGACGCCGTCGCGGAAGGCGTCGAAGTGATCCGGGAAGAACATGCCGAGGCCGCGGGTGATCCACGCGTGCTCCTCGGGGCGGGAGGTGGTCACCGCCGGGATGATGATCTCGCTGACCCTGGTGGGGTGCTGGATGGCATAGGCGAGGACGAGGGTCGAGCCCCAGGAACCGCCGGCCAGCAGCCACTTGTCGATGTCGAGGTGTTCGCGGAGCTTCTCGGCGTCGTCGATCAGGTGCTGGGTGGTGTTGTGCTCCATGCTGGTCGCCGGGTCCGCGACCGATGGCGTGCTCTGGCCGCTGCCGCGCTGGTCCCAGAGGATGAGGTTCCAGTGGTCCGGGTCGAAGTCCTCGCGCCATCTGGGGTGGGAACCCGATCCTGGGCCGCCGTGGAACACGCACGCCGGTTTGCCGTCGGGGTTGCCGCTGGCCTCCCAGTGGACTCGCTGGCCGTCTCCTACGTCGAGCATGCCTTGGGCGTAGGGCTCCACCTGTGGGTACATGCCGGGGAGGGTAGTGAGCGTGAGGACCAGGACCGACTGGATTTCGGGGTTCGGATACGCCGACACGTCCACTGCCGCGGCGGCCGTGGACGTGTGATGGGCGTGCTGGTCCTGTTGCGGTGTCAGGACTTCTGCTTGGCGCTGATCTGGTCCAGCACCTCGGTCTGCGACACGATGATCTTGCTTGCCAGCGCCTTCGAGCCGATGTGCTCGCCCTTGGCCTGGGCCTCCTTCGCCATGTCCACACCACTGCGGAGGTGGCGGGAGAGGGTGGCGAGGAAGAGGTCGTCGTACTGCTTGCCGGTGGCGGACTTCAGCGCCTCGACGTCCTTGACGGTCATCATGCCCGCCATCTTGTGCGTGGCGCTGGCGTCGTCGCCGGGCACCTGGATGTTCCAGCTGCGCAGGTAGGTGGCCATCTGCTCGATCTCGCCCGCCTCGGCGGTGGCGATCTTGTCGGCCACGTTGACGACGAACTCGTCCTTGGACTTCTCCATGGCGACCTTGGCGATCTGGATCGTCTGGCGGTGGTGGGGGATCATCTGCAACGAGAATGTCGCATCCGCCTTGTTGGCCGCCGGTTCGCCCGCACTGCTGCCGCCGACAGACGAACAGCCCGTCAGCGCAAGCAGCCCCAGCACGATGATGAGCAGACGCGCTCGCATGAAGCCTCCCGTCTCGTGTTCCCTGCCGAGGGATACGGGTGGCCGAAGTGTCCGGTTCAGCGAAAGTTCCGCAGCCTAAGTGGTTCGGTGGAGGTCGAGGGACGCGAGGACGCCCTGGACGACGTCGGGGTGGCCGAGCGGGAGCGGTACCGGGGTCGTGTTGGTGTGAGGTATGACCTGGGCGAACGGGGCGTCCACCTGGACCTCGGGGTCCACCAGCAGCACCGAGCGCACGAGGTCGCGGTGAGCCGCCACGAGGTCGAGGACGTCGGCCGCGAGCGGTCCGCTGGTGACGACGTCCAGCACGCTCCGCGTGTCGTCGCGGTGCCTGGTCAGCACGGTGTCCACTGTGGACTTCCAGGTCGGTGCCGCAGGAGTTCGCAACCAGACGATCCGCAGGTGTTCGGTCAGCGGCCGCCAGGTCGCGGGAATCTCGTTGTGGACGGCCTCTCCCGCTGGATCGATCACGAGGACAGTGGGGGCACCTGCGGGTCCGTCGGTGACAACGCCGGGACCCGCCGCCCTGCTGGGCTCGTCGAATTCGCGCATGGCACGGGGATACCCAGTGTGCGGAGTTCGTACCAATGGGCCGGCTGGTCTGCTCCGGGGGGACCGAATGGGGTAGTAAACGTTGTCAGTCGGGGTGAACTCGTTGGCGGGCACCAGTTTTCGGTTCGTGCCCGGTGATCGCTTGACCGTTTTCCGAAACCCGGTTTATGGTCTAGACCACAGACCGAAACTGGATCGGCGAGCGATCTAGAGCGCTCCCGGTTCCCGCCCCCTGCCTACGGGTCAACCCGTTTGGGAACGATCCAAGGAGTTCGGACGAATGAAAATCATGCGTAAAGCGGCGCTGCTCATGGCCGCTGTCCCTGCCATCGTCTTCATCACGCCGGTCGGTTCGGCGAGCGCGCACGGTTACGTGTCGTCGCCGGCCAGCCGTTCGGCGCAGTGCGCCAGGGGAGACGTCTCCGTCGACCTCTGTGGACAGGCGAAGTACGAGCCGCAGAGCGCCGAGGGCCCCAAGGGCCTGAAGAACTGCAGCGGTGCGAACGGCGACTTCGCTCCTCTCGACAACGACGGGCTGCCCTGGAAGGTCACCAACACCGGTCAGACCCTGTCGCTGACCTGGACCTTCACCGCCCGGCACGCCACGCGCGACTACGAGTACTTCATCGGCGGCACGCGCGTCGGTTACGTCGCCGGCAACAACCAGCAGCCGAACAACCCGACCACGCACACGATCAACCTCGGCGGGTTCTCCGGCCGCCAGAAGCTGTACGCGATCTGGAACATCAGCGACACGGTCAACGCGTTCTACTCGTGCATCGACCTCAACATCGGTGGTGGAGGCACGACCCCGCCGCCCACCACCACGACCACGACTCCTCCTCCCACCACCACGACGTCCAGCACCACGACGCCACCGCCCGCCGGTGGCACGTGGGCGGCGAACACGTCGTACGCGACGGGACAGACCGTCACCTACGGCGGTTCGACCTACCGGTGCCGTCAGGCGCACACCTCGCTGACCGGCTGGGAACCGCCGAACGTGGCGGCCCTGTGGGAGAAGGTCTGACCTGATGAAGCGCCTGGTGATCGCGGTCGCGGTCCTGGCGCTGGCGGGGTGCGGCGGAGAGGCGGTCGTGCCGGAGGGCCAGGGAGCCCACGGTCACGGCGCGAGCTCCGCCGCACCACCCGTTCCTGCCGCCAGCGCGAGGTTCAACGAAGCGGACGTGATGTTCGTGCAGATGATGGTCGACCACCTGCAACTCGGCATCAGCCTCTCGCAGGTGGGCCTGGCGAAGGCGACCACGCAGGAGGCGAAGGACCTCGCGGGCGCGATCGACGTGACCCAGCGCGAGGAACTCACGATGCTCAAGTCGTGGCTGAAGCTCTGGGGCAAGCCGGAGGGTGACGGTGCCGATCTGCACGCCGCCCACGGTGGCCAGCCGCTGCTCGACGACAAGGTCATCAACGAGACCAAGGAGAAGAGCGGAGCCGAGTTCGACCAGCTCTTCCTCAACCTGATGACCGGTCATCAGGGCGCCGGCGTGGAGATGGCGCTCACGGAGAAGAAGGAAGGCATGAACCCCGAGACGACGGCCTATGCCGAACGGGTGGTCAACACCCGGCAGGGCCAGATCTCGCAGATGCTGAAGATCATCGGCGGGGCGTAGGTCAGCGCTTCGCCAGCGTTCGGTCAGCGGCCCGGCGTTGCATCCCGAGCATGGACGTACTGATCTCGGGAGCGGGAATCGCCGGGCCCGCTCTGGCGCACTGGCTGAGGCGTTTCGGCGTCACCCCGGTGGTGGTGGAGCGGGCGCCGTCGCTGCGTGACGGTGGCCAGGCCGTGGACTTCCGCGGCGAGGTGCACCTGTCCGTGCTGAGGCGGATGGGTGTGCTCGACGCGGTGCTGGCCGCGCGGACCACGCCGCGGGACATGGTGTTCCGCGGCGTCGACGGACGCGAACGGGCACGGCTGCCCGCCTCGTTCACCGCCGGGGACGTGGAGATCCTCCGCGGTGACCTGTCGCGCCTGCTGTACGAGCTGACCGCTTCCGACGTGGAGTACGTGTTCGGCGACTGGATCACGGCACTGCACGACGACGGCGCCGGCGTGGACGTCACGTTCGCGCACGGGCCGTCACGGCGCTTCGACTTCGTGATCGGTGCGGACGGCATGCGGTCCGGAGTGCGGCGGCTGGTCTTCCCCGAGTACCGGCCGAAGTTCCGGGGCTACTACTTCGCGATCTGGGACGCGGAGGGCGACGACCGGGACCTGACCTGCTCACCGGGCGTGCTGACCTCGCCGGGATGGCTGATGTACAAGTCGCCGGTCCCTCCCGAGCTGATGCCGGACGAGGTGGTGGCGCAGGGCGTCTACTTCGACTCGATCAGCCAGGTGCGCATGCCCGCGGTGAGCTCAGGGCGGGTCACGTTGATCGGCGACGCCGGGTACGGCTCCACGCTGGGTGGCATGGGAACCGGGCTCGCGGTCGTCTCCGCCTACGTCCTGGCGGGGGAGATGGCGGCGGGAGGGGACGCCTTCGCCCGGTACGAGGCACTGATCGGGCCGTACGCCCGCGGCAGCCAGGGCAACCCGGGGCCGTTCCTCGCGCCCGGCAGCAGGCTCGGGATGTGGGTGCGGGACCGGATGTTCGCGCTGCTGCCGAAGATGCCGATGGTCGCGCGGATGGATCTGCGGGCCGCCACCGCGATCACACTCCCCGAGTACGCCGCAGTTCACCGAGCGCCTCGTCCACCTGTTGCTTGACCGCTGTGTGCATCCACCCGAACCCCAGTTCCTGCTGGGCCGCCAGCAGGAGCTCCTCGGCCCGCGCCGGATCTCCCCGCCGCTGGGCGATCTTGGCCAGTCCGGCGTTGGCGAGCGCCCGAGTGGAGGCCAGTCCCGCCTGCGCCGCCATCTCCAGCGCCTGGAGGTAGTCGCGCTCGGCCTGGTCCTGGTCGATGTCGAGCAACCGGTCGGCGCGCCGGCCCCGCAGTTCGGCCAGCTCCTCCACGGCGCCCAGTTCGGCGACGGCCTGAAGCGCCTGGTCGGTCAGCGCGAGGGCTTCGGCCGGGTCCTCGGTCAGGGTGGCCAGCACGTCCAGCACCTGGGCCGATCCCCAGCGTTCGCCGAGGGCCTGGAACCGCCGCAGGGCTTCGCGGGACTGCTGGATCGCGCGGTCGCGGTCACCGCTGGCGGCCCAGGTGGTGTAGGCGTTGCTGAAGCCCATCAGGCCCTGGATCCACGGGTCCTCGCTGCTCTCGACCTCGTCCTGCAGCGCGGTGCGCGGTGCGGACGGGTCGGGCGGGCCGCTGAGCATCGCCCAGGCGATGAGCACGAACGGTTGCTTGATCGGGCCGCGCAACGCCAGGAGCTTCTCCTGCACGCGTTCGGGTTCGGCCAGGGCGAGCAGGACCGCGTACTCCTCTGTGGACTGTTCGGGCACCCGTTCCAGCAGCCGGCGGGCCGCACCCTGGACCTCCGTGCGGCTGCCCTTCAGGTACCAGTACCAGGCGAGGTCGCTGACGAGCCGCAGCGCCTGGTCCGGGGCGGCCGAGGTGGTCCAGTCGAGCGCCTGCATCAGGTTCGCGTGTTCGGCGCTCAGCCGGGCGAACCACCGCACCTGATCCCGCTGGCGCAGCTCAGGATCCGCGCGGCGAGCCAGTTCCTGGAAGTACGACGCGTGCGCGGCGTCGACTCGCTTGTGCTGCGAGCAGAACTCGCGGATGGTCTCCAGCATCCGGTAACGGCCGTCGGCGGCTTCCACCAAGGACTTGTCCACCAACGCGTCCAGCGTCTCGAGGTCGTGCCGGCAGACCTCCTCGACGGCCTCCAGACTCGCCCCGCCGCTGAACGTCGCGAGGCACGCGGCCAGGTCGCGTTCGTCCTCCGTCAGCAGTTCCCAGCTCCACTCCACGACGGCCCGCAGCGTCTGGTGGCGGGGCGCGGCTGCACGGTTTCCCTTGGTGAGCAGGCGGAAGCGGTCGTTCAGGCGGGCGGCGATCTCCTCGGTCGTCAACGTGCGGGTGCGCGCCGCGGCCAGTTCGATCGCCAGCGGCAGGCCGTCGAGCTCCCGGCAGATGTCGATCGTGTGCCGGTCGCGCACGAACGCGGGGTTGACCAGCCGGGCGCGGTCGGCGAACAACGCCACGCTCTGCTCGGGGTCCAGTGGCGGCACCGGGCACAGCGTCTCGCCGGTGATGCCGAGCGCCTCCCGGCTCGTGGCGAGGATGCGCACCGACGGGCACGTGCTGAGCAGGTGCTGGGCCAGCCGGGCGGCTTCGACGATCAGGTGCTCGCAGTTGTCCAGGATCAGCATCGCGTCGCGTTCGCGCAGCGCCAGCGTCAGCCGGTCCTCCGGCTCCAGCACGGTCTCCTTGAGCCCCAACGCCTGCAGCGTCGCCGCCGCGACGTCCTTGGCCGGCGCCAGGTCCACGAAGATCGCGCCGGGACCGGCGGCCTGCAACGCGAGCCTCGTCTTGCCCGCGCCGCCGGGGCCGGTGAGGGTGATGAGCCGGGCGGAGAGCGAGGCGATCCGCGCGAGTTCTTCCTGCCTGCCGACGAAAGTGGTCAGTTGGGCCGGAAGATCGCGATGCGTCTGGCCGCGCAGGACCTGCAGGTGCACGGCACGCAGTTCGGGCGACGGGTCGGTGCCCAGCTCGTCGGCCAGCAGGGCGCGCGTGTCCTCGAACGCCTGCAGCGCCTCGGCTTGACGGCCCTGCTGGTTCAGCGCCTGCATCAGGTAGCCGCGCAGGCGTTCGTCCAACGGGTTCTGCCGCACCAGGTCCTGGATCTCCGCCACGTCGGCCTTGCCGAGCCGAATCCGTGCCGCCACCAACGAGCCCGCGGCGGCGGAACGGTGCTGTTCCAGGCGGGTCGCGTGGTCCGCCAGGGCGACGTCGGCGAGCGCCGGACCCCGCCAGAGCAGAAGTGCCTCGGACAAAAGGGATTCCGCGGCCTGCGGATCACCCTGCTCCAACGCCTGCCGGCCGTCCGCCGCCAGCGAGACGAACCGGTGTGCGTCGACCTGGGAGGCGGGCAGCGCCAGCCGGTAGCCGGCCGGGTGGAACTCGACCAGCGACGCGTCCCCGAGTGCCCGGCGCAGGCGCGAGACCTGGCCCTGCAAGGCGTTCGCGGCGTCCGCCGGCGGCTCGGAACCGTAGAGCTCGTCCACCAGGCGGTCGAGCGGGACGATCTCCCCCGCCCGGATCGCGAGCAGCGCCAGCAGGGTGCGCGGCCGTGGGCCACCTATCGCGATCTTGCTGTCGGGGGAGTGCGCTTCAACTGGCCCGAGGATGCCGATGTGCACGGTGTCAGCGTACGAAGCGCCCGGGACTCGTACCCAGGACACGGCGAAAGTGGCGCGTCAGGTGCGACTGGTCGTGGAACCCGGCCAGCACAGCCGCCTCCGCAGCCGACCGTCCCTCGACCAGGTGGCCACGTGCGAGATCCACCCGGCGGCCGGTCAGGTACCTGTGCGGCGGCAACCCGAACCGGCGGCTGAACGCCCGCACCAGGTGGGTCGGGCTGGTCTGCAGCTCCCGCGCGGCCGCGTTCAGGGTCATCCCGTCCGGCAGGGAGGCGTCCAGCAGCTGCCGCAACCGGTCGGCGAGTGTCGGGTCCGCGTGCACGACGGGAGCGGTGCCGGCGAAGTGGTGCGTGAGGCGTTCGGTGATCAACGCCAGCCTGCTCGCCGCCTCGAACGGCTGGTCCAGCGTCAGGTGCAGCTGGTGGACCCGTTGCCGCAGCAGTGGATCGGGCAGCATCGGCGTGTCGACGGCCTTGCCGATCAGATCGGACGGCAGCACCGAGTCGTCCAGGTACAGCACGCGCTTGTGGAACCCGGCCGGGTGCGCGGAGCGGCCGTCGTGTGGCACGTGCGGCGGCAATAGCGTGACGCCGTCAACGAGCGCGCCGTGCTCGTGACGGTCCAGTTCGTACCGCACGGCGCCAGTGTCGAGCACCATCAACGTCCAGGCATCGTGCGTGTGCGCTGGGTAGACGTGCGTGGTGAAGGAGGCGTGGAAGACCTCCTGGATGCCTTCCACCGCCGGTTTCCACGCGGCCACGCTCACGTCAGAAACGTACAAGACCTAGCACCCGCATGCCCGCGATCGTGTGTCCATGTTCGACACCAAGATCGCTGTGTTGCTGCGGGACGACCTGGCCGGCTGGCAGGCGCTGAACGTCACCGCCTTCCTCGTCAGCGGGCTGCCCGAGACCCTGCGCGGCGAGCCCTACATCGACGCCGACGACGTGCACTACCTGTCGATGTTCGGCCAGCCCGTCGTGGTCCTGCAGGGCGACCAGGACCTGCTCAAGAAGGCCCACGAACGCGCTCTCAACCGCAAGCAGCCCATGAGCATCTTCACCGCGGACCTGTTCGCCACCGGCAACGACGCCGACAACCGGGCCGCGGTCCGCAAGGTGCACACGCAGGACCTCGACCTGGTCGGCATCGCGGTCCACGGCCAGAAGAACGCCGTCGACAAGATCTTCAAGGGCGCCCGGATGCACCCCTGAGGAAACCGGGTTCTAATGCGTGAGTGATCAAGCTGCTCCGGATGGCCGTGTTCCTGCTGGTGCTTTCGGCGGAGATCTACCTGGTCGTGGTGCTGGGTGACAACTTCCGCGCCTTCAACCACTTCAGCTACTTCACCGTGCTCTCGAACGTCTTCGCGGCGGTGGTGGCGTTGCTGGGCGTGTTCAGTCCGGTGTCGGCGCAGATCAGGGGCGCGGCCGTGCTCTACATGGGCACGACGGGAATCGTGTACTGGCTGCTGCTGCGAGGGATCGACGTGCAGACACCCGCCTACGCGAACTGGGTGCTGCACACCGTCGTGCCGATCCTCGTGGTCGTGGAGTGGTTGCTCGCGCCGGAGAAGACCAGGCGGTGGTGGATCTGGCTGTCGTTCCCGCTCGCGTACCTGGTGTACACGCTGGTCAGGGGCCCGATCGTGGACTGGTACCCCTACCCGTTCATGGATCCGCGCCAGAACGGCTACGGCGCGGTGCTGCTGACCTGCTTGTTCGTCGCGGTGGTGTTCGGAGTGCTGGCGCTCGCGGTGTCCTGGGCGGGCAACAAATTGGCCCAGAAACGCAGCATGTCCTTGTCCTACGACTAGGGCCAATAACCGCCCTACGGTCTGGGACATGACCAGGCGACTCGCGTACGCGCAGCTGACGAACTCGATCGGGGACGGCGGTTTCCTCGTCGTCTCCGCTCTCTACTTCACGCAGGTCGTGGGCCTGAGCGCGGCGCGGGTCGGCTTGGCGCTGACCCTCGCGTGGGGTGTCGGAGCCGTCGCCGGTGTCGCGCTGGGACACCTCGCCGACCGCCTGGGTCCGCGCACCACCGCGGTCGTGCTCGCCCTCGCCACCGCCACGAGCATCGCGATCCTGCTCCTCACCCGGAACTTCGCCGCGTTCGTGCTGGTCATGTGCCTGTACGCGAGCTTCCAGAGCGGCCTGCAGGCGTCCAGGCAGGCCCTGCTCGCCGGCCTCACCACGCCGGAGGAACGCACACGGGCACGGGCGCGCATCCAGTCCACGGCCAACGCGGGCATCGCGATCGGCGCGGCGGCGGGCGGGTTCGCGCTGCACCTCGGCACCGAGATCGCCTACACGGCCGTGTTCGTGCTCGACGTGGTCGCGTTCCTCATCGCCGCAGCTGTACTGAGCACGTTGCCGGAGACCGTGATGACCAGGGCGAAGGGCAAGTTCGACGTCCTCAAGGACCGCCCGTACGCGCTGATCACGCTGATCAACGCCGTGATGCTGCTCTACATGCCGTTGCTGAGCCTGATCATCCCGCTGTGGATCGTGCAGCGCACCGAGGCGCCGACGTGGCTGGCGGCCGCGCTGCTGGTGCTCAACACCGCGGCCGTCGTGCTCTTCCAGGTCCGGATCGCGAAACGCGCCACCGGCCTGAGTCAGGCGTCGAAGCTGGTGAAGCACGCGGGACTGATCATGCTGGCGTCCTGCGTGGTCTTCGCGGCCACGGCGTTCAGCGTCGGCGCCTGGCCCGTGGCGGCGCTGCTGATCGCGGCCGCCGCGTTGCAGGTCCTCGGCGAGATGATGCTGGCCTCAGGGGCGTGGGAGATCAGCTTCTCCCTCGCGCCCGCCGACCGGCAGGGCCAGTACCAGGGCTTCTTCGCGACCGGAACGGCCGTCGCGCGCATGGTCGGCCCCGCCCTGCTCACCACCGTCGTGCTCGGCTGGGGAGCACTCGGGTGGCTCGCGGTCGGCGGGCTCTTCGTCGTGGCCGGTTACGCGATGGGACCCGCGGTGCGCTGGGCCCGCGAGAAGAACTCCACCAGTTCCGGCGCCATGACCGACGACTTGTACATGTGCGTCTGACCGGGCAGCGTCCGGTACTCCGCGTCCACCCCGAGCACTTCCGAGACGTTCTTCATGGCGTTGCGGAGGTACTCGGGGCTCTTGCCGCCGTCCATCGCGAGCGTCGGCACCTTCACGTTCCAGCGGTCGGCCGGGAGCTTCGAACCGCGGCCGTCGTCGCCGAGGATCGTCAGATCCCACGGCAGCGTGTGCGCGACCGGCTTGAGCTTCTTCCACACCGGGGTGAGCTTCATGATCGCGAGGCCGAAGCCGGGCACGCCCACCATCTTCATGAACGTCGAGAGCATGCCCGAGCGGTCGCCGCGCGCCAGCATGTCGTTCATCTGCCGCACGATGTCCGCCGGCCGCGGCTTGTAGGTGTCGTCCACGACGAACGGTGCCTCGTAGATCGCGAGCCGTGAGATGCCCGGCAGCCGTGAGGCCGCTTCGAGCGCCAGCACCGCGCCGGAGGACACGCCGAAGACGAACGCGCTGCCGCCGGCCTCCTTGATCACGGCGTCGATGTCCTCGACCTCGCGCTCCACCGACCACGGCGTCGCGCCGTCACCGGTCTCGCCGCGCCCGCGCCGGTCGTAGGTGTAGACGGTGAAGTTCTTGTCCAGCACGGAGGCGAGCTCGGTCGTCGGGCCGAACATGCGGTGGCACATCGCGCCGTCCACGATGATCAGCGCGGGGCCGGAACCGGTGATCGAGTAGGCGATCTCCGTGCCGTCGGCGGAAGTCGTGAAGCGCGTCATTTCTGCTCTCCCAGGGTGGTGTCGAGGAAGTCCTGCCAGTCCTGTTCGGACTCGTCGCCCTCGAAGACGTGGTGTGCGGCGATGACCGGGCCGAAGAAGCCGCGCATGAACCGGTACATGCCGCGTTCGGTGCGCAGGCCGATCGTGTGGGCGTTGCGGTGGAACTCGACGGCGTCCGGGAGCTTCTCGGCCAGTGCCGCGTCGAGCTTCTTCCAGGCCTCGTCCCAGTCGCTGATCATCGGCCCGAAGACCGTGAGCGGGCGGGCCGTGCGACCGGGGAAGCAGGTGAGGTACTCCAGGAGCGTGCGCCGGAACAGCGCGCCACCGAGCGTCATCGCCTCGAACTCGTCGGCCCAGTCGTCGCCGGGCAGGAAGCCGCTCGTGACCATGCGGAGCACGGTGCTGCCGTGCTCACGGCCCTCGACGAGGAACTCGTAGGCGACGAACCGGCCGTCGGGCGCCTTGCCGCTGTCGTACGCGAAGTGGCGGCCCGGCTCCGACGCGGTGATCTCGCTCGTCGGCTCGTACCCGCCGAAGGCCATCTTGACCTGGCCGTTCGCGACCTCGTTGCGGCCCATGAACCACGAGTCGATGCCGGGCCCCGTCGCGATGGCCGTCCAGACGTCCTCGACGGACGCGGGCACCTCGATCTCGTCGGTGCTCTTGAACTCGTGGCCCATCGGTTCTCCCTGTCCTGGTGCGTGATGGTCTCATCCTGCTACCGACGATTCAATTCGTCAAGACAGCTTGGATAGTCTTGACAAGAAATATTGTCGGTGGTTCCGTTCTCGCCACACCGAACTGCCGGAGGAACCCATGTCCCGCACCGCCTGTGGCGTCGTCGCCGGTCCGCTCTACCTCGTCGTCGGGTACGCCCAGGCGTTCACCCGCGAGGGCTTCGACCTCTCGCGTCACCCGTTCAGCATGCTCAGCCTCGGGTCGCTCGGCTGGATCCAGATCGCGAACTTCGTCGTCAGCGGCGCGCTGTTCCTGGTAGCGGCGACGGGCATGGCCCGGCACACGAGGTGGGGAGCGCGGTTGATCGGCCTGATGGGGGCCGGGATGGTCCTCGGCGGGGTCTTCGTGGCCGATCCGGCCATGGGTTTTCCCGCCGGAGCACCCGACGGCCCGCCCGCCGCGCTGTCGTGGCACGGCGCCCTGCACGCCGTCGCGTTCGGGCTCGCGATGATCGGCTGGATCGGGGCGTGCTTCGTGTTCGCGCGTAGGCTCGGGGGATGGCTGGCGGTGATGAGCGGCCTGACGGGCGTGCTCCTGATGGTGCCGATGGCGTTCCTGGGCAACCCCGGCGGCACGGTGCTGCTCTACGTGGTCGCGACGATCGGCTGGGTGTGGACCTCGGTCGTGTCCCTGAAGCTGAGCCGGCCTGCCTTCTCGAGCTGATCTGCCCGGAGTGCGGGCGCGTCACCACCGACGAGTACGTGCCTGGCTGCCCTGCCTGTCAGACGAGCTGATGCGCGTGCATCTTGCTGATGTCGTAGGAGACGCCGCAGAAGGTGCACTGCAGCCCGTACCTGCTGCTGATGGTGAACAGGGGGATGAAGAAGATGGTCGGCTTCGTGTAGCGCCGGAACAGGTTGTGCGCCGACTGGTGGTGGCAGTGCCCGCACACCAGCGTCAGCATCCGCAGCTGCTCGATCGTCGTCCGCCAGCCGAAAATGACCATCTGCTCTCCTCTTACCGGTTGTCCTTCTGACGTTCGAGCACCCCTCTGAGTTGCAGCCGGCCCGCGGAATTCAGAAGGTGGACAGGTGAACACCCTGCTGCGGCCCTGGAGCCTCGACGACGCACCGATCATCCTGGCCGCGTCCGGCGAGGAGAGGATGGACCGCCAGTTCACCTCCCAGATCGACTCCCTTCCCGCGGCCGAGGAGTGGATCGCGCTGCTCACGTCCCGCCGCGACGAGGACACCGCCTACTCGTTCGCCGTGCTGCACGAGGGCGTTCCCGTGGGCAACGTCGCCGTGTCGAGCGTCGACCGCCGTCACCTGACCGGGTGGGTCTCCTACTGGATGCGCGAGGAGGCACGGGGCAAGGGGCTGGCGACCAGGGCGTGCCGCGAGGTCAGCGAGTTCGCCTTCTCCGAGCTCGGCCTGTTCCGCCTGGAGCTCGCGCATCGGCTGGACAACCCCGCCTCCTGCCGCGTCGCGACGAACGCCGGCTTCGCGGTGGAAGGTGTCGAGCGGGCGAGGTTGCTCTACGACGGCGTCCGCTTCGACACGGAGACCCACGCGCGGCTCGCCACCGACTGAGGTTCACGCCGCTCCTCGGCGGGTAGCCGGGAGTGCATGAGCGGACTGCAGGACGAGCTGCTGCGGACGTTGGTCAAAGTCGCCAACGCGTTACGTGGCGCGGAGATTCCCTTCGCGCTGACAGGCGGTTGTGCGGGATATGCGCGCGGAGGGCCGGCGAGCGAACACGACGTCGATCTTCTCGTGCGCCCGGAGGACGCCACGGAGGCCGTGCGCGTGCTGGTGAAGCGCGGACTTCGCGCTGCCGAGCCGCCGGAGGACTGGCTGCTCAAGGTCTACGACGGTGACTCGTTGGTGGACCTGCTGTTCCGGCCGAACGAGCGCATCGTCACCGACGAGATCCTCGCGATGGCCGAGGAGATGCCGGTCGGCTCGGTGATGCTGCCGGTGATGCCGGCGACGTTCGTGCTGAGCAGCAAGCTGCTGGTGCTGGACGGGCATCGCTGTGACTTCAGCGAGTTGCTGCCGTTCGCCCGCGCGCTGCGAGAACAGATCGATTGGGAGCAGGTGCGCGAGGAGACCAAGGAGTCGCCTTACGCCGAAGCGTTCCTGATGCTCATCGAACGCCTCGACATCATCGGGAGAAGCCATGAGTTCCGAGCAGTACCTAGCGGCAAATCTGCGTAGGGCGGTGGCCGAGGACCCTCGGACCGCCGAACTCGGCGTGCGCGTCACCGTGCGTGGCGATCACGTGATGCTCTCCGGCGACGTGGCCTGCGCCGAACGCAGGACAGCACTGGAGGAGGTCCTGCACGAGGCCGCCCCCGAGCTGACGATCTTCAACGACGTGCGCGTGACACCTGCGGGCGAACCGGAGGGTGAGGAGGACCTGCGATGATCCGAGTCGCTGCGGTCGGGGACATCCACCTCGGCGAGGACATGCGCGGGCACCTCCGGCCGGCGTTGGAGAAGGTCGGCGAGCACGCGGACGTCCTGCTGCTGGCCGGTGACCTGACCCGGCACGGCACGGTCGTCGAGGCCGAGGTGGTCGCGGACGAGTTCGCGGACCTGCCGGTGCCCGTGGTGGCCGTGCTGGGCAACCACGACCACCAGGACGACAAGCCCCTCGAAGTCACCAAGACGCTGCAGGACAAGGGCATCCACGTGCTGGAGGGCACGACGTTCACCCACCGGGTCAACGGCTGCTCGATCGGCATCGCGGGTGTGAAGGGGTTCGGCGGCGGGTTCGCGGGCAAGTGCGGGAGCGCGTTCGGCGAGCGCGAGATGAAGGCGTTCATCCAGCACACCTGCGACATCGCGGAAACCCTCGAGCAGGCACTGTCCGAACTGGACACCGACATCAAGGTCGCGCTGACGCACTACGCGCCCGTGCCGGACACGTTGCGCGGCGAACCGCCGGAGATCTACCCGTTCCTCGGCTCGTACCTGCTCGGCGAGGCCATCGACGCGACGGGCACGCATCTCGCCGTGCACGGCCACGCGCACTTCGGCACCGAGCACGGCATGACGCCGGGCGGGGTGCGGGTCCGCAACGTCGCGCAGCCGATCATCCGGTCCGCCTACACGGTCTACGTGCTGGAGGGGAACGCTATATGACCGTCGGGGACTTCATCGTCCAGCGCCTGCGCGACTGGGGTGTGAAGCAGGTGTTCGCTTACCCCGGCGACGGCATCAACGGGATCGTGGCGGCGTTCGGCAAGGCGGACGACGACCCGAGGTTCATCCAGACCCGCCACGAGGAGATGGCCGCGTTCGCCGCGGTCGGCTTCGCGAAGTTCAGCGGCGACGTCGGCGTGTGCCTCGCCACCAGCGGTCCCGGCGCGATCCACCTGCTCAACGGCCTGTACGACGCGAAGCTCGACCACGTGCCGGTCGTCGCGATCGTCGGCCAGACCGCCCGCACCGCTCAGGGCGGTAGCTACCAGCAGGAAGTCGACCTGCACTCGCTGTTCCGCGACGTGGCCTCGTACCTGGTCGACGTGACGGTGCCCGAGCAGCTGCCGAACGCGCTGGACCGGGCGATGCGCACGGCCGCCGCCGACCGCGCGCCGGCCGTGCTGATCATCCCGAACGACGTGCAGGAGCAGGAGTACGCGGCTCCGAAGCACGAGTTCAAGTACATCCCGTCGAGCCCGCCGTCCCGCCCGGTGTCGTCCGTCGTGCCCGCGCTCGACGACGTGCGGCGTGCAGCCGAGGTGCTCAACAGCGGCGAGAAGGTCGCGATCCTGATCGGCCAGGGTGCCCGTGACGCCGCCGAGGAGGTGCGCGCGGTCGCCGACCTGCTCGGCGCGGGCGTCGCGAAGGCGTTGCTGGGCAAGGACGTGCTGCCGGACGACCTGCCGTACGTCACGGGGTCGATCGGACTGCTCGGCACCAGGCCGTCCTACGAGATGATGCGGGACTGCGACCGGTTGCTGATCGTCGGATCGAACTTCCCGTATTCGCAGTTCCTGCCGCAGTACGGCAAAGCGCGCGGTGTGCAGATCGACGTCGACGGCCGCGCGATCGGCATGCGCTACCCGACCGAGGTCAACCTCGTCGGCGACGCGCGGGAGACGTTGCGCGCGCTGATCCCGTTGCTGGAGAACAAGACCGACCGCTCCTGGCGAGAGACGATCGAGGCGAACGTCGAGCGCTGGTGGGACGTCGTCGAACGGCAGGCGCAGGTGCCTGCCGATCCCGTCAACCCGATGCGGATCGTCTCCGAGCTCTCGAAACGCCTGCCGCACAACGCGATCGTCACGGCGGACTCGGGTTCCGCGACGAACTGGTACGCGCGGCTGCTCAAGATCCGCGGCAACGTGCGGTCCTCGCTGTCCGGCACGCTCGCCACCATGGGCTGCGCCGTCCCGTACGTGTTGGGTGCCGCTTTCGCACAGCCGAACAGGCCGTTGATCGCGTTGGTCGGCGACGGCGCGATGCAGATGAACGGCATGGCCGAGTTGCTGACGCTGCGGAGATACGGCATCCGTTGCGTCGTGTGCGTGTTCCACAACAACGACCTCAACCAGGTCACGTGGGAGCTGCGCGCGATGGGCGGCGCCCCGAAGTTCGAGGAGTCGCAGAAGCTCCCGGACATCTCGTACGCCGCCTTCGCCCGGTCGATCGGCCTGCAGGGCATCGAGATCAACGACCCCGCGCAGCTCGGCACGGCGTGGGAGACGGCGCTCGCGTTCGACGGCTCGACCGTCCTCGACGTGCGCTGCGATCCGAACGTGCCGCCGATCCCGCCCCACGCGACGTTCGAGCAGATCAAGGACATGACCGAGGCGGTGCTGCGTGGCGACCCGGACGCCTGGGCGCTGATGACGCGCGGCCTCAAGACAAAGATCCAGGAGTTGCTGCCGTGAAACTGGGCTATTTCCTCTCTTCAGAAGAACACGGACCGCGCGAGCTGGTCAGGAACGCGAAGATGGCCGAGGACCACGGCTTCGAGTCGCTGTGGATCTCGGACCACTACCACCCGTGGAACGACGAGCAGGGCCAGTCACCGTTCGTCTGGGGCACGATCGGCGCGCTGTCCGAGACCGTGACGCTGCCGATCACCACGGCCGTGACCTGCCCGACCGTGCGCATCCACCCGGCCGTCATCGCGCAGGCCGCCGCCACCGCGGCCGTCCAGACGCAGGGCCGCTTCGTGCTCGGCGTCGGCAGCGGCGAG
Source organism: Lentzea kristufekii (assembly GCF_033949925.1). NCBI lineage: Bacteria > Bacillati > Actinomycetota > Actinomycetes > Pseudonocardiales > Pseudonocardiaceae > Lentzea > Lentzea kristufekii. The sequence goes on from NZ_JAXAVV010000023.1 coordinate 129,444, forward strand.
GCCCTGAACGAGCACGTGCTGGGCGACCGCTGGCCGTCCGCCGACGTGCGGCTCGAGATGCTGGAGGAGGCGATCGGCCTCATCCGCACGCTGCACCAGGGCGACGAGGTCACCCACCACGGCAAGCACTACACCGTCGAGAACGCCCGCATCTACACCGTGCCCGAACGCCCGGTGCCGATCTACGTCTCGGCGTTCGGCCCGAAGGCGGTCCGGCTCGCGGCCCGCTGCGGCGACGGCTACGTCAGCGTCGGCCCGGCCGGCGACCTGGTCGAGAAGTACCGCGCCGAGGGCGGCCGCGGCCCGGCGCAGAGCGGGCTGAAGGTCTGCTACGCGGCGTCCGAGGAGGACGCGGTGGCGACGGCACACCGGTTGTGGCCGAACGACGGCCTGCCCGGCGAGCTGGCCCAGGTGCTGCCGACGCCCAAGCACTTCGAGCAGGCGTCGGAGCTGGTCACGCCCGAGATGATCGGTTCGGCGATTCCCTGCGGCCCCGATCCGGAGAAGTACGCGGAGAAGGTGAAGGAGTTCGCCGAGGCAGGATTCGACGAGCTCCACGTGCAGCAGATCGGACCCCAGCAGCAGGAGTTCTTCGAGTTCTGGGCGAAGGAAGTCGTGCCGCTGATCGATGTTTGATGCTTTAGGCGCAGGGCACCCGGTCCTATGAGGAGATTCCTGCGCGAGCACAGCCTGACGCTCGTCTTCGGCGGGTTGTTCCTCGCGGCGCTGGTCGGCCAGTTCTTCGCGGGCCAGGCCGACTACAACGAGCGTCAGGCTGCATTGGGTCAGCCGTTGCTGACGTTGGGTTCGTACCTGTTCTCCGCCGACTTCCTCGTCGACGTCGTGGAGAACTGGCAGTCCGAGTACCTGCAGTTCTTCCTGTACGTCACCGCCACGGTCTGGCTCATCCAGCGCGGCTCCACCGAGTCGAAGCCCGCGGAGAAGGCCGGCCACGAGACCGACGAGGAACAGCAGGTCGGCGCCTACGTGAAGAAGGACTCGCCGAAGTGGGCGAAGGCCGGCGGCTGGCGCACCGCCTTCTACTCGAAGTCGCTCGGGCTGGCGATGCTGGTGCTGTTCCTGATCTCGTGGTCGTTGCAGTGGGTGGCGGGCTGGTACGCCAACAACTCCGACCCGCTGGCCGAGAAGATGGGGCTGTTCCAGTACTTCCTGAGCGCCGACTTCTGGAACCGGTCGCTGCAGAACTGGCAGTCGGAGTTCCTCGCGATCGCGTCGATGGCGATCCTGAGCGTCTACCTCCGCCACCGCGGCTCGCCCGAGTCGAAGCCGGTCGGTGCACCTCACTCGGTGAGCGACAGGTCGGGCTGATGACGAAAGCGCGGCGGGACAGTCGTCCCACCGCGCTTTCCAAGGCAGCGCGACCACCTTCTCGGGTCGTCGCCGCCAAGCGCGGTGACCACAATCTCCACCGGCTGCTTCGGGCACCCAGTAGGGCGCCTCACGACACCGCCCCCGCACCCCCATATGGTCCGATATGAGGGTGCGGGGGCGGCGCCGCGATGCGCCCGCCTGGCCGCTCGAAGCAACCGGCGGAGGTTGGTGATCACCGCGCTTTAAGCGAGGATCTCGCCGACCGTGCCGGCACCCACGGTCTTGCCGCCCTCGCGGATCGCGAAGCCCAGCCCGGTGTCCATCGCCACCGCCTTGCCCAGCTCCACCGTGACCTCGACGGTGTCACCTGGCAGGGCCAGCGTCCTGTCGAGCTCCACCACGCCGACGACGTCGCCGGTGCGGAAGTGGAACTGCGGGCGGTAGTTCGACGCGATCCCCGTGTGCCTGCCGCCCTCGGCGTGCGAGAGCAGGTACACGGACGCGCGGAACCGGGTGTGCGGCGCGACGCTGCCCGGCAGGGCCAGGACCTGGCCGCGCCGGACGTCACCGCGCTTCACCCCGCGCAGCAGGATCGCGGCGTTGTCTCCCGCCCGTGCCTGCTGCATGGGCTTGCCGAACGTCTCGATGCCGGTGGCCACGGACGACACGGAGTCGCCCAGGCCGAGCACCTCGACCGCGTCGCCGAGGCCGAGCACGCCGCGCTCGACCGCGCCGGTCACGACGGTCCCGCGGCCGGTGATGGTCAGGACGTTCTCGATCGGCATCAGGAACGGCCCGGTGACGTCCCGCTCGGGCACCGGCACGTGCGAGTCCACGGCGTCGAGCAACGACACCACCGACCGCACCCACTCCGGGTCGCCCTGCAGCGCGCGCAGGCCGGAGACCCGCACCACCGGGGTGGCGTCGCCGTCGAAGCCGTACTGCGAGAGCAGGTCGCGGATCTCCAGCTCCACCAGGTCGAGCAGCTCCGTGTCGCTCACCGCGTCGGCCTTGTTCAGCGCCACCACCACGTACGGCACGCCCACACGATGCGCCAGCACCACGTGTTCACGCGTCTGCGGCATCGTGCCGTCCTCCGCGGACACCACGAGGATCGCACCGTCCAGCTGCGCCGCCCCCGTGATCATGTTCTTCACGTAGTCGGCGTGGCCGGGCATGTCGACGTGCGCGTAGTGACGCGTGGGCGTCTCGTACTCGACGTGCGCGATGTTGATCGTGATGCCGCGGGCCAGCTCCTCGGGCGCCCGGTCGATCCGGTCGAACGCCGTGAAGGTGGTGCCCGACGGGTCCATTTCGGACAGAACCTTGGTGATGGCCGCGGTCAGCGTGGTCTTCCCCACTCTTGTACTTAGGGTCCAATGCCATGTTGATAAATGATCCCGGTCATCGGCCGAGTATGATTGCGAATGCCGTTGTCGCGCAACGGGTTTTGAAGGTTCACGTCGCTGGAGAGTCTGGGGGCTGGCTGTGACGCGAGGATCGAACAAGCGTGTTTCCCAAGCGGCTAGGGGTGAACTGCCACCCCTTCGCGGCATCATCTACGCCCGCGCGTCCCAGGACCGCAAGGGCCGTTCCATCTCCGTCGCTTCGCAGGTGACGGCGGGACGGCGCTTCTTCAAGAAGCACAACATCGTGGTTGTGGCCGTCCTCGTGGACAACGACCTTTCGGCCTCTCGGTACGCGAAGCACGAGCGGCAGGACTACAAGGAAGCCCTGCGTCTGCTGGTGACGGGTGACGCCAAGCTGTTGTGGACGTGGGAGAACTCGCGCGCCACCCGTGAGCTGGATACGTTCGTGGAGTTGCGCAGCATCCTGATCAAGGTCGGCGGCTACTGGGCTTACGACGACCGCATCTACGACATGAACGATCCCGACGATCGGATCGACACCGCAGAGGACGCTGTCGACTCCGAGCGGGAGTCGGAGAAGCTGCGGAAGCGCGTCCGTCGAGGAGTGGAGACCCGCGCCTACGCGGGTGATCCTCACGGTCCGAAGTGGTGGGGGCACAACCGTGTCTTTGACAGGACCGGAGTCGTCACGGTCGAGATCGATCCGGTTACCGGTCCGTTGGCTGCCGAGCTGGTGCGTCGTTTGCTCGGTGGTGAGAACGAAACGGTGATCGCCAACGACTTTAACCGTCGAGAGATCCCGTGTATGCACGAGAAGAAGTGGACGGCGTTCCACACCAGGAAACTGTACGACCTTGCTCGTGATCCGTTGAGTTGGGCGAAACTGACGGCGCAGCTCGACGCCGACCAGATGGAGTCCGCCGTGACTGCTCTGCTGTGGCTCAATGAGAGGGAGAGCCCATCCGTTGTTGCCAGGCGCCTCAACCAGGACGAGGCGGCACACGTGTTCCCCGGTGTGTGGACGAATGCAAAGGTCCGCAGCATCGCGTTGAACCCGTCACTGGCAGGACTTCGAGTGCACCAGGGCGAGATCATCGGTAAGGGCAACTGGAAGGGCGTGATCAAGCCGAGCGAGCATCACCGCGTCAAGGCCAAGCTGAACGACCCGGCGAGGAACACGCGGAAGGACGGCGATCGGATCAAGCATCTGTTGTCCGGGATTCTGTTGTGTGGGCAGTGCGAAGGTGGCACGACTGCCATCGAGACGGGGCACCGGAACGCTTATCGGTGCAAGAGGAACCATGCTTCGAGGGCTAAGCCGAAGACGGACGCCTTCGTCGTCGAGGCGGTGCTGAGTCGCCTTGAGCGTCCGGACGCCATTGAACTGTTCCGCACCCACACCGATGCGGAGGACGAGTTGCAGAAGGCAGTTGAGGCCGCGCAGGAGCTACGGGCCAGGCTGGACGGGTTCACCGACAAGGCCGCCGAGGGAGCGCTGTCGCCCGAGCGTCTCGCGAGGATCGAGAGCAAGCTGGTTCCGCAGATCGAGGCGGCGGAGCAGCGTGCGCGTCAGATCGGGGTTGCTCCTTTGCTCAACGACATCATCGGACCCAACGCCCGCAAGGCGTGGACGAAATTGACGCTGGTTCAGAAGCGCGAGGTGCTGCGAGCGATCGTGCGGCCTCGCCTGCTCCCAACTGAATCTCGCGGCCGGGCCGCCTTCGACCCGAACGCGATCGAAGTGACCTGGTTGCCTTTCCATCCCAGGGCTACTGAGCTGTCCAAGGCGAGCTGACGAAGAGTCCGGCCCCGGCGAACGCCGGGGCCGGACCTTGTCATGCGGCTGCCTGTTCCGCAGCGAGCTGACGCAACACGGGGCCAAAGATGGCGCCCAACACGTCGCGCTGGTGCCCTGTGAGGGGTGGTGCGGCTTGGGCTGCTGCTCGCGCAGCCGCGAGTTCGTCAGGCGTCAACACAGACGTGGGGTCATCCATCACGAGTTCTCCAAACCGGATCGAGCGCTGCTGAGTTCGGCTAGTCGAGTTCGAGCGGGTGCAGGGGTCGGCCGGCGTCGTCGCGCGGGTCAAAGGTCGGGGTGACCTTGCGTTCTCCGGCGAGCGCGACGCCGAACGCGCCGAGTAGCGCCAAGGCGGCGGTGACGAGTCCGTTGATGCCGTCGGCCTGGCCGGTGGTGAGCAGGCCGGAGCCGACCAGCCAGGAGACCAGGGCGGTGACCAGGCCTACCCAGGTGGCGACGGTGCGCAGCGGGCGGGGACGGGGGTCGAGCAAGGGTGTTTCCTCCTGTGTGGGTTGGGTGTCGTCGTGGCGTTCGAGCCACAGCACGGCGGCCCGGCTGCCCTTGATCAGCAGCCAGACGACGAGGGCAAGGGAGATGACCCAATGGCCGCCGGGCGTGAGTCCGGCGGCCTGCGGGTCGGTGTTCACGGGCGGGTGAGCCAGTCGCCTGCCCGGATGTAGTTCGGGTTGGCGATGCCGTTGCGTGCGGCGATGGCCTGCACGCTGGTGCCCCAGCGGACGGCGAGCGCGGACAGCGTGTCTCCGGGCCGGATCTGGTAGCGCTCACCGCCGCCTGCGGCCGGAACACGGATGACCGCGCCTGCCTGGATGCGGTCGGGGTCGCCGATGCTGTTGACGCGGGCGAGTTCGCCCACACTGGTGCCGGTGCGGGCGGCGATGCCGGACAGCGTGTCGCCCCAGCGGATCGTGTAGTCGACCCAGTCGGACGGCGCGGACGGCGGCGAGGGCTGCGGTGCCGGGCCGGGTGCGGGTGCGCCGTCGAGGATCAGCGACCCGATCGACCAACCGGCCATCGTGACGTTGCGGTCGACCTTGCCGGGGAAGCCGTGGACGGTGCCCTCCTGCGAGTGCTGGTGCAGCGCGAGGCGGGGGTGGGCGAAGTCGACGCGGCCGGGGTCGCCGTTGTACTGCGCGCACCACAGCGCCACCGCGTCGTCGGCCCACTCGTTGGGGCGCAGGCGGCGGGTGAACCAGTGCTGGTTGGCGTAGATGAGGATCTGGCGGCGGCCGGAGCGCTCGCGGAACAGCCGGATGAACTCGGCGATGAATCCGTTGGGGTCGCCGAAGGTGTGGTGTTCCATGTCGAGCATCGGCCACAGCGACCCGGAGCCGAGCAGGCTGCGGGCGTTGAGCTGGGCGATGAAGTGGTTGACCTGGCCGGAGATGTCGCCGGGGTGGGCGTAGTGGTAGCCGCCGGTGGCGATGCCGACGCCGCGTGCGCCGTTGGCCTGCGCGGTGGCGGCTGGGTTGACGTAGCCGGTGGCTTCGGTGACCTTCACCGAGCAGAAGCTGATGTTGTGGCCGCGCACGGCGGGCCAGTCGATGGTGGTTCCCTGCCAGGAACTGATGTCGATTCCGTAGTCGGTCAAGAGTGCCTTTCCGTTGTGGGAAAACAGAAAGGCCGCCACCCGAGGCGGGTGGCGGCCTCTGGTGGCGTGAGTAGAAGCAGGGTTAGGTGTGGCGGCGCACGGCGGCGGCGATGTCCTCGGCCTGGCGGCGGCGGTCGCGCTCGCGGTCGAGCTCGTCTTCCAGTTCGGCGATGCGGTCTTCCAGCACGGACACGCGGTTGCGCAGGGCGGTCAGCGCGTCGGCGTGCGCGGTTTCACGTGCTGCCAGGGCTTTGAGGTATTCGGCGCGGTCTGATCGGTTGGCGGTCATGAGCCGGTGGTTGGCGGTGAGCAGGTAGCCCACGACGATCACGAGCGCTGCGGCCACGCCGAGCTGGGGCAGCAGGGACGGGTCCATGAACCTCCGTCTCGGGTGGTCAGGGAACCTGGATGCCTTCGCGTTGAAGTTGTGCGCGGGCGTCGGGGCTCAAGGGAAGATCTGGTGTCAGGCCCGCGTCGGCTGGTGGGCCGGGGCTGGTGGTGGCGCGCAGGGTGAGGACCTGGCGGACGCGGCCGGTGTGATCGCCGCTGGTCTTGTTGCCGACGATCCAGGCCGGGGTGGACAGTGCCGCGCCGACGTCGTCGACGACGCGGACGAGGTCGCCGAGCTGGAGCCGCGGGTCGGGCAGGATTTCGACGTCACCGAGGATCGGTAGCGGGCTGGCGGCGACGGCCAGGAGGTAGTCCGCGACGCGTCCGGCCGCGCTGGAGGTCTGAAGCCACGGGGTGGCGGGGACGATGTAGACCTGGGAGCCGTAGCGGTCTCGGCTGGTCTGGTCGGTGCGGCGGATCGAGAACCGTTGCGGGCTGCCGGATGCGAGTTTGATGGCGGCGATGGACACCGAGGGGGTACCGGTGTTGGTGGTGAGGAAGAGGTCGTTTCCGGTGCGGTTGCGGAAGGTGATGATCAGCTGGTCGCCGTCGCGTTCGGTGGTCGACTCCACCGCGCCGTGCACGCCTCCGAGGCCGTTGGACTGGTGGGAGAAGCGGACGCGGCTGGTGTTGGCCGGGACGTTGTTGACGTAGACGATCGGCGGCGGGCTGTCGTACTCGGAGCTGTCGTAGTCGTAGCGCAGCACGAGCGTGCCGAACGCGGGAACCCACTTCGGCTCGGTCTCGGTGAACCGCGTACTCGACGCGCCTGCGGTGTACACGGAGTAGGGGACGTCGATGACGTTGCGGACGCTGTCGATGGCCTCGGAGACGCGCAGCGAGGCGACCTCGCGCGCACTGGTCACGGTCGCCACGGGCGTGCCCGGTGAGGTGAAGCGGCTGTTGCTGCGCCACCGGAAGATCCCGAACTCGTCGAACTCGGCGGTGGCCTGCTCCGCCCGTGCGACGGCGGTGATCACCTCCCACGCGGAGCCTTGAACGGGTGGGATGGCGTTGAGCTGGGAGCCGACGTGGTCGAGTACCGCGCCGCGTTGCCAGGGCGGTTCCCAGTCGGCTTTGGTGTTGATGAACGTGTCCATGATGGACACCTGCACGGCCTCGACGGGCAGCCCGGCGACCAATTCCACGTAGTTGAGCTGGGTCGCGGGCATGGTCGGGAAGTTGCCCATGTCGATCGTGAGGAACGGGGCCGGGGCGTTGGGGCCGGACAAGAAGAACCGGCCGCGCGGGATGCCGCCGGTCTGGAATGCCCAGTAGACGCCGCAGTGCCACCGGCCCTTGGTCCGCAGCCTGCCGAGGGTCTGCGTGACGCTCGTGCCGTCGGTGCCGAGGGTGACGGAGTCGCCTGCGAAGTCGACGCTGAAGCGGACGTTGTTGGTCTGGGCGTCGGCTTGGAAGAACAGGTTCAGGCGGACGGTCGCGCCGACGCTGCCGAGGTTGGTGTTGTCCACCCAGAACTCGGCGAGCAACGGCTCACCGGGAACGGTGGTGCGGGTGCGCGGGTCCCAGCGTGCGGTGTACTGGCCCCAGCCGGGGAGTGGGGCGATCTCCCACGGGGCGAGGTCGCGCCGCCAGTCCAGCAGGTTGAGTACGTGATCGCGGTAGAAGCCGATGTTCGGGGCGAGGCCACCGTGCATCGAGGCGTAGAGGATGCAGCCGCGGCGCGGCGGCGGGCTGGTGTGGATGCCCGCGTTGCGCAGCAGGTGATCCACCACCCACACCCCGGACGCGATGGGCGTGGTGTTCGCGGACACGGCCGCGGGCAACCGTGCCGCGTCGCGGAGCCGTTCGGCGCCGTCGAGCGCGGACAGGTCCACCACTCCGGTTGCGCTGGTGGCGCTGCGGTCGCGGACCATGCCCCGAAAGCTCGGGAGCGCTTCGCCTGCGACGCCCCAGCCGTGCGTCACCGACTGGCGGGGCCGGGTGATGTCGCTCGTGCTGTGCGGGGCGTAGGGGCTGTAGAGCTGGGCGGCGGTCTTGCCGTCCGCGCCGGACAGCGTCATGCGCAGCTCGGCCGACGCGCTGCCGTTCGCGGCGCGCATCTGCTCGGGCAGGTCCGAGTCATAGGCGCGATCCAGGGTCCACGAGGTGACGTGGTCGGTGAGGTCGCGGCCGGCGAGCCGGGTGAGGCTGGTGTTGGTGCGTTCGGCGTCGGTCAGGGCGGCGGTGAGTGCGGGGCTAGCGGGGAGTACGGCGCACCTCCACGAGGTTCAGTGTGAGGTCGCGGTGCGGGGGCCGGGCTTTGTCGGTGTAGGCGGTGACGGTCATGGCGGGGCAGCCGTCGCCGAGCGTGCCGATCTCATCGGCGGTGACGGGGTCGCCCATGCGCAGTACCGCCGGGCCAACAGCCTTCGCGCCGGACCAGGCGCGCAGGATGAGCCGGGGCAGGACGAACACCGCACCTGCGGGCGGGACAGCGGTGAGGTTGGGGGCGGGTCCGGCCTCGCTGACGAACGACTGGTCAGCGGCCCAGAACGACAGGTGACAGCGTGCCTCGGGCAGCCCGGTGGCCATGTGGACGGGCAGCCCGGCGGCGACGGGCCAGCCGAACCAATGCGAGTGCTCGAAGTGCAACTGATCGCTGTCACGAGGGTTGGTGATGGTCATGACCCGGTCGGCACGTTCGACCAGCGAGCCCCATCCGGCCATCGTGTAGGCGGAGCGTGGTCCGTAGCCCTGCGACTGCCCGCCTTCCAGCAGGTTGCGTGACGCGGGGTCGATCACGGCCAGCGGGCCGGGACCGAAGACGTTGCGTGCCAACGCTTCGATCCACTGGGCTTCGCTCGGGGCCATCGCGGACCAGGACAGCGCGAGGCGGCGGGGTGGCGCGGCCAGGCGGGTGGTGGTGATCCCGCCCGACAGTGCCGCGAACTCCTCGACGCCCAGCCCGATGGACCGATCGAACTCTGTTGCCGCGTCCCGGACCTCATGCAGGCGTCCGAGCGGGCCGATCCACAACGAGCCCAACGGCGTCACCTCCGCGACAGTGCGTGCTGGCCCTCGGCGGTGGCGCGGGCGATCTCGGTCGCGCCGACCTGTACCACGACCGGCCGTGCGGCCAGGCGTTCGATCGCGTCGACCAGGGCAGCGAGGTCCGCCGTCTGCCGGTCGTCGCGGCCGGCCGTGGCAGCGGCCTGGGTGGCGAGTCGTTGCGTGGCAACGGGTCCGGTTTCGACGGCGAGTGTGGCGGCGGGGATGCGGTCGGTCAGCTCGGTCAGGTAGCGGCGCACGGCCGGTTCCTCGGCTTCGAAGCCGTCCACGAGGGAGCGCATGATGAGCACACCGTTGGCGCGCAACAGCTTCGCGTCCCGTTCGGGTGGTCCCTTCCAGTCGGGCAGCAGGTCTGTCAGCTCGCGCAGCTTCGCGCGGACGCTGCTGATCATGGACTCGATGCCGCGCAGGAATCCACGAATCAGGTTCTTGCCCGCTTCGAGCAGCAGGGAGCCGATGTTGCCGAAGCTGGACAGGATCTGTCCGGGCAGGCCGCCGAAGAAGCCCAGCAGCGACCGCACGCCGAGTTCCGCGCCGGAGGTGAGCAGCCGCCAGGCGGCCGAGGCGATGTCCTGCACGCCACGCCAGGCCCGCGACCAGTCACCGGACAGCAGCGCTAGCCCGGTGGTGATCACGCCTTGGATGAGCCCGAGGGCGCTGGAGATGATCTCCAGCGCGTTGCGGAAGACGGGCTTCACGCCGTCGTTGATGAACAGCTTCAACGCGGGAATGACGTACTCGACGAACAACGCTGCGAGCTTGAGCAGCGCGGCGTTCCACACGGTCATGATCGTCAGCGCCTGCGTGATCACGGGCACGAGCTCGCCGAGCAGAGGCAGCAGTTCGGGCAGCAGCTCGGAGACGATGCGCAGCAACAGCGGCGTCATCGGCAACAGGCCCTCGGACCAGAACTGCACCCACGCGGCGACGAGCGGCGGGATCAGTGGAACGAGGTTGCGCAGCGCGTCGGCGAGGATCTTGCCCAGCAGCGTGCCGGTTTCGATCAGCGACGGTGTAGCTGCCGACAGGTCGAGGGCGGTCACGAGCTGGCGGATGGACTCGACCAGCACGGGCAGGACGGGCCGGGCTTGCTCCCAGGCTGCCAGCAGGACATCTGAGAAGACCGTCGCCAGGATCGTGACCAGGGGTAGCGCTGCCTCGATGGCCTGGATGAACGCGCCGCCCAGCTCCGTGGCGATCGGGGTGAGCGCGCCGAGCAGCGCGGACAGCGCGGGCACGGCGGTGCGGAGCGCCTGGACGAGAAGGTGACCGACGGCGGAGATCAGCGGCTTGGCCGCGCGAGCGAGTTCGAGCAGGTCAGGGGTCAGTTCGCGGATGCCATCGGCGAGCGCGCCGCCCACGAGCTCCTGCACGAGCTCGCCGAAGACCGGGCCGAGCTCGGCGGCGATGCCCGAGACCGCGCCCAGGGCGGGAACGAGTACCGAGGCGAGCGCCTGCGCGGCGACCCCGGCGAGGGGTGCGAGCACGGCCAGGATCTCGGCGGCGGGTTTCGCGCCAGCGGCCAACGTCGTGAACGCGAGTCCGAGCGACGTTCCGAGCTGACCGACTGCGGGGATCGTGTCGGAGGCGAACGCACGGCCTACGGCCTCCAGTAGCGTGAGCAGGCCCGAGGCGGCATCGTGCAGGCCACCGAAGAACTGTTGCAGGGCAACGGTTCCTTCCGCCGAGCGGAGGAACGCGAGCATGGACCCGGTCAGGGCGGACAGGGTGGCGAACAGGCTTGCGCCGTGGGTGTTCGCGGCCCCGAAGATCGTGAACACGATCCGGGCCAGGTTCCCGATCGTGGTCACGAAGTCGCCGACCGCAGACAGCCCGGCGCTCATCCACTCGCGAAGCTGCCCGGTTTCCCGAGCCCGGCTCACGAAGTCGGCCAGACTCGTTGCGCCGTCAGCGAACCCGGACGCGAAGCCGGGCAGGAACTCGGAGCCGACCGCCGCCAGGTCACGGATGATCTGGAGCAGCGGCGCGGCCCCGCCGGACAGGGCGCGGACGGACTGGCCGGTCTGGTCGAGGATCAGCCGGACGTCGTCGACGGCGCGGCCGTCGCGGGCGAGCGTCGCGGCGTTGCGTGCAGCCTGGTTGAAGCCTCCGGCGATGTCGGCTAGGCCGCCACGCAGCACCGGAAGGTAGGTGCCGCCGAGCTGCTCGACCTCCTTCCCGAGCCCCTCGAACAACCTGGTTCGGATGCCGAGCTGGAGGCCGTCGAGTTGCGGCCGCAACGCCCGCACGGCGTCGGTGGTCTCGCGCATCGCGGGCGGGAAGTCCTTGACCGCCTTGGCGTAGTCCTCTGCGGACTCCGCGTCGAACGCCTCGGACAGACCCTCAACGCCAAGCTTGAGCGTGCGGACCGCGATCGCCGCGGCGATGCCCACGGCCGGGAGCACCAGCAGCGACCCCGACGCGGTGGCCGCTGCCGCGCCCAGGCCGCCCGTGAGGCTGATGGCCTGCGCCAGGGCAGCGGCGAACGCCCCGTACTTCAGGGTGGCCGCGCCGACGCTGGCGGTGTTGCCGACGATCGAGGCGGTGGTGCCGGTGAGTGCGCGGTCGAGCTGTCCGAGCCCGGCAAGGCTCGTGGTGAACGACTTGTCCAGGACCGCGCGAATCTGGATCGCCTTGCCGCTCTGCCGTTCGCGCAGTGCGTTGGCTTCGCGTTCGGCAGGCAGAGTGTCGAGCTGGGCGAGCAGCCGCATGGCGGTCCGGTCGCCCTGGGCGGCGAGCTGCTGGAGCTGCGCGCGGGCCAGCGCGGTCTGGATCTGCGCGCCGAGGGAGATGTCCGGTGCGCCGCGCTCTTCCTCGTTGATGGCCTTCTTCACGGCCGCGCCGAGGCCGACCAGGCTGGGCAGGATCTTGAGGTAGGTGTGGCCGACGTAGGTCAGGGGTGATCACCCGCCACGCATCCACAGCGCGATCTCGCGCAGGGACTTCGGTTCGGTGCCGCTGTCACCTCCTCCCGCTGTTGCGGTGGAGGCGGTGGGCGGGTCGAACGGGCCGGTGACGTCGGTGTCGGTGATCTTGTGCCCGAGCGCGGTGGCGACCGTGGCCCACAGCAGCGTGACGCGGCGTTCCAGCGCGGCCAGCGCGAGATCCGCGCGAGTCCAGCCGGCGTCCGGCCCCGCTGACCGCCACACGGCGGCGTCCTCGGGCAGGTTGGCGACCAGGGCGCACACGCGGCGGTAGGACAGGCGGCCTCGGTAGAGGTCGAGCAGGTCGACCCCGTACCGCAGTAGGTCGGTTTCGAGGGCTTCGGCGGTGGTGTCGTCGGCCAGCAGGCGGCCGACGACTACGGGTTTCCCCGCCCCAGCTCCCGCATGATGGCCCGGCTGAAGTCGTCGGCGTCGCCGGTGGTCTTCGCGATCGTGCGCAGCGTCGCGTACTGGTCCTCACCGAGGATCATCCGCAACGCCTTGAGGGTCTGGCCGTTCTCCTCGGCCTCGATCGCGTCGAGGGGGTAGTCTTCGGGCCGGGGCAGGCTGAACCGCTTGCCCCGCCACATCACCGCCGAACCGGGCGCGTCGCCGTGGTTGGGCTTGCCGGTCGCCTCACGGCGCTGGCGCTGACTCACAGTCGTTGTCTCCTAACGGTTTCAGTCGGACTTGCCGGAAGCGGCCAGCGTCCCGCCGCCGGGGGTGGCCAGCAGGACAGCGGGGTCATCGGTCAGCCACACGGCCAACGTCGTGCCCGAGGCGGGCGAGAGGGCGGCGAACGTGAGGCCCCAGCGGGCTTCCTGGGTGCGGGTCCACTGCGCGTCGGCGGTCTCGGAAACCTCGACGCGGGGGACGTAGAGCCGGTGGTGGTAGACCTCGGTGGCGCTGATCTGGTCGGTCCAGTCCACGCACAGCGCGCGTTCGTCGCCCTTGGGCACAGAGCTGATCTCCGCCCTGTACTTCTTCGAGCCGGTGCCGACCTCGGCGAAGGTCATGCCGCCGAAGTAGACGCCGAGCACCGCGCCCTTGGACTCCTGGAACACGCTGGCGACCGTGAGTTCCTGGGAGGTGTAGATGTAGCGAGCCGGGGTGATCTGCTGCCAATGCGTCGTACCGGTCTTCTCGACCGCACGGCGGATGGTCACGCCGTCCTCAGTGGACAGGCCCAAGCCGGTCCAGGCGGCGGGCAGCGCGGCCGTGGCGTCGGGCGGTTCCGGGGTGCCAGGCGGAGCGAGGGACAGTTCCCCGGTTCCGGGGACACGGACAAGGGTCGGGTGCAGGCTCAAACGAGGGTCCTCCAGGGGGAGCGGGCAGGAAGCCCCACAGCGCGCACTCTCGGGGATCGTCTCGAGCTACGGGGGCGGCAGCCTCCGTAGCGGGAACAGGGTCATGGTCGGGTAGGTGTCCGGATACGGACGGCGGCCGTGGCGGTCGCGAGGGGTTTGCGGGTGTGGGGGTCGGGTGCGGCGATCGGCCCCACGATCGGCTCGACGTCGAGCAGGCCACGCACGCCGCGCAGGGAACACAGCACGGCGAGCGCGAGACCGGCCGCGGCTTTGGCGTCGTGCTCGGTGCGGTGCCAGCACGTCAGCCGGATCACGACCCGTTGCACGGCGGGCCACCGCCACGTGTGGCCCTCCTCGGTGAGCCGCAGCCACGGCAGCGACGGCGGCCCGCCCTGCTGGCCGTGACCGGTCTCGGTGCCGACCTTCAGACCGGACAGGACGGGTTCGGGGCGGGCGGCCAGCAGCGGGCGCAGCACCGAGAGCACAAGCTCCACCCCGTCGACCGGGACGGGAATCGGGCCGGTCATGTGTCACGGCGGGTGTCGATGCCGTGCACGGTCAGGCCGAGCGCACCGGCCGCCCGTGTGAGGACGCCGTGCTTGGCCTCCATGCCCATCCCCGCCGGGTGCTTGACCGCCACGGTGTAGCCGACGCGATCGGGTGCGGGATCGTGCAGGACGTCGACGGGCAGCAGGTCGCCGGAGGTGACCCGGTGGCCCTGCGAGCGGGCGCCGGTCGCGACCTCCTCGGCCAGGGCCTTAAGGTGCGCGGCCAGTTCAGGCGACTGGAGGATTTCGGCGACGCCGTCACGGTCGACTTGAAAACCGGTGAACGCTCGCATGGTCAGCCCTCCACTTCCACGAGCCGCACCCAGAACCGGGTCCGGCCGAACGCCGGTTCCCACGCCTCCGGCGTGCCGTCGACGCGGAAGGTCCGGCCGCGCCACTCGATCTGTTCACGCGGGCCGACCTGGTCGTAGGTGAACAGCCGCCAGCGCGTGATCACGGGCTGGCGGCCGGTCTCCACCGGTTCGGAGGAGGTGTGGGGCTGCATGTAGCCGCGCACGTCGCGGCGGGGTGCACCAGGGCCGTAGCCGGGCACTGGGGAGGGGTTTCCGTACTGGTCTTCGACCTCCAAGGGGGCAACGAGTGTGACGATGTGAGGGAGCTGCACCCTCACCTCCTTCGGTAACAGCGCAGGTCGGCGGGCGATACACCGTGACCAGGGGGAAGGCGAGGCACATGCATGGCTGGGCGGGATGTGACGAGCGGTAGAGCACGGGCGGTGCTTGGTGTGTCGGTGCTCGTGTTGCTGTCCTGCGCGGTGGGAAACGTGCTGCTCGCGGTCACCGAGTCGGTGTGGTGGCCGCTGGTCACGGCCGTGGTGTGGTGGGGTGCCGCCGCCGGCGTGACGGCCTGGGCAACGGCGGCTAGGTCCAGATCGAGAACGCCCCGCGCGGCACCGGAACTGGTGGACGCAGGAGTTTCAGCTCATCAGCGGTGAAGTACAGGCCACCACCGTCATGGGCCAGCGTGCGGGAGTGCCCGCCGATCGCCTCCTCCTTCAGCCCTTCCGGTGGCGCGGCCAGCGCGCGCAATACGGCGGCACTGACCACGCCCACCGCCGTGGCGGGCGGCGGGACGGTCATCGTCGGGACGAGGGTGTACGCCATCGCCGAGGCATCCGCGCACAGGACTGTGACGCGGGCACGCTCGGCCGGTGTGAACTCCTGCTCTGTGCGAGCCTGGACGTCGTCGACCGTCGCCAGGACGGCGGGCGAGGGTGCGGTCAGCTCGTCGGCTCCTTCGCCGGACGGCCGCCGACCGCGCGCACACCGAGCTCCGGGGGCAGCCCCCGCAGCGCGTCGGCGGTGGCCTTGTCGGACACCTCGGCCTCACCGTCGACGAAGGTGACGCCGAGGTCGTGCACGACGAGTTTCTTGTAGACGCTGGACGTGAACCTCACGCGCCACCACCTCCGGCCGGTGCCGTGGTGGTCAGACCGGTGACCTTGCCGTGCGCGATCTCCGGCCCGAACTCCAGCGAGATCTCCCCGTAGATCTGGGCTCGGTCGGTGGAACCGGTGCGCGCCAGCGGTTCGGAGAACAGGAAGCCCTTGCCGGGCGTCTCTAGCAGCACCGGGGCGCACTGGTCGAGGCTCACGACCTGCACGGTGTCAGCGGGCATGTACCGGTTCAACATGATGTTGAGCCGCCCGAAGTCCGTCTCGATCGTGGAGACGGACACACCGCCGACGTTGCGCGACTGCTCCTGATAGTTCTTCTTGGTGACGAACTCGTTGGTGAGCTGACGCTTCTGCCACGCCGCGCACATCAGGGTCGCGGTCTCGGAGACCTGGATCCCGCCGTTCTCCCAGACCTTCTGCAACAGGTCGAGGATCATCGCCTCGGTCAGCGGTGCGGGCGTGGCGTTGGTGATGACGTTGGTCTTGGTGGCCTCCAGGATGCCGCGCGTCTTGCGCACCGTGCTGTTGTCGGTGGGCTCCTGGAGCTTGCCGACGATGAACCCAAGCTCGACATCGCGGCCGATCTGCGTCAACGCCTGGCGGGTCTGCCAGTCCATCTCATTGAGCACGGCGTTGGTGCCGCCGAGCGCCTGCGCGTTCGGGTGCGCGGACCCGGTTCCGGCGAACATCTGCTGCGAGGCCTGCCGGGTGTAGGAGACGCCCACGGTCTCCTGGTGGATCTCCAGGACGTTGCGGTCCTGGCCCCGGACGCGGGTCTCTGCGGCGGGTGCGTCGCCCCCTTCGAGGCGCTGCCGGTTCGGGTCCGGCGGGCGCAGGTCGTACACCGACCAGGTGTGCACGATTCCGTTCGCGCGCTTGCCACCGGTCAGACCGCCGATGGAGGACAGAAACGGGGTGTCGGTCGGGGTGAGTGAGAACAACTCGCCCACGAAGTTGGGACTGTTGTAGGTGTTGGCAATGGCGGCTACGCCAGGCATGGAATCCTTTGCTGGTAAGGGATTCCTCGGCACGCCATACGGGCGGCGGGTGATGCGCTTGCTTGTGCGTGACCTCGGCCGCCCGTCCCTGCTCGCGCGAGACGCGCGGGTTGGCGATGCCGAGGTCCACGGGAAACGAGAAGGTGACGCGGTCAGCGCTGGTCGCGCGCGAGTGCGGCGAGTTGCTGGTTCTTCAGGCTGATGGCCGTGGCCCAGTCGCCTCGGGCTTCGGCGTCGCGGATCTGCTCCGCAATGCCGGACGGGCCGTGACGCTGGCCCTGCGACGGGTCCGGAGCCGGTCGGCGTGGTCCGTCGACGCGGGCGAGGTGCGGGCGCTGGGTGAGTACCGCGGCGAGGTCCGCTGTGATGGCGGCGGTGTCGACTGTGCCGTCGTCGGTGAGGTAGCGGTCGCGGTCGTCGAGGTAGCGCGGTGCGTCGCTGGGGTCGGCCCAGCCGGTTGCGGCAGCGCGGATCTCCGCGTCCACGGCGGTGCGGCGCATCGTCGCGAGCTGCTGTTCCACAGCGGTCGCGCGGGCGGTGGCGCGTTCGGCCTCGGTCTGCTGGGAGGCCTCGATCTCGTCGAGCCGCTTGGCCTTGTCACGGTGCTCTCGCGCCGTGGTCTCGGCCTGGGTCAGCTTTGTCTGCGCCTGCTCGTAGAGCGCCTTGTAGTCCGTGGTGGACGTCTCGGCGGGCGGCTCGGTGACGAGGGCTGGCGGCTGTGCGGGTGGGGTGGCCGGGGCCTGTGCGGGGGCGTTGGGCGGGTTCTCGGCGGGGTTGGCGGGTGTGCTGGTCGGCTGGGACAACGGGAGGAGAAACCCCCTTTCCGGGGCGAGAAGGAAACAGGAAACCCTCAGGTCAGCGCAGGTAGCCGAACCTGCGGAGCTGGCGGATCAGCTCGGCGCGGTCGGGGATCGTGTTGACCAGCTGGGCGGCGGTCGGACGCGGGACACGGGAGCGGTCGTATCGGCCGCCTTGCTTGGCCAACTCGCCGAGCTGGCGGCCGACACCGCGCACGGTGGTGGCGTCGAGGGTGTATTCGTGCCCGCCCGCGACGTAGACGGCGTTCTTGCGGCGGGCGTTGACCGTGCGGGAGATGTCAGCTCCTGCTCGGATTGCCTCGGCGTCGCCGGGGCCGAAGGCCTTGTTCTGCTGAGCAGTGGTCATGGACTCGAACAGGCCGCGGGGGGTGTTGCTCGGCCGGTCGTCGCGCCACTGCTCGTGGGTGACCGGGCGCATGTCGCAGTCACAGGTGGGGTGCCGTTCGAATCCGGTCGAGAAGCTGTAGAGGCGTCCGGCCAGCAGGATGCAGCGCCCGCACGCGGGCAGTGCCACGACGCGTTCGTATCCGGCGAGCTCGGGTTCGAGGATCGCGGCCGTGTGGCGGGCGAGGCGGCCGGCGTCGGCTGTCTCCGTCGTGACGTAGGTCAGCAGCTTGGCCAAGCCGAGTGCGCGAGCCTCGGACGGGGGCACGCCGGCGAGCATGGCCAGTCGGTAGCGGCGCAACGCGAAGTCCACCAGCGCGGCCAGGGGCAGGCCGTTGGTGGCCAGGCCGGAGAACATCGCCGCGACGAGCGCACCGACCGGGTTGGACACCGCGCCCAGGGCGGCCAGGGTTGCGGCCAGGTACAGGGGTGCCAGGGCGGCGGCCTCGGCCTGGGCCTGCTCGGTCGCCGAAACGACCTGCAGGCGGACAGCAGCGGCGGCGGCCATGTCGATCGCCGGGCCGTCGAGCTGCTTCCATGCGGTCTGGGCCTCGTTGGCGGCGGTGCGGACGATGCGCTGCTGTGCGGTGTAGAACTCGGCGTCCACCTCGGTCATGGGAGCGGTCAGCGGGCATCACCCCCTGAGGGTCCGATCGCCGGTTGCGGTGCGAGGAACTGGACGGCGGGCGGCGGGAGGACCTCGCCGCCGAGCTGACCGGCCGGGCGGCGAGGGGAGGGGATCGACGGTTCTGCGGGCTCCGGCCGACGCGGGGCAGGGATGGGCTTCGGCCCGAACTCGGCCGCCTGGTCGCCACCCGCGACGCGCGAGTACGCCTCGGCGTCCTCGGCTTCCATGTCTCGGATGTCGGTGTCGGAGTAGCCGAGCGAACGACGGGCGAAGCGGCGCGGCAGCAGCCGGTCCGCCGAGTAGAGCTTTACAGCGGCGTCGGCCTGCGCGGCGAACGTGGGCGTTGCGGCGTCGGCCCACTGCGCTTCCATTCGCAGCGCCTCGGTAGGAATGCGGCCGTCGCGGATCATCAGCACGATGCGCATGACCTGTTCCCACGAGTCGCCGAACGTGCGCTGACGGCGTTCCGCGCGTTTGATGTGCCGTGACTCTGACGAGCGGATGCCGTCCGCGCTGGCCGGGTTCTCGGTGGCATAGCCGAGGTAGTGCGGTGGCAGGCCGGACAGGCTGGAGACCACGCGGGCCAGGGTGTTCAGGGTGTCATGGAAGTTCGAGAGGTTCGCTTCGGGGAACTGGCCGACGCTGACACCGTCGTCCTTGGGAGATTTCGGGGACGCCCACAGCACACCGGCCACGGACTCCCACGGCGAGAGCGGACGCCCGTTCGCGTCAACGAAATCGTCCTTGTCGAAGCCGAGCGCGTACCGGCGCGGCATCGCGTGATACTCGGCGGAGATCATCATGTCCGTGGCGATCTTGCACGCCGCGTCGGACAGCGGGAGAACGCTGATCAGCTCCGACCGCCCGAGCCTCGGCGGGGCGGTGCGGCGTCGGCGGATGCGCGGCCGGTTGATGATCGGCACCACGGGGACGGTGCCCATGCCGTGCTCGTCGCGATTGATTTCTGACCAGGTGCCGCCGCCGTTATCCGAGGAGTACCAGACGGTTTCGTTGGGCAGGTACAGCGTGGCGTAGGCCTCGGTGTAGCCGTCGCCGTCCTCTTCGTACTGCCGTTTCAGCGCCGCGCGGACCTCGCGGGTCCGCGGGTCCAGGTCGACATGGACCTCCAGCGGGGATTCCACAGTGATCAGCGGCGTTGAGCGGTCGCGCTCGTTGCTGCCGACGATGGCGTAGGAGCGGCCCAGCGCCAGCGCGTCCACGTGCGCTTGCTCGGAGTGCAGGTCCAGGCGGTTGGCCTGCCAGATGTGCCACAGCTCCCGATCAGCCGCAGCCTCACCGCCGAGCCGGAACCCGGTGACGTCCAAGCGTTCGTCCAGGCTGTCCACGATCAACTGCGGCCAGTTGATCACGACCGACCGGAGCCGGGAGTCCAAGCGCCGCAACAACTCTGGGTGCATGTAGGACAGCGGCTGTTCGCCCTCGTAGTAGGCATCCAGCAACTCCAGCTCGGGCAGCTGCGCGTTGTGCAGTCGGGCCAGGCGGGTTACCCACTGTTGCGGCGACAACTCAGGGAAGGTGGTGATCAACTCGACCACCGCCTTTATTTTTACGTTAGTTCGCGCCGCTCTCCCGGCACAATTCTTCGATAATCTCTGGCCAGACGGTAAGGACTTCGCGGCCAACGATCAGTTCGTCAAGGAGCCCGGAATAGAGCAAGTCCACGGCTCGGCGGAGGTCGGAGATGCGAGCACGCCACTGGTGCTGGCCATCCAACAGTGCATAGTGCTTGATGCGGACGCCATGGAGGTCTTCGAACGCTCTCAGCTCGGTGCCAACCAGCTGGCACTCGTAGATCGCGTCGGACATCTTGCTTCCGCCGTTGGTCTTGCCCCAGTACTCCTTGATCTCCCAGATGGCTCGCGGATTGCTAAGAGATGGGAACGCGCCATCAAGTCGGCGAGGGCTCACCCAGAGATGATCGTCTGCGACAGCACTTGCGCGTCGCTGCGGGTTGACATTGACGGACTTGCCGTATCGGCTACAGATGTCGTTTGTGATGACCTCTACGGTCGCTACCAGCGCCTTGGAAGACTGGTGATGTGCCATCTTGGTGCCGTAGCTCGTGAGTTTCACGTCGGAGATTGACGCAAAATCGTCCTTCGCTTCCTCCTCGGATCTCATCAGATTGAGCAGGTCGGCGGAAAGGTCAGCTCGAAGCTGGAGGTACTCGGCAAGGGGCTTGACGAGTGCGCTCCGCTTGCGCAGGTAGGAGTCAAAGGCGGAGCCCTCGCCCTCTTGCCACATCGTAAGCGGAGGCAGGATTTCGTCCTCCGTAGGGACTTTCCTTTTAAAGATGTCGACTAGCATTCTTACTGCATGCCAGAACGGGTCATCCCATGATGGAGAAGCGAAGCCTTCAAGGCGCTGCATCTAGTCCCCCCGTTTTCCGGAAATTCCGTTGAGTAGTTGTCCTGGGGGAACATTCAGTGCGTCAGCAATTCGCAGTATGTTTACAAGGCTAACGTTGCGCTCGCCGCGCTCGATGCTGCCGATATAGGTCCGGTGCAGTCCTGACGCGTCGGCCAGGCCCTCCTGGGATAGGCCGAGCACCTCTCGGGACTGTCGGACACGGGCTCCGAACGCGCGCGCCACTTCATCATGATCACCCATCGCGTCGGCTAAGATGCTCCGGGTGAACACGATGCGTCTACAGACGATGAGTAGCACTCGCAGCGAAGGGCGATCGTTTCTCAAGTGGGCTGGAGGGAAGACGCGCTACGCCGATCAGCTCGTCGCGGCGGCCCCGCCTTTCACTGGCACTTACCGGGAGCCGTTCATGGGCAGCGCTGCGGTGTTCTTCGAGCTCGCGCCGCCTAAGGCCGTTCTATCGGACGCTAATCCGGAACTCGTGCACTGCTTTCGCGGCGTGGCAAGCGATCCTAAAGCCGTTATGGGCAAGTTGGATGAAATGCCCAACACGCGCGAGTACTTTGAAGAGGTCAGGCGTCAGGATGTCGATCAGCTCGATGCGATTGAACGCGCCGCACGTGTTATCTACTTGAACAAGACCTCATTTAGAGGTTTGTGGCGCGTAAATCAAAAGGGAAAGTTCAATGTTCCTTACGGCGCCTATGATCGACCGTACTACAATCCCTCAACCTTGCTGACAGCGTCAAAGCTCTTGCAGGGCGTCGAAATCCGTGAATCTGACTTCGGCGGGCCACTTGAAGACGCATCTGAGGGAGACTGGGTATTTCTGGACCCTCCGTACATTCCGGAAGGCGGATACTCAGACTTCAAGAGGTACACCGCTGGTCAATTTCATGACGACGATCACGAGCGTCTGGCGGAAGCGATGCGGCAGGCCGACAAGCGCGGCGTCTTTCTGACTCTCACCAATAGTGACACCGACGCTACTCGCGCTATCTTCAAGGACTTTGAAGTCCGGCGGATGGCTACGCGCCGAGACATCAATCTCCAGTCTGCAAAGCGGTCGAGCTGGGACCTGGTTTTCACCAACTATGAGCTTTCCGGGCGAGAAGAGGAGCTTCGGCTCTTCTAGGCACTCATGCTGATGATCGGGCTAACCGATTCAACCCAGTACGACCATGCGAGATGGTTTCGTTATCCTCTGTCCCCGCAACTTCCACGCTCCTACGGCCATTGCGGCGGTGGGGACGGCGTCGATGCGTTTGCCGGTCTTGCCGCGTTCGGGTTTGTCGGGGCGGATGAGGTCAGGTTCACCGGGCGGGTGGCGGACCTCCACGGAGTCGAAGCAGTACTCGGCAACAGGGTTTCCGTGGTGTGACCAGCCGCGTGAGCGGGTCAGCGCCATCAGCTCCGTCATGCCGTGGGTCATGCCTTTGTAAGTCTGGGCCACGGGGTACATGGGAACACCGGTGCGGCGTTCGAGGCGTTGGCGGACGGGTTCGCCGGACCATTCGTCGTAGGAGATGTCCGCGACCCGCACCAGCCCGGTGTCAGCGGTGATGTCGGCCTCGATGACGTCGTAGTCGATGACCTCGCCGTCCGTGGTCGTGATCCAGCCCTGCTCGACCCACTGCGAGATTTTGCCCTCGGTGCGCTTGTCCAGCGCCTCCACGGCCGTCTCCGGCAACCAGAATCTCCACAACGCGGAAGCCCGGTCGTCAATGCCGGCGGGAACGATCAGGCACCACGCAGTCAGGTCCATCTTGGACGCCAGGTCGAGGCCACCCCACGCGGGGCGGCCGGCGTGCAGCTCCCGTAGCCGCGCCGGAGGCGTCGACTCGGTGCCGACGCACAGGGCGTAGAGGTGCATGGGCATCCATCGTGAGGACTGCGAAACCCACTGGTTCAACCGGAACTGTCGGAAGACGTTCTCGCGGGCGGGATCGTTGCGGGCCTCGATCGCTTCTTCCCGCAACGCTTGCAGCGACAGGAAGTCGCCGAGCGCTGGGTTGGACAGGAACCAGTTCGCTTCGTCCCAGGGGTCCGCGTCTTCGGGCAGATTGCGCAGGTACACGAACCGGTGCGGAGCACGGCCGGGGTTCTCGGCGATCTTCACACACTCGTCGTGCTCGGCCTTGGCGAAGCTGGTTGGGTCGTTGCCCGCCGTGGTGGCGGCGATGAGTAGCGGCTCAAGCCGGGTGCCCATGCCGGTACGCATCGCGTGCCAGAAGTCGCCGTTGGGCTGGGTCAGTACCTCGTCAAAGATCACCGCAGAGGGGTTGGAACCGAGGTTGCCCAGCGCATCGGAGGGCACGACCGCGTAGACAGAGTTGGTCTTCTCGTCCACGATGCGCGCCGAGTGCTCGATCACCCGCAGTCGGCGAGACAACACCGGGCTCAACCGGACCATGCGAGCAGCGACGTTGAACACCAGCTTGGCCTGTTCGGTGTCGCGCGCGCAGCCGTAGATCTCTGCGGACTCGACGCCGTCGCCGACCAGCATGTAGAGCGCCACGAACGCGAGAAGCTCGCTCTTGCCGTTCTTGCGGGCGATCTCAATCCACGCGATGCGGTAGCGGCGGACGTAGCAGGAGGCCTCGGGGTCCCAGCGGACCTCTCCGAACAGCGGCCGGACGATGTCGTCTCGCTGCCACGGCGCGAGGATGAACGGTGTGCGCGCCCACCGGTCTTTCGTGTGGACGCAGATCTCCTCCGCGAACGCCTGCGCGTGATCCGCGCGCGGCACACAGAAGTGCGTGCCGCGCTTGCAGCAGCGCGAGCCGTCGAACTCCCGCCCGCACACCGGAAGCCGCGGGGACGACTTCGTGGTCTTGCGGGGAGTCCTAGGAGAGGAGCCGGTCCGCGCCGCCCTTGTTGCCATCGCGGCCCACCTCGACCTTGATGGACTGCCGATCGCTTGGCGTCAGCCCAAAGCGTGCGGCGACCTGCAAGAAAGTGCGCTCCGCCTCGGCCTGCACCTGAAGCGCCGGGTTCTTCATCAGACCCGAACCGCCCTGCACGAGCAGCGCGGAGCCGTTCACGAGCTGGGTGGCGGAGCGGTAGCGCGCCAGCGCCTCACACAGCAGCAGGAACGCGTCCACATCCCACATGGTCAGCACCCCGCGCTCCTCCAGACCGGGGGCGAGGCGGTGCCAGATCTCGCGCGCGCCCTCAGAAGCCCAATCAGGGCAACGGACATCGTCCTCGGGCGGCTCGGGCTCATCTGCGTTGATCCGGTCGGCCCGATCACCGTGCAGGACGCGGAGTTTCGTCGGCTTGGCAGCAGGGCCGCGCTTGCCCAATATGACCACCGCCAAACGGGCTACGCTAAAAGCGGGGACATCCACCCTGGATTCGATGTCCCTGTTTGCCTTAACGTCGCAGGTCACTACATCGCAGCAGCGGGGTGACCGCCGACGTATTTTGGAGTGATTTATTGGTTGTGTCATCGCATGACACAACGTTGGGCCTTCCCCTGGATAGGGTGTTGACGGCGTGTACGGCGGTAGCCAACTGGCCGTGCCGTTTGCTTGGTGCCTCCGAGCCTTCCCGACACCGCGCGGGTTGGGGAGGCCGACACCCGCCCGCTGTGGATGCGTCGGCGGAGGTACCGAGTGAGGAGAAGGAAGCACGTCCAGGGCCGTAGGCCTGGACGTGGACAGGAACGACGACAGCCCACCAGGAGTTCGCGCTCCGGGCGGGCCGCCGTCATCCTCACGTTCCTGATTCAGATCGCCACGCTGGCCAGCGAGATCAGCGGTCTGTTCAGGTAACCGGACGGGTGGTGCACGCTTTGCGTGTGCCACCCGTTCCGTTTTGGCACTGGGCGATGCCGCTGGTTACTGACCACCGGCTACCCGTTGCTCAGTAACCAAGCTTAGACAGGTGAAACGACCCGCGCTCTATGGAGCACGCGCAACAGCTGGTCACGACGGGATTCTAGTTGCTTTGGCATTTTCCTA